>DASPXO010000307.1:0-3531 GCA_035637235.1 Gemmatimonadales bacterium | reverse complement strand
CTCTCGCGGTCGGTCACGGACTCCACGGTCGCGGTGGCGCGGGTCATGCGGGGCGCGGCCCAGCTCATCGCGGAGTACGGGCACTACTACGAGATCGTGGGCGAGGACTGGGACATCGAGGCGCTCTCGCTTCCCGTGACGGTGAAGGTTCTCGCCGTGGCGGATGCGTTCGAGACGCTGCAGATGGCGACGCCCGTGCGCCCCGCGTTTCCGAAGTGGAGCGCGCTCGAGGAAGTGGAGAAAGGGGCGGGAAAGACGTTCGCGACGGCCGCCGTGCGGGCGCTGCGCAGCGTGGCGGGCCGGCCCGAGGCGGCGTCGGCGTCGCCGATCCGCGAGCTCAAGGTCGTCTAGCCGCCGGCGGCGTCCTTCCGCCCGCTCGCCACGCCGCCCGCCACGCCCGCCCCGAAGGCCAGCGCGGTTCCGACCGTCACGAGGGGGAGCGCCGCGACGGGCAGCGCGACTGCGGCCGCCGCGAGCCCCGCGACGAGCGGCGCCGCCGGCCTGTGAATCGCGTCGACGAAGCGCAGGCGGCGCTTCACGAAGGTCTTCGCCGCAACGAATCCGCCGCCCAGCGCCACGGCTGCGACCAGCAGGCCGATCATCGGTTCTCCTCTCGCGCGCCGTACGGAAGTTGCGCCGCCGGAGTTTCGGATGCAAATCTCCCGCGTGACGATGCCATCCCGGGTGGTGCGCGGCGGCGCCCGAGAATCAAAGGAGTGATGATGCTTTTAAGGGCGGTCAGGCGGTCGGGCGGTCAGGCGGTCGGAAGGATGGCGGACTGGCGGACGGCCGGACAGGCGGTCGGAAAAGCGGCGCTCGTGCTGTCGGTCTTTCTGTCCGCCCGTCCGCCTGACCGCCTGACCGCCCAGTCGCTTCGGGTTCCATACGAGACGTTCACGCTCCCCAACGGGCTGGAGGTGCTCTTGCACGAGGACCACTCGGTCCCGCTCGTGGCGGTGAACATCTGGTACCACGTCGGCTCGGCCGACGAGCAGACCGGGCGGACGGGATTCGCGCACCTGTTCGAGCACATCATGTTCATGGGGTCGCAGCACGTACCGACGGGCGACTTCGACAAGCTGCTCGAAGGCGCGGGGGGAGACAACAACGGGTCGACCACCGAGGACCGGACCAACTACTACGAGGACGGGCCGAGCAACGCGCTCGCCCTCATGCTGTGGCTCGATTCCGATCGGATGGGGTTCCTGCTCCCGGAGATCACCGCGGAGAAGGTGGATCTGCAGCGTGGCGTGGTGCAGAACGAGCGGCGCCAGAGCTACGAGAACCGGCCGTACGGGCTCGCGGAGGAGAACATCCTGAGCCGGCTCTATCCGCCGGCCCATCCGTACAGCTGGCCGGTGATCGGCTCGATGACGGACCTCGAGGCCGCGACACTCGAGGACGTGCGCCAGTTCTTCCGCACGTACTATACGCCGAACAATGCGACGCTCGTGATCGCGGGCGATCTCACGCCGCGCGACGCCCGAGGGCTCGCCGAGCGCTATTTCGGCGACATCCCCCGCGGCCCCGCCGTGACCCGCACGCCCGCGCCGCCGGTGCAGCTCCAGGCGGACGCGTACGCGACGCTCGAGGACCGCGTGCAGCTGCCGCGCGTGTACGACGCGTGGCACACCGCCAAGGCCTTCGCGGCCGACGACGCCACGCTCGACGTGCTCGCCAACGTGCTCGCCGGCGGCCGGCCGTCGCGGTTGTACAAGCGGCTGGTGTACGACCTGCAGATCGCCACCGAGGTGGTGGCGTTCCAGGACGGCGGCCGGATTGACGGCAAGTTCGAGCTGTACGCGACGGCGCGCCCGGGCCACGACTTGACCGAGCTGCAGCGCGTGATCGACGAGGAGCTGAAGATGCTCGCCGGCGCGGGTCCGACCGCGCGCGAGGTGGAGCGAGCGCGGAACACGTTCGAGGCCCAGTTCCTGGCGCGCCTGGAGCGCGTCGGCGGGTTCGGCGGCAAGGCGGACCAGCTGAACTTCTACAACTACTTCGTCGGCACGCCGGATTACTTCCAGCAGGACCTCGATCGCTACCGCAAGGTGACGCCGGCGGACGTGCAGCGGGCGGCGCGACGCTACCTGACCGAGGCGCACCGCGTCGTGATGAGCGTGGTGCCGCAGGGAAAGCCGGAGCTGGCGGTGAAGCGGGAGGCGACGCCGTGAGGCAGGCGGTCGGGCGGAAACAGGCGGTCGGGCGGTCAGGCGGTCGGGCGAAGCAGGCGGTCAGGCGGTCGGGCGGTCAGGCGGTCGGTTTGGGACGGTGCGCGGCCGTGCTGGCGGTGCTGGGGGTTTTCCTGTCCGCCCATCCGCCCGACCGCCTGACCGCCCAGGCCGTTGATCGCAGTAGCCCTCCCACGCTGCCGCCGCCGCCCGCGCTGCAGCTCCCCGCCGTGCGGGAGGCGACGCTCCCGAACGGGCTCGAGCTGCGCGTGGTGGAGATGCACAAGGTGCCGGTCGTCGACGTGCAGGTGGTGCTCGACGCCGGGTCGGTGCGGGATCCCGCGGACCTCGCGGGGCTCGCGACATTCACCGCCACGATGCTGCAGCAAGGGGCGGGCAAGCGCGGGGCGCTCGAGATCGCGGACCAAGCGGCGTTCCTCGGCGCACAGCTCAACAGCTTCGCGAACCTGGACGTGGCCACCGTGTCGGTCCACGTCCCGAAGCGGCGGCTCGAGCCCGCGCTCGACCTGCTGGCGGACGTGCTGCTCCGGCCGACCTTCCCGGACTCCGAGGTCGCGCGCCAGCGCGAGCTGCGGCGGGCGCAGATCGTGCAGCAGGGGGACAACCCCGTGGCGATCGCCAGCATCGCCTTTCCGGCCGTCGTCTATGGCGCGGCCCACCCGTATGGGAGGCCGCTCACCGGCACGGAGTCCTCGACCGGGGCGCTCAGCCGTGACCGCGTGGCGGAGTTCTACCGGGCGTACTACCGTCCCAACGCGGCGCGCATCCTGGTGGTCGGCGACGTGACCCTGGCCGAAGCGCGTCGGATGGTCGCCGCGCGGCTGGGCGCGTGGCAGCGCGGCGACGTCCCGGCCGCGGCGGCCACCGTGCCGCCGCCCCCGGTCGCGCGCGCGGTGTACCTGGTGGACAAACCCGGCGCGGCGCAGTCGGTCATCCGGATCGGGCACGTCGGGATCGCGCGCTCGAATCCGGACTATTTCGCCTTGCAGGTCCTGAACACGATCCTCGGGGGCGCGTTCACCTCGCGCTTGAACCAGAATCTGCGCGAGACCCACGGCTACACCTACGGCGCGTTCTCCCAGTTCTCGGCGGGACGCCTGGCCGGCCCGTTCGTCGCCAGCGCCTCCGTCGTCACGGCGAAGACCGACAGCTCCCTGATCGAATTCCTGAAGGAGCTGCGCCGTGTCCGTGACGAGCCGATTCCCGACGCGGAGCTCGCCAAGGCGAAGTCGTACCTCACGCTCGGCCTGCCGGGGGAGTTCGAGACGACCGCCAGTGCCGCGGCGCGGTTCCGGGAGCTCCTCGTCTACGGGTTACCGCTCGACTACTACGCGCACTA
>DASPXO010000306.1:0-2427 GCA_035637235.1 Gemmatimonadales bacterium | reverse complement strand
CACGAGGTCGATGCCGGACGTGCCCGGCATGCGAACGTCGCACAGCATCAGTGCGATGCGGTGCCGCTGGAGCTGCTGCAGCGCCTCGTCGCCCGACCCGGCGGCGTACACCTCGAACTGCTGCTGCGTCAGGAACTTCTTGAGGGCGTCGCGGATCGGCTCCTCATCGTCCACGACCAGCACCTGCACGGGCCCGCTGGTTTCGGCCGGCAATCAGGCCTCCTCGGTCATCCTCTGCAAAATGTCGCCGCGGGGCCGGTCTGGACAGGCCCGGGTCAGGCGCCTGCCGCGACGAACGTCGGGCTCACCGGCGCGGGGACCAAGCCCGCCCGGTGGGCGCGCCCGAGCAGTTCGGCCACGGCGCGCCGCCCCACGGCCCCGTAGTCCACGGTGTAAGCGTTCACGTACATGGCGACGAACCGGTCGGTGCGCGTCGCGTCGAGCCCGCGGCTGAACGCTCCGGCGTGCGCGAGCGCTTCGGCCCGGTGCGCGAGGCCGTATTCGATGCTCGCCTTCAGGTCCCACGCGATGCTCCCCATCAGCGCAGCGCCCAGGTCGCGCCGCACGACGTTCCCGCCGAGCGCCAGGGGTAGCCCGGTTTCCTCGTGCCACCACTCGCCCAGATCGACCCAGAGGTGCAGGCCGCGGTCGGCGTAGGTGAGCTGCGCCTCGTGGATCAGCACGCCGGCCGCGGCGTGCCCGGCGGTGACGTAGTCCTCGATCCGGTCGAACGGGACCACGACGTGCCGCACGGCAGGCTGGTAGAGCCTGAGCGCCAGGAACGCGGTGGTGAGCTCACCCGGCACCGCCACGAGCGTGGCCGGGTCGGCGAGCGTGGCCCGCGGGTCGGGCGGGCGTGGCGCGCGCGCCACCACGCGGGGTCCGTAGCGGTCGCCGATGCTCGCCCCGTGCGCGAGCAGCGCGTAGCGGTCGGCGAGGTGCGCGTACGCGTGGAGCGACACCGCCGTGACTTCGAGCTCCCCCCGCATCGCCCGGCGGTTCAGCGACTCGATGTCGGCGAGCTCGTGCACGTAGCGCCGGCCGCCGGTGTCGATCTTGCCGGCGGCGAGCGCCCAGAACATGAACGCGTCGTCGGCGTCGGGACTGTGCGCGACGCGGATCGTCCGCGCCGGGCCGGTGCCGTTAGCGGCCACCGGTCTTCCCGCCGGTCGCCCGGCTCGCTTGCTCGTGGAGCGCGTCGAGGTTCTCCGCGTGGTCGGCGTATTCGGGACGGCCGCGGGCGCGCTCCGTCGCCTCGTGCTTCAGGAAATCACGGTATGCGCGGCTTGCGCCGTCGCCGTCGCCCGCCAGCGCGAGCGCCCGCGCGCGCAGCATGAAGGCGAAAAGATGGGTCGGCACGGAGCGGCGAATCGTGTCCGCCTGCGCGAGCGCCGGGGCGGACCGGCCCGCGGTCAGCTCGAGCACGCCGATATGGTAGCGCGCGTCGACGTCCGGCGCCGCGAGCATGGCGTACGCCTGGAGCGCCATCGGCAGGAAGAACTCGGCGCTGTCGACCTTGCCCTGCGAGTGCAGCATCATCACGCGGTTGTACAGTCGGGTGGCGCGCTCCTCGGGAGACATTTGCGAAATGTCGGGAGCGGGGAGCGGGGAAACGCGAGCGGTACCTGCAAGGGCGCCGGCGGGTCCTGCTCCCCGCTCCCCGCCCGCCCCGACGCGGAGCACCAGAACCGTCGCCAGGGCTCCCAGCGCCACTCCTGCGACCGCCCAAGGCAGGCCGAGCCGCCAGCCGGTGGGTTGGGCGCCCATCACCCGGGCGCCGCACCTGTGACAGAACTTCGCGGCGGCGGCGACGGTCGCTCCGCAGGCGGGACAGTTCATCGGAGGGGTAATGTAACTGGCAGGAAGCTTCGGGGGAGCGTACTCTATCTGCCGTGAGCGCCTCTCTGACCGCCGGTCCGCCGGTCCGCCCGTCCGCCTGATGAGCGCCGCGTTCCCGGGCCAGGAGCGCTCCAAGCACATGGGCGAGCTGAAGCGCGGCGACGAGCGTTGGGAGGTCTACATCGAGATGCAGCCGGACGCCGAGGTGGGGCCGGGGGCGGTGCGCGGGCGGGTGCACTTCGTGAGCGGGGAGCGACGCCGCACGACCGGCTGGATCTTCCTGGAATTGTCGGAGCGCGAGATCCAGGAGCGCTTCGGTGAATTTTCGGCCATCGAGTTGTGGCACTTCGTGCAGTCGTTGGACGGCTGAAAAACAGCGTGTCCAGATCTTTGCAGTTTTTGCGCGATTCAGTTGACATGCGACAAGCATATGTGCGCCGGCAATCAGTTTGTTGATCTATCGCTGCAGATTGCACACAGAACGGTTGACACCGCGCCACAACGCCTCTACTTTCCGCCATGCCCGGAATAGGCTATTTATATACGATCATTGCGAGTCCGCCGGCCCCGCGCCCGGCGCCGGGCTCG
>DASPXO010000305.1:0-2791 GCA_035637235.1 Gemmatimonadales bacterium | reverse complement strand
CGTATTCGGCGCCGATCGCATGCTGGCGCACGCCCGCGGTGAAGGCCGCCAGGAGGCGCTCGGGTCCATGCTCCTGCAGGAGGGGGAGGCCGCGCTCGACATCCTGCCGCCACTGGGTCGGGCGCCGATGAATCAATTCGGCCAGCCAGGCCTCGGCCGCCGCGCTGAGTTCCCACAAACCCTGGCGCTGGTAGTGAGATAATGCCTCGACTCGGACGTGGGGCCACCTGGGAACAGGCCCCTGCGGTCCCTCGGCGGCCGAGGGATAGCCGATGGTACAGCCGGGGTTGTCCGAGGGCGGGCGCGCGGGGGCAGGGGGTGGGAGGGGATGTGGGAGGGCTGACAACGGGTAGTCCACACGCGGTATTCCGAGCGAACGTACCCCCTACGGGAGGAGAGCCATGAAACTGTACGCAGCAATACTGGGCTTGGCCATTCTCATCGGAGCCGGCTTGGCCGAGGCGGCGACGACCTTGGTCTCGGGATCACTAACCTTTCTCGCCGGCGACCTGGGCGCATGCGAGGTCGTCAACGCAGCGGGTCACGAGCTCCAGATCGATATCACGTTAGTCGATGCCGATGGCACCGAATTTCCGGTGGCCTGCGGGACCGTCGAACCCGGCCATACATGCCGCCACCCCGTGACTGCTGCCGGGAGCTTGTACTGCAAGGTGACGGTGACCGGTGGAGGAAAGGACTCCGTTCGCGCAACCTGGTGTAACGTGAACAGCGGCAACTGTTCCGAGGCCCGGTAGAGCTGTGCCCACGGCTCCTGGGACGGTCGGCGTCCGAGTCTGTGCCTAGCGATGTCAAGTTCTCGGGGGGCCGAGGGGGGCAAGAGGGAGCGATGACCACCTGCGCATGTCGTTCATGTCGCCTATTATCCGTTGGCCGCACGCTTGCTGCGTTCGCGCTGCTGATGCTCGCAGCGAGCGTTGCCCCGCCGCCGGTGCACGCACAGGTGCTTCAGTGTGTGGCCGGCGCTCCGTCCGGCGACGCGGTCGCCAACAAGCTGTTCACGGACCTGCGGCCATCGCTCAATGTTGGCTGGACGAAGGCGGCCGCCGACATCGATCCCCTGTACCCGAACGATCCGAGCAATCCGCCGGGCGGGCCGATGTTCGGAACCGGCACTCAGCACGTCAGCTGCACCGACGACGCGTACGCGTTGTGCGCGCTGGACGAGGGTTACCCGTATTGCGACCACATCAGCGCATTCCTCAACGGGTACGACCTGGCGGGCATGAGCCAGTTCAGCCTGACTTTCAAGGACGTGGCCTCCACCAGCCAGAATCCCAAGAGCCTCGCGACGCATTCGAATCGCGGCCCGGATGCCGGCCTCGTCACTGACGGCGTATTCGCGGCGGATGGAACCTCGTGGGACGACCCGACCTACACCGTCATCCTGCCCCTGGTGGGACCGACCTACGGATTGACCGTCGATCTCGGCGCAGTGATCACCAACATCTGCGGCAGCGCTTCGACCTGCAAGGGCCCGATCTTCCAGGGCGACAAGAACGCCTACCTTTTCGAGTATTCGAGCGACGGGGCGCAGTGGCAGTGCTACGGACAGTTCGCGTCCGGATCCGACTCAGGTTTACGCACCCGCGGCGCCAGCAGCCTGCCGGCGAAGCAAGGCTGCCCCGCGTCCCTGGTTGAGACCTTCAGCGCGCGCTATCTCCGCGTGTCGGCCTACTCGGGCGACGGCAATTACTCGGTATCCGAGCTTCAGGTTCGCGATGTTGGCGGCAACCTCCTGACGCTCTACCAGCCGGCGATCGGCCCGCTTCCCGCGCAGATCGTCGATGGGACGCCGGTCTCGGACGGGACCGCATGGAACGACAAGCACGCCGTCGTCCTGCCGAGCACGGGTTCCGCGCACGCCCTGGTCGTGGATCTCGGAGCGGTCACGGATCTGTGCGGCAACGCATCGAATTGCGCCAGCGGTCCGATCGTTCAGGCCGACCGGAACGTGTTCCAGCTCGACTATTCGACCGACGGCTACAACTGGTTGCCGGTCGGCCAGTTTCCGGCCATCGACTCGGACGGGCTGCACACGCGTGGCCTCTCGGGGACGCCCCCCGCAAGCTTCTCGGGTCGCTACGCGCGGATCTGGGCCGTGTCGGGCAACGGCGATTACTCGGTGGCCCAGCTCTCGCTTTACGACACGAAGGGAACCACCCCGGCGGCTGCGTTGATCTCGGTCGGAAGTCCCACCTACGGTCCCGAGCCCTTCGTGACCAACGGCGAGTTTGCCCCCGACGGCGGGACCGACTGGAACGACCCTCGGTATGCAACGGTCCTGCGACTGTGCTCGACTTCGAATTCGGTCTGCCCGACGGCAACGGCGCTGACGGCGCCGCTGATCGTGGACCTTGGCACGGCATTTCCGGTCACGCAGCTCACGCTGCAGGCGGATCGCCATTCGTTCCAGGTGGACATTTCGAGCGATCGAGCGTCGTGGAATCCGCTGTATACGTTCCCCATAGTGAGCAGCGGCAGCGGATTGCTCACACGCGACAGCCCCGTGCTGTCCCCGACGACCGGCCGCTACCTGCGCGTCTATGGCGTCGAAGGGGACGACTCCAATTATTCGGTGTCCGAGCTGCAGGTGTTCACGCCCGTCGCGAATACGCCGTGTTCGTACCAGCTTCCCGACCCCAACGCAGCGCAGGGCTTTTCCTGCAGCTACGACGGACAGTTCACCTACGATTTGAGCCCCAACGCGCCCGCCGCCCTGTCCTTCAAGGTCTACTCGGGGCAGGTCAATGTCATCTGCACCAACGGCCTC
>DASPXO010000304.1:0-7351 GCA_035637235.1 Gemmatimonadales bacterium | reverse complement strand
GCCGTCCCAGGAGCGCGGTGGCGAGGAACTGCATCAGCGAGTACGAGCCGACGAGCGCCCCGAAGCCCAGGCCCTGCGCTCCGAAGCGCTGCGCGTAGTACGGAAGGATCGGCAGGATGATCCCGAAGCCGACCAGGTCGACGAACACCGTGAGGAAGATGATCCCGAGGCGCGAGCCGCCCGGGGCGGCCGCCGGCGCACGCGCCCCGCGCTTACGCGCGGGGCTATCGCGGCCCGTCGGCATCATGGCCCCGCCCGTCAGGGCGGGGCTTGAGGTTTCCGGACATTGCCCGCGCGAGCTGGTCCAGCGCCTGCCGCGCGGCGGCATTGCCGGGGTCGAACTCGAGCCCGCGGCGCAGCGCATCCCCGGCGAGGCGCCAATCGGCGAGCAGCAGGTAGGCGCGCGCCAGCGCGAAGTGCGCCGGGGCGAGGCTCCGGTCGAGCGCCGCCGCCTGCCGCAGGAAGGCGACCGCGTCCACCGGACGGCCGCGCGCCAGCGCCACCGCGCCGAGGTTGAAATGCGCCAGCGGCTCTGAGGGGTCTACGTCGAGCGCCCGTCGGAATTCGGCGACCGCGCCCGCCGTGTCCCCCTGGGCCTCGAGGGCGATGCCCCAGTTCACGTGGCCGAGCGGCTGGTGCGGATCCGCCTCGAGGCTCGAGCGATAGGCCGCGGCCGCGCTCCCGAAGTCCCCCGCGTCGGCGTAAGCGAGCCCGAGATTCAGGAGCACCCGCGCGTCAGCGGGGCGGATCTCGAGCGCTTTGCGGTATGCCACGATCGCCCGCGACGGCTCACCGTGCGACCGATAGCCGTCGGCGACGAAGCCCAGCGCGACGACCCACCGCTTGCGCACCGCGTCGTCGGCCGCGCCCAACGAGCCCAGCTGGCGCCCGAGAACCCCGCGCACGGCCCGATCGTTCCCGCGCGCGAGATGCAGGCTCGCGAGGGCGAGCGAGCGGACGTCGCCGTCGCCGCCCGCCGCGAGCCGCTCGAGGCGGTCCACCACGTCCCGCTCCAGCGCCGGCATGTCGGGCGTGAGGTAGCGCTCGAGGAACTCGCCGAGCGCGGCGAGCTGCGCGGCCGGATGCCGGGAGTCCGGATCGAGCAGCAGCCGCGCCGCCGCGCTCCGGTCCCCAATCTCGCCGGCCGAGACCAGCTCCGCGACGGCAGGGGCCCGCGGCTTGAGCTCGCCCCACCACTCGCGCACGCGCCCGTCGAGCGCGGCCGCCGGCTGATCCGCGTGGCACTGCCGGCAGGCGCTTTCGATCCCCAAGGCGGCGTCGAACGCCGGCCGCGGGATCGGGATCGTGTGGTCGGAGCGGGCGTAGCGCAGCACATGGCCGATCTCGGCCTCCTGCAGGTAGGGCATGTGACAGGAGACGCAGCGGCTGCCCGGGGAGCCGGCGCGATGGTGCGTGTGCGCGCCGGGGCGCTCCGCCTTGCTCGCGTGACAGCCCGTGCACTGGCCGTCGCTCAGGCGACCCACGAGCGGCGCGCCGGAGACGTCGCGGTAGCCTTGCGTATGCGGATCATGGCAGTCCACACACGTCATCGAGCCGTTCACGTAGCAGTCGCTGTAGCGCTGGCCCTCCTGGTAGGCGAACGTGCGGACGCGGCCGTCGGCCTGGAGCGGGCGGTCGCCGAGCTGCGGGAAGCCCAGCGCGTAGTACTCGGCGAACGGCTTTCCCGGGAGATAGCCCGGCTCGAGGACGTCCTTCAGCGCGTGGCACTGGAAGCAGATGCCCGCGGATTCGTCCTTCCCGAGCGTCCCGAGCGCCCGCATCCCGATGTCCGCCAGGTCGCGCAGCCGGCCCGACCGCGCCAGCTCGACGTGGCGGCGGCCCGGACCGTGGCACGACTCACAGTTCACCGCCAGCGCGGTGAAGCGGGTGTCGTAGCGCCGCCCCTCGGGGTCGAACGCCGTCGCGATTTGGCTGCCGTGGCACGCCTGGCAGTTCGCGAACCGGGTCACGTCCCCGATCACCCGCGCGGGCGGCCAATCGCCGCACTCGGCGAGCCGCACGTCCGGCGTGATCGGGACCCAGCCCCGGTTGGTGCGCGAGTTGGTGTTGCAGAACCAGACGCCCTCGCGCCGGATGAACTCGAACGGCAGGACCCGCAGCGTGCCGTCCGGATAGCGGGACACGAACGCCTGCGTGCCGCCGCCCACCATGTGCCCGCCGCCGATCACGCCGTCGACGCGAAAGCGTTCCGGCGGGCGCCCGTCCTGCGCCACGGTGAAGACGTACTCCCCGCGGGCGGTCACCGCGGGCGCCACCACGGCGTCCGCGAAGCGGAGCGGGCGTCCCCCGAACGGCGCGATCACGGCGGCGGCGCCCGGCGGGCCGCCCGCCCTGCCGTGCGTCGAGCGTCGCCACGCGGCGTACTGCGGGGCGTGACACGATGCGCACGCCTCGGCGCCGACGAAGTCCGCCGCGCGCGGCTCGCCCGCGCGCGACACGGGGCGCGGCGCGGGGAAGGACGCGGGCGCCCGTGCTCCACCGCGCCGGGACACGAGGACGAGCGCCGCTGCCAGGGCCGCGCCGAGTGCGGCGACGACCACCGCCCCGCGCCGCCACCTCATCGCGCGGTCGCGTCATCGCGCGACCACGCCGGGCCCTGACACCGGCACAGCTCGCGAATGTAGCCGACCAGCGCGCGAATCTCGTGCACAGTAAGCGTCTGCCCGAACCCCGGCATGCGGTTGCTGCGGCTCAGGACGTAGCCCCCCGCGGCGATCGCGTCGAACAGCTGGTCGTCGGACCGCTCGGACATCGCGCGTGGATCCGCGTGCACCGCCGGCCGCACCGGCAGGAACGCGGCGTTGTACCCGTCCCCGTTGCCGGCGGCGCCGTGGCACGCCGCGCAGTACGACCCGTACAGCTCCTTGGCGCTTCGTCGCGAGGGCGCCGCGGGTGCTCGCGTCGCGGCGCCCGGCGCGCGAGCGCCCGCTGGTTTGCCCGCGGGCACCCGCTGCGCCAGATAGCTCGCGACCAGCTCCAGCGTCTCGGGCGCGAGCGGCGTCCGCGGCATTCGGCCCCCGGGGACCGAGCGCTGCGGGTCGCGGACCATCGCGTAGATGAATGCCGCCGTCGTGCCGGGGGCGGGCGCCGAGAGATCCGGGCCGATGCGCCCGCCTTCAGCGTCGAGCCGATGACAGCCGAGGCATGGCAGCCGCTCGCGGATCAACGTTCTCGCCTTGGCCGCGGCGAACGCGGACAGGGCGCGCGCGTGGAATTCCGGCGGAGCGGCCTGGGCTGCCAGCCCGCCCCCGCGCACCCATCCCAGCGCCGGTCCGGCGGCGGCGAGCAGCGCGCACAGGCGCGAGCGCGACATACGGGCTACAATGTACGCTGCCCATCACAGGAGTGCTGTCATGGCCACCTGGCATCGCCTCGGCGACAAGGCCGAGCTCGAGGCCCGCGTCCCGTTCGCCGTCAAAGTCGACCGCTACTCCGTCGCCGTCTTTCTCTACGACGGGCAGTTTCGCGCGATCGGCAACACGTGCAACCACAAGGGAGGCCCGCTGTGCGAGGGCCTGCTGCACGGCGAGTTCGTGATGTGCCCCTGGCACGCGTGGGAGTACAGCGTGATCACGGGCAAGGGCCCGGAAGGCTACGACGAGGAGCAGGTGCCGGTGTTCGCAGTCCAAGAGCGTGACGACGGCGTCTACGTGCAGACGCCGCCCGTGATGCCGCGGAAGCTGCTCAAGCACAAGCCCGGCCATCTGCTCGAGCCGCACGCGAAGCCGCCCGGCGCGGCGCCGCGGGTGCTCTGCATCTCCACCACCGCGATGGACGACGTCAACCCGCGCTTCTCCACTTCCGACGCGCTGCTCGAGCACGCGCTCGAGCAGGCGCGGAGCCGCCAGGCCGACACGCAGTACATCAAGCTGCGCGACTTGAAGTTCCGGCATTGCGAGGGGAACTACTCCAAGGCGGCCCATGCCTGCACCTGGCCGTGCGCCATCACCGAGCGCGATCCCGATGACCAGCTCAGCGCCGTGTACGAGGGGCTCGTCCACTGGGCGGACGTGGTGCTCATCTCCACGCCGATCCGCTGGGGCAACGCGTCGTCGCTCTATTACAAGATGATCGAGCGGCTGAACTGCGTGCAGAACCAGGTCACGATCCACAACCAGGTGCTCATCAAGAACAAGGTCGCGGCGTTCATCATCACGGGCGGGCAGGACAACATCCAGGCCGTGGCCGGCAGCCTGTTCACGTTCTGGGCGGAGCTGGGGTTCGTGTTCCCGCCGTTCCCGTTCATCGCGCACTCCCGCGGCTGGGACGCCGAGGACATGCAGAACAACGTGCGGCAGGTGCGGGCGAGCGACCAGCTGCGCGAGGCGGCCCACGAGCTGCTCGATCGCGCGCTCGACTTCTGGACGATCATCGACCGGCACAAGGCCGAGATGGACAAGCCCATGGAGCGGGCCGGCCGCAAGGCCAACACGCTGCCCGAGGCCGAAGCGATCGAGGAGATCGCCGTATGAGCGAGCGCCTGCAGGTCGCCCGGGCGTACGAGAAGGCGCTGTTCGCGGGCAAGCTGGACGAGGTGGCGCGCCACCTCACCGAGGACATCGTCTACTGGGTCGCCGGCGCCCCGCCGATCGGCGGCGAGTGGAAGGGACGGGCCGCGGTGGTCCGCTGCTTCGCCAACCGCGAGGCGGGCCTCGGCGCGGCCGAATGGGGCTACGAGGACGTGTGGCGCAACTGGTACGAGGCCGACGAGCGCGTGATCGTCGAGATCCGCGAGCGCTCCTGGCTCAAGAGCGACCCGCAGGACGTGATGGACCAGCGCACCTGCGCGGTGCTCCGGTTCAGGGGGGAGAGGATTTGCGAGATGCGGGATTATACGGACACGCACGTGTACGAGGAGTTCGTGAAGCGACACAAGCAGCAGCTGGCGAAGTTCAGGAAACCATAGGCGACTCCCACCCTCTTGCTGCGCCACCGCAACGGAAATCCGTCGTTCGCAGGATAAATTGAGGCGTGCGGGCCACACGGCGGCGCGGACGACGCGCCCGCAAGCTATTGCGGCGTCGCGCCTCGCGTGGCGACGACTGCGGTTCGCGATTCGGCCCGAGTGTTGCAGTTATCAACGCGGACCTCGCACGGGCAGTGGACTCAAGTGGTGGGGCGGGAGCGTAGCAGCCTCGTCGGGAAATCCACGGCCACGGTCGCGGTCCTCCACGGGCACATCCCACGCCCGTGCTTCTTTTTCCCCCAACCCTCCCTGGAGGCCCCCATGCGTCGCGCCGCGCTCGCGGGTTTGGTCCTGTGCAGTGCCGTGGTTTCGCTCTCCTCGTGCGGGTCCGATACGTCTCCGCCCACGGCGCAGTCGAAGTCGTTCCCCCCGACGACGCCGGGCGTGGCGCTGGCGGTCGCCAGTTCCAGCTGCGGGCCACCCACGCACCCGGAAGCCCTCGTGATCGACAGCGTCGTCACCCCGCCCGCCTTCGGCATCGCGGTGCGCGACGACGGCCTCACATATTTCACAGAGCTCTACAATGGCGGCGTCGGCATCACGAGCACCCAGACCCGCATCGTGGAGGGGTTCATTCCGACCGGCTCCGTGCCCACCGGCGCCGCCTTCTCGCCCGATGGCGGCACCGCTTATGTCACCAACCAGGGCAGCCAGAACGTCGGCGTGATAAGCGTCGCCTCCGCACAGCAGGTGGCCACCATTTTCACGCCCGCCGGATCACCGCTCGTCGTGCGGGTCTCTCCCGACGGTACGCGATTGTTCGTCTCGACCGGTAGCACCACCGTCTACATCGTGGATACCCAGACCCAGCAGATCATCGGGAGCGTGGAGGTCGGATTCACGCCAAACGCGTTCGCGGTGCACCCCGACGGGCGAATCATCTACGTGAGCGCCGCCTCTGGCGGCACCGTGTCGGAGGTCGACATGTTCACGGGCACGGTGCTCCGGATCTTCACTGTCGGGGGGGTCCCGCAGGACATGGCCGTCACCCGCGACGGGAAGCGCCTCTACGTGGCTAACGAGGCGGGCTACTTGAACGAGATCGACCTGCTGGCGGGGCAGCCGGCGGCGACCATCGACCTCGCGGGGGGCGCGTTCGGCATCGGCGTGACCCCGGACGACAACCAGGCCTACGTCTCGATCCCTAGTGCGGGAGTGGTGCAGATCTTCAACCTGCAGTCGCGCAGGCTCGCCCAGACGCTCGACGTCGGCGGGACGCCGCGGCGGATCGGGTTCAGCCAACAGGGCCACATCGGCGCAGTCGCCAACGAAGCGGGCTTCGTGACGTTCGTGCGCTGAGGAGGCTCGAGCACTGAAGGCACTCTGAGGTTGCGCGGACGCAACATGATCGCGGCTCCCCGGGCCTTGCCGCCTCCGCGAAGCACCGGTCAATTTGGAACCATGCTCCGCCGTTCGGCGCTGCGACTCCTCTCAGTCGGTCTCTCGACCATTCTCGTCGTGGCCTGCGACTCACCGACCGCGAGCGAGAGGCTGCTCACCAGCGCGATCGAAACCATGCGCTGCGAGGCGCCGCCCGCCGGCGACGTGCCCGCGGGTGGCGGCCATCCTGCGCGCTCCGGCCGCACGACCGTGCCGGTCTCGGGCACGCCCTTCGCCGTCGCGGTCTCGCCTACGGGAGTGGTGTACGTCACCCAGGTGCACGCCGCCTCGGCCGTTCGGGCGGACCTCCCGTCCACCACGTTCTCGGCGCCGTTCCCGGTGGGGGACCTGCCGTCCCAGGTGCGCCTCAGCCCCAACGGCACGACGGCGTACGCGTCCAACCAGGACGCGGGCACCGTCACCTTCATCGACGTGGCCACCAATCAAGCGTTCGGCACCGCGACCGTGCCGCGGGGCAGCACTCTCACGCTCGGCCTCTCCCCGAGCGGGAGCCGCCTCTACGCGCTGACCGACTTCTTCGGTGTCTACGTCATCAACACCGCGAGCCGCCGGGTGATCGACTCGATTCCCGGCAGCGCCACGGGAAGCTTGCTCACGGGCGTCGCGTTCCATCCGGTCGCGCCCTGCATGTACATCGCGGCCAGGGACGAAGGGACCATCCGCACGGTGGATCTGCGCGACAACACCGTGGTCCACACGGACGCCGTAGCCGGCGCCCGCATCCAGAACGTGGCCGTGTCTCCGGATGGTGCGCTTCTCTTCGCCACCGACATCCAGCGCAGCAAGCTGCTGGTGCGCGACCTCACCACGGAGGGCTCGACCTTCCTCGAGTACGCGATCGGAAGCGGGTGGGTCCGTAACGCCTTCGATGTGGCCGTCACGCCGGACAACGCAGAGGTGTACGTGAGCACGCTGGCCGACGGCAAGGTCTACGTGCTCGACCGCGCAACGCGGGCCCTGCTC
>DASPXO010000303.1:0-20844 GCA_035637235.1 Gemmatimonadales bacterium | reverse complement strand
CCACAAGACGGGTTGGATCGGCGCGGTCGTCTATCACGACGCCGCGGTCGTGTATCCGCCGCGGGGCGGCGGCTACGTGCTGGTCGTGCTCACGGGCCGCATCAAGGAGGACAGCGTCGCGCACAACCTGGTCGCGGATCTTTCGCGGATGATCTACGGGGCGGTGGGGAGGTAGGGGCGAGAATTCGTCGCGTGGCTCCTCCGAAGCGCCGTGTCGCCGTTCGTCCTCACAGGGGGTGAGGACCCTTCGGGGGACCTCACACTGGACCGTCGGCAGGTCAGGGCGACGGGGAGCGTCGCAGCACGAGCCCGGCCCAGACGCTGAGGAGCCCGGCCGCGAGCGTGATGAGGATGTAACCAGGGTCAGTCGCGAGATGCGGCTCGGCGACGATCCGCCACACATGAGCCACGACGAGCAGGCTGAAGATGACGCCGGTCGTGATTACGTAGGCTCTCATGGGCATACCATAGGTGGAGGACAATGGTCCGTCGTCATCGTTGGGGGACCGCCTGCTCGACGCACGCCTAGCCGGCCCCGCGCCCGGGGGCGTCGGGTGATGGCTTGGTCTGGATGACAATGTGTCTCGCATCGGCTGCACGACCTTGGTGAACGGTGCGACGTCACGGGACAGGTGTCCACAAACAAAAAATCGCGTCGCCGGCGGCAACCAAACCGCCCAGGAGGCGACTCCTGGAGCGCGACTATGACTCCCGGAGGGCGACTATGAGGAAGGGTGGAGCGGTAGTCAAGCCCCTATTGGGCGGCGACGCTCACGGCTGACCGAGCACCCGGACCGGCGCAGGGCGGTCCGTCGTCGCGCCGTCGCCCAGCTGGCCGCTCGCGTTTCGTCCCCAGCAGTACGCGACGCCGCTCGTGGTGATCCCACAGGCGTGCGTGTCGCCGGCCGTCACGGCGGCGAGCGCGAGCCCGCCCGCGACGCGCGCGGGCGTCACGCTGCACGGCCGGCCGTCGCAGGAGGTCGTGGCGGCGTTGCCGAGCTGGCCGGAGTCGTCGGCGCCCCAGCAATAGGGTTCCCCGTCTACGGTCGCGCCGCAGGTGAAGTCCAATCCCGCGGCGATGCTCGCGAACCTGAGCCCGCCCGCCACCGCGACCGGCGACGGAGCTGCGGCCGTCGAGCCGTCGCCCAGCTGGCCGGAGCTGTTGTCGCCCCAGCAATAGGCCGCGCCCACGGGGGTGAGACTGCACGCGTGGCGCACGCCTGCGGCGAGCACCGCGAAAGCCAGTCCGCCTGCCACCGGGCGAGGCGTGCCGCTCATGCTGACCCCCGGGTTTCCGAGCTGGGCGAGTTGGTTGTCGCCCCAACAGGAGACGGCCCCACCTCGGGCGAGCCCGCACGTGAAGCCGCTGCCGGCGGCGAGCGACGTCAACTCCTCCGCTCCGGCTACCCGGGCCGGCGTGAGGGTGAGCTTCTCGCCCGGGCTGCCGACCTGTCCAGTCCCGTTTCCGCCCCAGCAATACGCCGCGCCCACGCTGGTGACGGCGCAGGCGTGGTCCCACCCGGTCGTGAGCGACGTGAAGCGTAGCCCGCCCGACACGGGAACGGGCACTGCGCTGACGGCGATCATCCCGTTCCCCAGTCGGCCACTCCGGCCGCTGCCCCAGCAGTATGCCGCGCCGGCCGGCGTGAGGCCGCAGGTGAACGTGCCGCCACCGTCCACCGCCGCGAAGCCGAGCCCACCCCGGACGCCGATCGGCGACGCGTTGTCGGCCGCCGGCCCGTCGCCGAGCTGCTCGACCGCATCGCTCCCCCAGCAGAAGGCGGCGCCCGCGGCGGTCACCCCGCAGGTGTGCGCCGCAGGGCTGGCGGACAGGGCGGCGAACGACACGCGGGTCACGTCGATCGTGGTGGCGCCGGTTTGCCCCTCGCTCGTCGCGGTGATCGTGGCCGAGCCCGGGGCGAGGCCCGACACGAATCCGTCCGGTGCGACCGCCGCCGTCCCCGGGTCGAGGCTCGACCACGTGAGGGGGCGGCCGGCCAGCCGCGTCCCACGCCAGTCCCGCGCCGTGGCGGAGAGCCGCACCGCGCCGCCCACCACGATGGTCTGGTCGCCTTGATCGACCGTCACGAAATTGACCGGCGCGAACACCTTGATCTCCGCCGACCCGCTCGCCCTGCCCGAAGCGGCCGTGATCGTGCTGCGGCCATGAGCGAGCCCCGTGACGAGGCCGGCGGCCGAGACGGCGGCGAAGGGCGGGTCGGAGCTCGACCAGATGACCGAGCGGCCGGTGAGGGGGTGGCCCTCCGCGTCGAACAACGCGGCCGCAAGCTGGAGTGCGCCGCCGGTCGTGACGGTGGCGGTGTCGGGCAGGACGGTGACGCGGGCGACCACGGGACGGACGGGCGTCAGCGATTCGTTGCAGCTCGCGAGGAGCAGGGCGCCGAGCAGTCGGAGGTCCCGCATGGCTCGACGCGCGCTAGGACACCCGCCTGGTCTTGCGGCGCATGAAATCCATCAGGATGAACTGCCCGAGGGTCATCGTGTTCGTGAAGTACGCCTTGCCCCGGCAAATTGCGCTCACCTTCTTGACGAACTCGACCAGGCTGCGGTCGCGGGCGAGCATGAACGTGTTGATCAGGATTCCGCTGCGGCGGCACAGCGCGACTTCGCGGTAGGTGGCCTGCAGGATCTGCGGGTCGAGCCCCATCGAGTTCACGTAGATGCGGCCGTCCGGCAGCGTCAGCGCCGACGGCTTACCGTCCGTGATCATGATGATCTGGCGCATGTCCTTGCGCTGCGACAGGAGCATGCGGCGCGACAGCTTGAGCCCTTCCGCCGTGTTCGTGTGGTACGGGCCGACCTGGGCGCGCGCGAGCTGGGCGAGCGGGATCTCCTCCGCCGTGTCGTGGAACAGCACCACGCGCAGCGTGTCCCCGGGGAACTGCGTGCGGATCAGATGCGTGAGCGCGAGGGCCACTTTTTTCGCGGGCGTGAAGCGGTCCTCGCCGTACAGGATCATCGAGTGCGAGCAGTCGAGCATCAGCACCGTCGCCGACGACGACCGGTACTCGGCCTGGTGCACCATCAGGTCCTCGTACTCGAGGTTGATGGGCACGCCGAGGCCCTCCCGCTGCAGCGCGTTTCGGAGCGTCTGGTTGACGTCGAGGTTCAAGGTGTCGCCGAACTCGTACTGCTTGCTCACGGCTTCCGCCTCGACGCCGGTCGCGAGATGCTCGGTGTCGTGCGCGCCGAAGCTCGACTTCCCGATGCTTCCGAGCAGGTGCTTGAGCGTGCGGTAGCCCAGGAAGTCGATCGCCTTGTCGGTGAGGTTGAACTGCACCTGCTGGGCGGCTTCCTTGGCCATGCCGCCGGGGCCGAACAGCGGCTGCTGGCCGGAGGGCAGCTTCGGGGCCTCGGTGACGTTCAAGTAGCCATCCTCGATCAGCTTCTGGACGATCTTGTCGAGCAGCTCGGAGAGCTGGCGCTGCAGGTCCGCGTCGCGATCCGCGTCGCCGGTGGAGTCGCCGCGCAGGACTTTCAGCATGTCGGGCGTGAGCTGCCCCGAGTCCATCAGCGCCTGCAGGATCGCCTGGCGCAGCGCGTCGAGCGAGCGGTCGGCCTCGTCCTCGCCGAACTCGCCCCAGAACGGATGGGAGTACGCGCCGCCGGCGAAGCCCGATTGGAGCAGGAAATCGGCGAGCTGGTCGAGCAGGGCCTGGAGGTTGATCGTGTCGGCCAGCTCGGCGAGATAGCGGCTGTACGTGGTGTATTTCATCGGGCCCCTACCGGCAATATCGGGTCCCCATGAGCCTGCGCGCAACGTCGGCGGCCTCGCCCCCTGGAGTCGCGCACCCGCGCCGGCTGATGCACATTGAAGCGCATGGAACAGCGACGCGAAACCGCCACGCTCGCCGGCGGGTGCTTCTGGTGCCTCGAGGCCGGGTTCCAGGAATTGCGGGGTGTCGAGCGGGTGGAGTCCGGCTACGCGGGCGGCCGGGTGCCCGATCCTTCCTATGAGCTCGTCTGCACCGGAACCACCGGCCACGCGGAAGTGGTCCGGATCACGTTCGATCCCTCGGTCATCACGTACCGGGACCTGCTCGAGATCTTCTTCGTCGTGCACGACCCGACCACGCTCAACCGCCAGGGCGGCGACGTGGGGACCCAGTACCGCTCCGCGGTATTCTACCACTCCCCGGAGCAGAAGAGCGAAGCGGAGCGGGTGATCGCCGAGCTCGAGGCGGCGCACGTGTGGGACGATCCGATCGTGACGGAAGTCGTGCCCTTCGAGGCGTTCTACCCGGCCGAGGAGTATCACCGGGACTACTACCGGCGGAATCCGAACCAGGGCTATTGCCGCGTCGTGATCGCGCCGAAGGTCGCCAAGGTGCGGAAAGCGTATTTCGAAAAGCTGCGGAAGTGACCGCACCGCCGGCGCTCCACAAAACCCTCAGCATCCTCGAGTACTTCACCTTCGGCTTCGGCAGCATGGTCGGGGTGGGGTGGCTCGTGGTGATGGACGACTGGCTCGGCCGGGGCGGTCCCGGGGGCGCGATGGTGGGGTTCCTCGCGGGCGGGGTCGCGCTCCTGCCGATCGCCCGCACCTACGGGCGGCTCGTCCGCGAAGTCCCGGATGCAGGCGCCGAGATCGCCTATGCCGAGCCCGTGTTTCCGCCGTTCCTGAGCTTCGCGGCGGGGTGGATCATGGTGCTCGCCTACGCGATCGTGTGCCCCTGGGAAGCGGTGGCGATCGGCAACCTGCTGGCGCGGATCTTTCCCGGAATGAACGGCGTCGCGCTGTACGACGTGGCGGGCAAGACGATCACCGCGCCGCGGCTCGTGGCGGGACTCGGGCTGACCGCGCTGGTCGGCGTGGTCAACTACCGGGGCATCCGCACCAGCGGGCGCTTCCAGAACGTCACGACGCTCGGCCTGTTGGCCTGCTTCGCCGTGTTCGCCGCGCTCGGCCTTGCGCGCGGCACCCCGGCGACGCTGCGACCGCTGTTCGCGGCGCCGGGAGCGACCGGCGCGCTGCTCTCGGTAGTGCTCGTGACGCAGATCGTCCCCTACTTCATGACGGGGTTCGAGGGAGTGGCCAAGACGTCGGAGGAGGCGCGGCCCGGCTTCGATCCCCGCGACTTCGGCCGGGCCATCACGCTCGCCCTGGTGGCCGGGGCGCTGTTCTACGTGATCGTCGTGGGCGTCGTCGCGCTCGTGTATCCGTGGCGCGACCTGGTGGCGAACCGGCTCGGAACCGAGGCCGCGTTCGCGCGGGCATTCCGGTCGCCCGCCATCGCGCGGCTCGTCCTGCTCGCGGCGTTCCTCTCCCTCTTCAAGGTGTTCAACGGGAATTTCGTGGCAGCGACGCGTCTCATGCTCGCGCTCGGCCGCCGCGCGCTGGTCCATCCCGGGCTCGCTGCCGTGCACCCCCGCTTCGGCACGCCGGCGACGGCGATTCTGCTGCTGGCAGGCTTGAGCGGCGCGGCGGCGCTGCTGGGCGACGCGCTGCTCGTGCCCGTGACCGAGGTGGGGTCGCTCGCGGCCGGGGTGGGGTGGTGTGCGGCGTGCCTGGCGTTTGTGCTCACCAGACCTCACCCGTCGTACCCCCTCTCCGCCACGCGGAGAGGGGGTCAGGGGGTGAGGTCCGGTGAGGTGACCGCCTGGGCCGGAGTGCTCGTCAGTCTCGCGATCATCGCCATGAAGGTGGTCCCCGCCGTACCGGGGAGCTTCAGCGCGGCCGATTGGACCGCGCTGGCAGGGTGGTGCGCGCTCGGGGCTGTGTTCTGGGCGACGCGGCGCCGGGCCCCGGGCGGAGCAGCGTGACCCATGGGGGACGACGCGGCGCGCAACGCGCGCCTCGGGGCGCTCGCCCACCGCGACTTCCGGCTCTTCTTCTTCGGGCAGGCGGTGTCCCTCACGGGGACGTGGATGCAGTCCGTCGCCCAGGGCTGGCTCGTTCTCGAGCTCACGAATTCCCCTTTCTACGTCGGGCTCGTCTCGGCGCTCGGCTCGGCCGGCGTGCTGCTGTTCACGCTCTACGCCGGCGTGATCGCGGACCGGGTCGACAAGCGCCGCACGGTGCTCGTCACCCAGGCGCTGCAGATGGTGCAGGCGTTCGCGCTCGCCGCCCTGGTGTGGACCGGGACCGTCACGGTGGGTTGGGTGATGGCGCTCGCCGCCTTCCTCGGGGTGGTGAGCGCCTTCGACATCCCGACCCGCCAATCGTTCGTCGTGGAGCTGGTGGGGAAGGACGACCTCATGAACGCGATCGCGCTCAACTCCTCGCTCTTCAACGCCGCCCGCGTGGTCGGGCCGGCGGTGGCGGGCGTGCTGATCGGCGCGCTGGGCGTGGGGGCGTGCTTCCTACTGAACGGCGTCAGCTTCCTCGCCGTGATCGCGGGCCTCGCCGCCATGCGGCTGCCTTCCCCCGTGCGGCCGCCCACGCCCGCCTCGGCGTGGGCCGGGTTCCGCGAGGCGGTGGCGTTCATCCGGGGCGCGCGTCCGATCTCAACCCTGGTGGTGCTGACGGCCCTGCTCAGCATCTTCGGCTATCCGTTCCTCGCGATGATGCCCGTCTTCGCGCGCGACGTGCTGCGCGCCGGCGCGCGCGGCTACGGCGCGCTCATGGCCGCGGTCGGGATCGGCGCGATGGTGGGGGCGCTCGCCCTGGCCGCGTACGCGCGACGCATCCCCAAGGGCGCGTTGCTGGTCGGCGGCGGGGCGGCGTTCAGCGTGCTGCTCGCGGCGTTCGCGCTGTCCGAGACGTTCCCGCTCTCGATCGTCCTGCTCGCGCTGACCGGAGCGGCGATGATCGTCACCACCGCCCTGACGAACACGATTCTCCAGACCGCCGTGCCCGACCACCTGCGCGGCCGGGTGATGGGCTTCTACTCGTTCGTGTTCGTCGGGATGGCGCCGCTCGGCGCGTTTGAGGCCGGCACGCTGGCCGAGCACGTCGGGGCCCCGCGGGCGGTGGCGGCGGGAGCGCTGGTGTGCTTCATCGCCGTGGCACTGGCGACGTGGCGGGCGCCGGAGCTGCGGAGCACCTGATTGCGGATTTCGGATTGTGGATTGCGGATTGTGTCTCTCCCTGTCCAATCCGCAATCCGAAATCCACAATTCGCAATTAGCTCCACCTCCGCCGCTTCGCCTCGCTCACGATCACCGCCGCCGCCCCATCCAACCCGAGCTTCTCCGCGTTCACCACCAGGTCGTAGTTGACCATGTCCTGGCGGTGTCGCCCGTAGTGCGCCGTGACGTAGTGGTCGCGCCGGCGGTCGGTCTCATCCACGACCCGCTCGACATCGGCCGGATCGACGCCGAGCCGCTCGACCGCGAGCGTCATGCGCCACGGCTTCGGGGCCACGACGTACACGTGTAGCGCGTCCGGCCGCCGGGCGAGCACCGCCTGCGCCCCCCGGCCCACCAGCACGATCCGGCCGTGGGCCGCCGCTTCGGCGATCACCCGCTCGGTCATCTGCACGATGGTCGCCTCGTCCTGCTCCACCCGGGGGACGGCGGTGGACGCCATGAACATCTCGGGGGACGCGACGGCGAGCGTGCGGGCGAGCCGCTCCAGCAGACCGGGCGCCCGCTCTTCGCGCTGCGCGACCTCTTCGGCCGGCAGCCCCGCGCGCCGCGCGACCTCGTCCACGAACTCGTTGTCGATCACCGTCCAGTCGAGCTGGCTCGCCACGAGACGCGCGATGTCGGAGCCGCCCGACGCATACTGGCGCGTGATGGTGATGACGGGCGGGGCCATGGCTGCTAAGGGGCTAAGGGCCTAAGGGGCTAAGCGGCTAAGGGGCACAGGGGCTCACGGCTGTCGCAGGTTCTTGCGGAGGTCGCCGATGTTCAAGAGGGGCAGCCCGCCCTCGGTCGGCACGAAGATGATCAGGTTGTTCGAGCTCTTCAAGTCGTGCAGCACCTCGATCCACTGCTTGGTCAACGCTTCGGGGGAAAGCGTCTGATTGAGCAGCCGCTGCTGCTCGGTCTGCAGCCGGGCCACCTCCACGCGGTGCCGCTCGGTTTCGATCTGCTGCTCCTGGGCGATCTTGTTGTTGATGGCCTGCACCACCTGGGCGGGCGGCTGGAGGTCGCGCAGGAAGAACGCGGTGACGGCGGCGATGCGGAACTTCCCCCCGCCCGCCCGCGGCGTCGTCACGAGCGCCGAGTCCACCAGCGCTTCCATCGTGGTCGCGATCTGCGTGCGCTTCGAGATGTCGTTGATCGAGTACTGCACCATCCCGTCACGCACCCCCTTGCGGATCGCGTTCAGGACGGCCCCGCGGATCTGGTCCTCCTTGCCGATCTCCGTGAAGATCTTGGGAGCCTGCTGGGGATCGATCTGCCAGCGGATCGACACCTCGACGTGCATGCCCATCTGCTCGCTCGACAGCGCCTCGATCGCCTCGATCTGATCGCCGCGCGTGGGCCACTGCTCCTCGCGCGTGGAGTACCGCTCCATCGACGACCACGGCGGCACGAAACGGATCCCGGCCAAGAGCGGGGCGGGGTCCACGTACCCGAAGGCGTGCCGCACGCCGACCTCGCCCGGGTCGATCACCACCATCGCCGAGCCGATGGCGACGACCGCGCCGACGGCCCCCACCGCCAGGCCGATGAAGCGCAGCAGGTTCACGACGCCGCCGGGGCGCTGCGAGCGGAGCGCTGCGGCGGCGAGCAGCACGGAGAAGGCGATGGCGACGAGCACGCCGCCGGCGACGAGCTTGCCCATGGGGGCTCCGGAGGGAGGTGAGCGGGAAGATACCCGACGGTAGAGGACGGTAAAGGACGGTAGGGGCACGGCAATGCCGTGCCCCTACCGCCCTCTACCGCCCTTGCCGCCCTTACGAGAACAGGTTCGGCCCCGGCCCCCCCGGCCCCCCTGGCCCCCCGCCTGTCTTCCCGTAGCCCGGCCCTTTCTGCTCCGCGCGGGCGCGCGAGTAGCCGAGCTCCTCCGAGCGCGAGATCCGTTTCCCGGCGACGAGACCCTCGAGCACCAGCTCACACGCCGAGACCATGGTGGGGGGGTCCTTCTTCGCCGCGAGGCCGACCTGGTCCACGAGGTCGAGCAGGCCGGGCACGACGCTGAAGCCTTTGAGGCACGGCTCCGAGCGCTCGTCCGCCGAGATCTTGAGCGCTCCACCTTCGTCGAACCAGTGCACGATGTCGTCCACGTTCGCGCCCCCGACCCGCGCTTCGAAGGTCTTCCCGGCGGCGCGACGGATCAGGTCCTTCGCGATCAGCTCGGGGCCCTGGAGCTCGCCCTCGTACTCCAGCTCCAGCTTCCCGGTGATGGCGGGGAGCGCCGCGTAGATGTCGGACACGCGCGGCACGACGGCCTTTTCCTTCGTGACGATGCTGCGCCGCTCGGCGTTCGACACCACGTTCTCGAGCACGCTGATCGGCAGGCGCTGGGAAACGCCGCTGCGGCGGTCCACGCGCTTGTCCTCGCGCGCCTCGAAGGCGACGCGCTCGATGAGCTCCGAGACGAAGTCCGGCAGGCGCAGCGGCCGCCCGGTGCGCTCGAGCCAGGCCTCCTGGCGGGTGATCGCCGTGCCGAGATCGACGGTGTGGGGGTAGTGGGTGAGGATCTCCGACCCGATCCGGTCCTTGAGCGGCGTGATGATCTTGCCGCGCGCCGTGTAATCCTCGGGGTTCGCCGTGAACACCAGCGCGACGTCGAGGTTCAGGCGCACCGGGTAGCCTTTGATCTGGACGTCGCCCTCCTGCATGATGTTGAAGAGCCCCACCTGGATCTTCCCGGCGAGGTCGGGCAGCTCGTTGAGGGCGAAGATGGCGCGGTTCGCGCGCGGCAGCAGCCCGAAGTGCATCGTCAGCTCGTCGGACAGGAGGTGCCCGCCCCGCGCAGCCTTGATCGGGTCCACGTCGCCGATGATGTCGGCGATCGTGACGTCGGGGGTCGCGAGCTTTTCCACGTAGCGCGCGTCGCGCGGCAGCCAGGCGATGGGCGTCCGCTCGCCCTGCTCGGCCACCAGCTCGCGGCCGTACTTGGAGATCGGGGCAAACGGACTGTCGTTCACCTCGCTGCCGGCGATGAACGGGATCTCCTCGTCGAGCAGCGTGACCAGCTGGCGCAGGATGCGGCTCTTCGCCTGCCCGCGGAGCCCGAGCAGGATGAAGTTGTGGCGGGAGAGGACGGCGTTCACGAGCTGTGGGATCACGGTGTCCTCATAGCCCACGATCCCGGAGAACAACGGCGTGCCGTTCTCGAGCAGGCAGATGAGGTTCTCCCGCATCTCGTCCTTGACGGTGCGCCGGACGCGGGCGGGACTCGCCCACTCGGTCTGTTTCAGATCGCTCAGGGTGGTCGGCTTGCTCATGGTCCGATAGTTAACCGGCCTCCTCACGTGGTGTAAAGAGTCGCGCCGCGGCGACCCCCCAGGCGCGCAGCTCGAGCGTCGCCCGCCCGTCCTGCGCGACGGGGATCGCCTCGGCGTTCATCTCGAGGAGGTTCGTGTGGCGCGCCTCGCGAAATCCGACGGCCGCGGGCCGGACCGCCACGCCGCGCGTCGTGCCCGCGACGTCGAGCAGCTTCACGATCGCGCCCTCGCCGTCGTCGGCGGGCTTCGCGCCCACCACCAGCACGCCACGATCCGCGACGGACAGCGCGGCGTCCTTGGCGATCAGCGGGCCCGCGCCCGGGTTGGCGTACGCGGCGCTGACGTAGAGCGGGTCGCACGCCGCCCAGCCGCGCCGCACCGGCTCCGCCGCGTCCCCGGGACCGAGCAGCGAGATCCGGAAGCGGCACGCGTAGTCGCCGCCCTGGCGCGCCGCGTAGTTCGTGTGCCAGTAGTTGTGCATCGCGCAGGCGCACAGCGTGCCGTCCGGGGCGATGCTGCGGCGCCACTGTCCCCGCAAGATGTCGTTCAGCGTGACGAGCGGCGTGTCCGGCCCGCTCCAGAGCACCCCCTCCGCCCCTTCGTGCAGCCACACCCAGTGCGCGTGGCAGTACCAGTCACGGCAGCTCCCGGGCTGCTGGTCCTGCTCGACGGTCATCCGGCCGAGCGGCACTTCGATCTCCACGGTGGGCTTCACAAACGCGAACGGGAACGCGGCGTACAGCGCTTCCTTCTCGAGCGTCGCGGTCTTGGTGAGGCGGTTCTCGATGTCGATCCAGGGGAGCTCGTCGTACAGTGTCACGGTCGACGTCACGCTGGAGCATCCGGCGAGCGTGCGGGCGATCACGAGCCGCACGCCGACGCCCGGGAGTCGCTCGCGCCGGGCCGAGTCGAGCCGTGCGGTGGCGATGCTCAAGCTCGCCGGCGTCGCGAGGAACTCGCGCGCCCAGTCCGTCCAGAGCGCGCTGCGCGCTCCCCCGGTCGCGTACACCAGCTCGTTCAGCCCCGACCAGGTGCCCGGTTTCGCCCGCTCTTTCCCGTCCCCGCCCGTGAGCGAGCGGATCGCGCCGCTCGCGGGGTCGAGCACGACGTGGAAGCGCCCAGCCTGCGCCTCGAGCGCCGGGCCCTCGTCCCGGGACGGGTTCGGCGGCCGCTCGCCTTCCGTGACCGCGAGGTAACCGAGGGCGGGGACATCCCGCGCGACGACGAAGGCCGATCCGTCGGGAAGGTCGACGGAGGGCCACTCGCGCCCGTCGGAGACCATGCGCCGGCCCGCCCCGTCCGGCACCCGCACGACGTCGGTCCGGGGCCAACTCGACGCGTTGCACACCACGCGGCCGCCACCGGCGCCGCTGGCGCGTCCGATGCGGAGCAGCGCGCCCGCGATCTGCGCGCGCAGCGCGGCCACGGCCCCGTCGAGGAACCGCTGCTTGTACTGCCACTGCGCGAGCGCCTGCCGGCTCTCCGGCTCCGAGACGCTCTCCGCCGCGCCCCAGGTGTGCTCGCCGAACAGCAGCAGGTCGCGCCAGATCTGCCTGCGCTCCGCGGCTCGCCGGCGAATCCGCTCGGCGGCTTCGGGCGTTCGCGGCTCCGTCTTCTCGTCCCACAGCGCCAGCAAGTCCGCCGCGCGTGCCGCGAGCTGGGCGGCGCGGTAGCGCGCGAGCTCGGCGGCGGTCGAGGCCGCGCCATCCTCCCGGTAGAGGCCCGTGTCCCCGCGCCGCACGGGCAGCTTCGGCCCGAAGCGTCGCTCCACCTCCTGGAAGAAATCCTCGGCCCGGCCCGGCACGATGCGCGGGAACGCGTAGCGTCGCCGGAACTCTTCCAGGTGCTCGACCAGCCGCTCGTCCATCAGCGCGTTGTCCCACTGCGCGCCGTACAGCAGAGCCACGTCCCAGGCGTAGCCGGGCGAGCGCAGCACCGGGTTCGTGAGCAGCCACTCCGACAGCCGGCGCGCCATCTCCTCGGCTCCGACGTCGAACCCGAATCGCAGCGCGTCCCCGTAGTGGTAGGCGCGCCAGTGCAGCACCCGGCTGCCGTCCGGCCCTTCCCACCAGTAGAGCTGCGGATAGCTGGTCCACTCGCCGGGCACCTTGTACCGGGCCGCCTCCCCCTCGGGGAGGAGCGGCACCGCCCGCTCCGGGTTGGGGCCGCTGGCCAGGTAGCGCACCCCGCTCGCCGCGAGCAGGGTCGGGAAGGTGAGGGTCTGGCCGGGCACGTCGGTAAGCTGGGCGCTCAGGTAGGCGAGCCCGCGCTCGCGCGCGAGCAGCCCCGCCGGCCACACCAGACGCGCGAACGTCTCGTGGTCGAGGAGGCCCGTCAACATGTTCGCGAACAGCGCCCCGACGCCGACCTTCCCGTCGCGGATCGCCTGCACGAGCGCGTCGCCGGCGGCGGGGGAGCGGTTTTCGACGTACGAGAGCACCTGCAGGGCGCACTCGGCGGTCCAGCGGTAGTCCGGATGGGTCGCGAGGCGCGCGAGCGCCGCATCGAGGTTCTGGCGGTGGATCTCGAGGCAGCGCTCTTGCAGGTCCGTGTAGCCGACGTCCGTGTGGTTGCTCGAGAGCCAGTAGAGCGTCCAGCGCCGCGGCGGCGCCAGGCGCACCGTGCGGCGCGCCACGCGCTGCTTCCCCACCTCCAGGTCGATGCGGAAGTCTGCAGGCTCGGCGAGCGGCACCCACACTTCGCCCGCGAATGCGGCGCCCGTGCCGGTGGGGAGCAGCCCGGCCGTCCCGACCAGGGCGCCACGGCGATCGGTCACACGCGCGCGGGCGGCGGGGGCGTCGAGGCCGGTGACGGTGATGCGGACGAGGTTGTGGCGGCCGTCGGGCTGCCGGTACAGCGCGGTGGGCGTCGCGGCGAGGACGGGCGCAGGAGCGAGCGGGGAGAAGGACCGCCCGACGGCGGGCAGCCCGGCCAGCCACTGCAAGAAGGTCCTGCGATCGGTCATTTCCCCTCTCTCCCTTGCGTGGCTCGTTTGGTTGTGCGGACCGCCCGTCCGCCTTTTTACACCGCGGCCGAGGCCGTGCCCTTGACGGCGCGGGACCCGGTGCTACGTTTTCCCCGCCCGAACGCCCCCTCAACCCGCAACTTCCATCCAGGAGCACGCATGAAGCGTCTCGCACCGGTCCTCGTCATCGTCGCCATGGGCGCCTGCCAGCGGGCGGAGCAGCGGCCCGCCCAGGCTCAAACGACGCAGGACACGTCCCACATGATGATGGCCGACACCTCCCACATGATGATGGCCGACACGTCCAAGATGATGATGATGAGCGACACCTCCAAGCACATGATGGCGGACACGTCGAAGAAGATGACGCCCGCGCGAGCGAGGAAGCGGCCGTAAGCGGCGCGCCACGCGCGGTGACGATGCCCGGGACTAGTGCCCGGGCTTTTCGTTTTCCAGGAACCAGGAGACGGTGCGGCGCACCGCCTCCCGGGCGGCGAACGCCGGCTGCCAGCCGAGCTCGGCGCGGGCGCGGTCGTCGGCGTGCGGGTTCTCGCCGGCGAGGAACGCGACCGCGGCCCGCGCGAGCCGGGGGCCGGCCACGAGCCCCAGCGCGATGCGCGTGAGGCCGGCCGGGATCGGGATCGTGCGGACCCGCGTCCCCAGCGCCTCGGCCAACGCCGTGATGAACTCGCGCTGCGTGAGTCGAGGCGGCGCGTCGCTCGCGACGTTGTAGGCGCGGAAGCCGGAGATCGGCGCGTCGAGCGCCGCGACGGCGGCCCCGGCCACGTTGCCCGCGTACACGCAGGCGAGGTGGTTCGTCCCGGGGCCGATCCGCGGCACCAGGCCCAGCCGAACGGCCAGGATCGCGCGCGGCGTGAACAGGCGGTCCCGCTCGCCGTAGACGACCGTGGGGCGCAGCGCCACGGCGGTGAGGGCGCCCCGCACCGCCGCGTCGCGCACGACCTGCTCCGCCATCCGCTTGGTGCGGGCGTAGAAGTCGCGCTCCGCGATCGGCCGGAACGGATCGTCCTCCGTGCGCCGCTCGGGCTCCGGCCGGTAGGCGGCCGACCCGCCGTACACCGCGACCGAGGACACGTGGACCAGCCGCGCGCCCGTCGCCCGGGCGGCCTCGACCGCGAGCCGCGTCGCGTCGACGTTCACCGCCACGTAGTGCTCCCAGGTCTCGCGCCGCTGGACGAGCGCGGCCGAGTGCACGATGGCGCGCACGCCCCGCGCGGCGGCGCGCCACGCCGCGGGGTCCGTCACGTCGCCCACGACCGCTTCCGCGCCCAGGCCCTCGACCGCCGAGCGGCTCGCGCCGCGCGCGAGGGCGCGCACCGGCTCGCCGCGCCCCCGCAGCGCTTCGATCACGTGACTGCCGACGAGGCCGCTCCCGCCTGTGACGAGCAGCGTCACGCGGGGGCGACGAAGGGGACGGCGAACGGCAGATCCACGACGCGGGCGTCGCGGCCCGCGGCGCGCACCACCGACCCCGGCCCCACCTCGCGGCGCACGACCGCCAGGCCGATCCAACGCCCGCCGCCCGCGACCCCGCTCTCCGGCACGAACGCGAGACTCGTCACCCGGCCCACGTCGCGGTCGAGGTGGGTCACGGCGCTCCAGCCGTCGGCGGGCGGCTCGGCGTCGAACATGAGCCCACAGAGGTGCCGGTTGGTGTGACCCCGGAAATGCAGGCGCGCCACGGTCTCCTGCCCGGTGTAGCAGCCTTTCGTGTAGGACACGCCGCCGATCTCGTCGTAGCGCACCTCTTGGGGGATCGTCTTCTCGTCCACTTCGGCGCCGAGCTGCGGCCACCCGGCGAGGATGCGCGCCAGCTCGAGCACCGCGGCGTTACCGGCCACCGCCCCGGCCGCAGCGAGGCGCGCGGCGAGGGCCTCCGCCGCGGGGGCGGGTAGCGTGACCTGCAGCGTGAACGGCGCGCCTTCGCTCGCCCGCGCCACCTCGGCGGTGGCGGGCGAGCCGGGCACGACCCGGCCCGGCCCTGGCGGAAGGGGCAGGCCCGCCGCCTCTGCGACCCCGAGCGTGGCCGGGCCGGCAAGCCGGTACACGGCCAGCTCGGCGGTGTGGTCGGCGAGGCGGGCGAGGCGCGGCGGGACGGAGCGCGTGAAGATCGCGCGCGCCTGCTCGCGCCCTCCGGCCGGGACGGTGTAGCTCACCGTGGGGCCGAGCCGCGCCGCCCACCCGTCCACGACGATCATCCCCTTCGGGGTGAGCAGCGCACCGTACACGAACGCGCCGTCCCCCGGCTTCTCGAGATCACTGGTGAGGAGGCCCTGGAGGCAGGTGAGCGCGCCCGGGCCGGTGAGCGCGAGCACGCCGATGTCGGCGCGGGCGACCACGACTCCCGTGTGCAGGGCCGCGACGAGCGCCGGCGATACGCTCCCCGGGGCGAGCCGGGCCACGGGAGTGGGCAGGATGGGGGGGAGGGGCGGAAAGCTCGTCATTCTCCGGCGACCGTCGTCAGGTCCACAGTGTTCAGGTACGTTCCCAGACGCCAAGCCGCAAGCGGTTCCCAGTTGGACGTCGCCGGCCTTGCCACGGCTGAACACTTCCAACTATAAGACCGCTTGCGGCTTGGCGTCTGGCAACTGCACTGGAGGCTGGCTCTTCTGTCGAGCCTGTCATCTCACGCATAGTAGCCCGCGGCCCGATACGACTCGTCCAGCAGCTCCACGGGGTGGCGCGCCGTGGCGGCGATCCCCGCCGCCGCGAGCCCCGCGCCGAGCTGCATCAGGCAGCCGGGGTTGCCGGTGGCCACAACCTGCGGCGCCGCCGCGCGCAGCGAGGCGAGCTTGGGGGCGAGCACCGCGCGCGACATCGCGGGCTCGACCAGCGTGAACAGGCCCGCACTGCCGCAGCACTGGGCCGCGTCGGGGGTCGAGACGACGCGCAGCACGGGAATCGCGGCGAGTACCCGGTAAGGGGGCTCGGCGATCCGCTGCGCGTGCAGCAGGTGGCACGGCGGGTCGTAGGCGACCTGCACGTCGAGCGGCGCGCCGGGGCGGGGCCCGCGCTCCGCGAGCAGCTCGGTGACGTCCTTCACTCGCGCGGCGAACCGTTCTCCGGACCTCTCGAACAGGCCGGCGTACTCCTTGAGCATCGCCCCGCACCCCGCGCTATTGACGACGATCGGCTCGTCACCGTCGCCGAAGGCCGCGAGGTTCCGGTGGGCGAGCGCGCGCGCCTCCCGACGCAGTCCCGCATGGGTGTGCAGCGCGCCGCAGCAGACCTGGCCGGCCACTTCCTGGACCGCGTAGCTGTTGACCTGGAGCGTGCGGATCGTCGCGTCGTGGACGTGCGAGAAGAGGCCGTCCATGATGCAGCCGCGAAACAACAAGGCGGTCCGGCGGTCGGGCGGACTGGCGGACGGTTGTGGCGATGCTGCTCTGTCCGCCCGTCCGCCGGGCCGTCCGTCCGCCGGTCGCGTCGCCGCCAGCATGCCCATCGCGAACCGGAGCCTTCCCGATCCCGCGAGCCAGCGCGGCAGCCCCGTGGCGCGCAGCAGCCGCGCGAGCCGGTAGACGATGGGGGAGACGCCGGGCGTCGTGAGCGCCCACAGAGCGGCGCGCGCGGGGGGTGCGAGCCCCCGCGTTGCGGCGAGCAGCTCGCGGGCCGCCTCCAGGCCGTGGCCGTAGCCGACGCCCGACGGACAGACCGGCTCACAACCGCGACAGCCCAGGCAGCGGTCGAGGTGGACCGCCACCGTCTCGTCTTCGGGGGCGAGCTCGCCGGCCTCGAGCGCGCGCATGAGCTCGATGCGGCCGCGCGGGCTGTCGGCCTCGTCGCCGGTGGCGAGGAAGGTGGGGCACGCCTGCAGGCAGAAGCCGCAATGGACGCACGAATCCAGCGCTGCGAACCCGCCCCGCTCGGTCGTCGCTGCCTTCAAGCAGCGCCCTCGACCGCCACCACGAACGCCTCGCCGGGATCGAACGTCCGGCGCAGGCCGGCGATGAGCGGGCCCACGCCTTCGCGGTAGGCCCCGAAGTGGCCCACCGCGCTGCGGATCGGCCAGGGGGCGCGCTCCAGGGTGAGCGGCACCTCGAGGCCGGCGAGGGTGCGGCGCAGGCGGCGCAGCCGGTCACTCGTCGTGTCCCCGGCCCAGCGGATCGCGCCGGCGCCCGGGCTCGCCGCCACCCACTCGTCGCCCACCTGGTGCTGCAGCAGGTCGAGCAGCTCGTCGCTCGACTCGGGGAGCCCGCCGATCCGGAACGCGACGGGCCGGGTCGCGAAGCTTTCGGCGGCGCGCATCCAGAAGCCGTGGGCCTCGTCGGCGCGCAGCGCGGTGAACCGCCCGCCGCTCGCCGCGCGCAGCCCTGCCTCCTCCGCGGTGACCAGCGCGATCGATCCCGCGAGGCGCACGGCCAGCGCCCACCCCTCCCGGCGCGCGAGCGCCGGCGACATCAACTCGAGCGCGGCGGGCTGGAGCCCCGCCGCGCAGATGTCCTCGGCAACCTGCGTCAGGTCTTCGCGCGTACCCTCGAGCACGAGCGTCTGGTCCGCGCGAGGGAGGGCGCGCAGCCGCAGGTGCACCAGCACGATCACGCCGAACGCGCCGAAGCCGCCCGCCTCGAGCTTCGTCAGGTCGTATCCAGCGACATTCTTCATCACGCGGCCGCCGCTCTGCACCAGCCGCCCGTCGCCCGTGACGAAGGTGAGGCCGAGGACGTGATCCCGCACCGCGCCGAAGCCCTGGCGCAGCGGCCCGGCGGTCGCGGTGGCGACGACCGAGCCGAGCGTCCGGCCGGCGAGCCCCGGCGCGTCGAGCGCGAGCCAGGTGCCCCGATCGGCGAGCTGCTGGCGCAGGAGGTCGCAGCCGATCCCGGCCTCGGCGGTGGCCGAGAGGTCCTGCGGCTCGATCGCGGGGACGCGGTCCAGCCGGCGCGTGGTGAGCGCGAGGTCGGCCGGAGCGTCGGCGGGCATCCACGTTCCCGCGCCCTCGAGGCGGACGCGCCACCCTTCCTCACGGACCGTGCCGAGCAGCAGCGCGACGGCGTCCGGAGACGCGGGCGCCACGCGGGGGATGGCGTCCGGGCCGCCCGTCACCTCCACGGCGTCGCTGCCGAGCAGCGCGCGCACCCGCTCGACCAAACTCATACCGGAACACCCCTCCCTGAACCCCGGGGCGTCGCCCCGGGGTTTCCCGGGCCGGCGGCCCGGGGCACCACTCCTGACCACTCCCGGCACGCATGCACCGGGACCACCTTCCCCGGGTTGACGCGCTCCTCGGGGTCCCACACCCGGCGCACGGCGCGCATCGCGGCGAGGGAGTCGGGGTCGAAGATCAGGCTCATGTAGCGCAGCTTGTCGAGCCCGACACCATGCTCGCCGGTGATCGTGCCGCCCGCGGCGATGCAGGCCGCCATGATGTCGCCGCTGGCGGCGTCGACGCGGGCCTTCAAGCCGGGCACGCGGCCGTCGAACGAGATGTTGGGGTGCAGGTTGCCGTCGCCCGCGTGGAAGACATTGCTGACCGTGAGCCCGTACTGCGCGGCGATCAGCCCGATCCGCTCGAGCACGTCCGGCAGGGCGGAGCGGGGGACGACCGCGTCCTGCACCACGAGATCGCGGGACAGGCGTCCCATCGCCCCGAACGCCTTCTTGCGCCCCTGCCACAAGCGCTCACGCTCGCGCGCATCCGACGCCGCGCGGACGGAGCGCGCGCCGCGCTCGCGCAGGATCCCCTCGACCGTCTCGGCGTCCGCGGCCACCGCCGGCTCCGAGCCGCCGTCGAGCTCGGCCAGCAGCACGGCGGCCGCGTCGCGCGGGTAGCCCGCCGCGTACACCGAGTCCTCCACGGCGCGGATGCATGACTGGTCCATCATCTCGAGCGCGGCAGGGACGATGCCGCTCGCGATCACGGCCGACACGGCCTCGCCCGCCGTGCGGAGCGAGGCAAAGTCCGCGAGCAGCGTCCGCACGGCGCGCGGCAGCGGCAGGAGCCGCACGGTGATCCGCGTCGCGATCCCGAAGTTCCCCTCCGAGCCCACGAACAGGCCGACTAGGTCCGGTCCCCACGGCTCGGGGCCGGAGCTCCCGAGGTCCACGACGCGGCCGTCGGCGAGCACGACCTCGAGCGCGAGCACGTGGGTGGCCGTGACGCCGTACTTGAGACAGTGCGGACCGCCGGCGTTCTCGGCGACGTTGCCGCCGACCGTGCACGCGGTCTGGCTCGACGGGTCCGGGGCGTAGTACAGGCCGTGCGGGGCGGCCGCGGCGGAGAGCCGCACGTTCACCACACCCGGCTCGACCACCGCTCGCCGGTTCTTCGGATCGATCTTGAGGATCCGGTTGAGCCGCGTCAGCACGACCAGCACCGCATCCGGGTCCGCCAGGGCGCCGCCCGACAACCCGGTGCCGGCGCCGCGCGGGACGAACGGCACGCCGTGCGCCGCGAGCAGTCGCACCACGGCGACCACCTCGTCGCGGCTGCCCGGCAGCACCACGACGCCCGGCACCCGGCGGTGGGTCGGCAGGCCATCGCGCGCGTAGGTGAGGCGCTCCGCTCCGGCGACGCGCACGTGCGCGGGGCCGACGACCGCCGCCAGCGCCTCGCTCAGGTGCGGGTCGATCATGTGGCCTGCTCGATCTGCGGGCGCGGCCCGCCGCGCCCGTTCCGGTGCGCCCGCTGGCGCACGGCGGCCCGCCGCTCGGCGTCGGCGGCCAGCGGCCCGAGCAAGGCGCCGAGCCGGCGCAGTCGCGTCCCAGTGCTGCGCAGCGCCTGGAGCGCCCGCTTCGCCTCCGGCTCGAGCTCCAGGGCGGCCGCGACCTGGAACGAGAGCAGCTGTGGGTCCGCGGGAAGCGCGATCTCCTCGTCCTCCTGCTCGGTGAGGACGCCGAGCGCGTGTGCCAGCCGGTGGAATCCCTCGCGCACGTCGGCCGCGAGCGTCGCCGCCTCGCCGGGATCGGCCGGTTCGTCGTCGAACTCCTCCACCCGCGCCAGTCTGTAGGGACGGTCCGTGGCGAGCCACGCGAGCAGTACGAAGCGGCGCTCGCCGGCCGTCACGATGTTGCAGCGCCCGTCCGGCAAGGGCCGGGTGGAGCGGATGAGCGCGACGCAGCCCACGTCGCCCGGGCTCGGAACGGGATCGGCATCGGGGCGGCGCGGCGCCGGCACGTACGCGATCCCGAATCGCCGGTCGGCTGCGAGACAGTCGGCGAGGAGCTGGCGGTAGCGGGGCTCGAAGATGTGCAACGGCTGGGCTGCCCCGGGAAACAGGACGACCGGCAATGGGAAGATGGGCAGTTCCCGAGGCATGACTATATACTAGACGCATGGGGGCACAGAGGCATAGAGGCACAGTGGCTCTGCGCCCCTGTGCCTCCGTGCCCCTGTGCCTCCGTGCCCCTGTGCCTCTAGCAGTGGCGGTTCTTTAGGCGGCTCTCCAAAAGCCTTTGAGCGCTCTTCCATCCGGCGATTCGCGCAGCTTCTCGAACGCCCGTTCCCGTATCTGCCTGATGCGCTCCCGCGTCACTCCCATCAGGGCCCCGATCTTTTCGAGCGTCATCGCCTCGCTGCCCTCCTCGAGGCCGTAATAGAGGTAGAGGATCTTG
>DASPXO010000302.1:0-11220 GCA_035637235.1 Gemmatimonadales bacterium | reverse complement strand
GCCGCGGGAGCGGGGCGCCGGGACTGGCTCACTGCGGTGGCGGCGCCTGGCCGCGCTGCTCGCGACCGTCGTCCTGGCGTGGGGCTACGGCGCGTGGCGGATGAAGACGCTGCCGGTGCGGGACGCCGGCGTGGTTGGGCTCGTGCAGCCAAACGAGGGATTCAGGGAAAAGTGGGACCCCGCGCACGCGGACAGTGTGGTTGGAACGCTGATCGGCCTGTCGCGACAGCTGCTCGCGGGATCGCGTCCCGATTTACTGATCTGGCCGGAAGCCGCCATTCCGGACTTCCTTTGGCGCAATCCCGCGTGGGACGCCGCCGTGTCGAGGCTCGCCCGCGAGAGCAGTACGCCCATCCTCACCGGGGATTTGTACGCGGCACCTGGGTGGCGCGGCTTAACGGACCCCTACTACAACGCGGCGCTGTTCGTGGATTCCACAGGAGAGTGGCGTCGCTGGCCGGTATACGAGAAGCGCTACTTGGTCCCGGTGGTGGAGCGGGTCCCTTTTGTGCCGGTCCGGGTGTTCAAAGCGGTCCCGGGGCTCGCACGCTGGTCGGGGGGGTTCTCGCCGGGGCGCGAGCTGCCGGTATACGCGTCCCCCATCGGCCGCTTCGGCGTGCTGATCTGCTACGAGTCGATTTTCGAGGACCTGGGGCGTGCCTACCGGCGCGGCGGCGCCGACTTCCTCGTCAACATCACGAACGACGCCTGGTACGGCCGCACGGCGGGCCCGTACCAGCACGCGTCCCACCTCGTGTTGCGGGCGATCGAGACCCGCATGGGAATCGCCCGCGGAGCGAATTCGGGCATCTCCGGAACCGTCGATCCGCTGGGACGCTTTCACGACTCCACCCGCCTCGAGGAGCGCACGGCGGAAGCGAGCAGGCTGCGCACGAGTGACGTGACGACCCTCTATACGCGGCTGGGCGATTGGGTGGGGACGCTGGCGGTGCTAGCGACGTTGGGGTTCGCGGGCGCACTTCTGATGCTGCGATGGAGATCGGGGCGCCTGGCGTGAAATTGCGGATTGGGGATTGCGGATTGCGGATTGTCAGAGTCGGCGTCGAGCCGCATGACCCTGCATTGCAAATCCGCAATCCACAATCCGCAATCCGCAATTGGGCGGTGGGGCGGGGAAGGGGGCGGCGGTGCGGGTAGGGGTAGACGTCGGCGGCACGTTCACCGACCTCGTGGCGCTGGGGGTGGACGGGGATCTCGAGGTCCGGAAGGTGATGACGACGCCTGAGGATCCCGCAGTCGGGATGTTCCGGGCGCTGGAGTTGTTCGATGGGGGCCGGCACGGGCCCCCTGTCGATCTTCTCGTGCACGGCACGACGATCGCCACGAACGCTCTGCTGGAGCGCACCGGCGCCAGGATGGTCCTCGTGACCACCCGCGGTTTCGAGGACCTGCTCTGGCTCCGGCGTCAGGACCGCGCGGCGCTGTACGATCTCGCGCGCGACCACCCGCCGCCGCTCGTCGCCCGGGGGGACGTCGTCGGGGTCGCGGAGCGCATGGGAGCGGCGGGGGCGGTCGAGCCCCTCGGCGACGCCGAGGTTGCCCGGGTCGTGGCCGCCGTGCGGGAACTCGCGCCCGAGACCGTCGCGGTGGCCTTCCTGTTCGCGTTCCGGCACCCCGAGCACGAGCGGCGCGTGGCCCGGGCCCTGCGCGACACCCTTCCGGGCGTTCCGGTGGCCGCGAGCCACGAAGTCCTCCCGCTGTTCCGCGAGTTCGAGCGCACCAGCACGACGACCGTCGAGGCCTACCTGCGGCCGAAGATCTCGGCCTACGTCGCCCGGCTGGAGCGCGCCGTGGAGTCGCGCGGGGACACGGGCCTGCGGATCATGTCGTCCGCGGGCGGAACGCTCGCGCCGCGGGCCGCAGCGTGCCGGGCCGCAGCGCTCGCGCTTTCGGGCCCGGCCGGGGGTGTCGTCGGCGCGCGCCTCGTCGGGGCGGCGGTGGGGCTCTCCGAGCTCGTCACGCTCGACATGGGTGGCACGAGCGCGGATGCGAGCCTCGTGACGGGAGGGGCCGCCGTCAGCGACGGAGCCGGCGCCGTCGCCGGCGTCCCGCTCGCGCTACCGTCGATTCTGATCGAGACCGTGAGCGCGGGCGGGGGCAGCGTCGCGCGGATGGACGAAGGCGGCGCGCTCAAGGTCGGTCCGGACAGCGCGGGCGCCGTGCCGGGGCCCGCCTGTTACGGCCGCGGCGGCGTGCGGCCGACGGTGACCGACGCGTGCCTCGTGCTGGGCTGGCTCGACACCGAGAGCCCACTCGCGGACGCGGTGCGGCTCGATCGGGGCGCGGCGGAGCGCGCGGTGGCGTCGCTCGGGCCCGCGGGCGGCGAGCCGGCCCGGGCGGCCGCCGGCGTGGTCACGGTCGCCGCCGCCGTGATGGCCCGCGCGCTCAAGCGGGTGAGCGTGGCGCGCGGGCTCGATCCACGGCGCATGGCGCTGCTGCCGTTCGGCGGCGCGGGGCCGCTGTTCGGCTGCGCGCTCGCCGATGCGCTCGGTATGCGCACGGTCGTCGTCCCGCCGCATCCCGGCGTGCTCAGCGCCCTGGGGCTCGCCGCCGCGGCCGAGCGGACGGACGTCGTGACGTCGCTGCACCGCTCGCTCGACGACCTCGACGCGGTTGAGATCGGTCGCGCCTACAGCCCCCTCCTGACGGAGGCGGCTCGGCAGCTGTCGGGCGGCGCCCTCATGCGGTATGCGGATTGCCGGTTCGCCGGGCAGGGATACGAAGTGACGGTCCCGGTGACGCACGACGACCCGCAGCAGATTCGCGACGCGTTCCTCGCCCGGCACCGGGCCCGCTACGGGCATGCGGGAACGGGCCAGCCGGTCGAGGTGGTGAACCTGCGGGTCGTCGCGCTGCGTGAGGGACCGCTGCCGCGCTTTGCGGGCGTGCGGCGGACCGCGCGGGCACCTCGACACCGGCGGCCGATCACGCTGGGGGGAGAGCGGCTGACGGCGTCGGTCTGGGCCCTGGACGAGATCGCGCCCGGCGTGGCGCTCGACGGCCCGGCGATCCTCGCCGGTCGGGACGCCACGGCACTGATCGAGCCCGGGTGGCGCGGCACCGTCCACCCGTCCGGGGCCCTGATCGCGGAGCGGGCATGACGCTCGACGCCGTCGGTCTCGAGGTGATGGGCCACGGCTTCGCCTCGGTCGCGGAGGAGATGGGGCTCGTGCTCATCCACTCCGCGCTGTCGCCCAACATCCGCGAGCGGCGCGACTGCTCCGCCGCGCTGTTCGACGCGGACGGCGCGATGATCGCGCAGGCGGCTCACATTCCGGTTCACCTCGGCGCTCTGCCTGAGTCCGTCGCCGCGGTGCGCGCGCTCGAGCCCGGGCCCGGCGAGGTCTTCATCCTCAACGATCCCTACACCGGCGGGTCGCACCTCCCGGACATCACGCTCATCGGCGCCATCGACATCGCCGGCGAGGTGGGTGGATACGGCGTGGTGCGGGCGCACCACTCGGACGTCGGAGGTGCTCAGGCCGGCAGCATGCCGGCCGGGGCGCGCGAGATCTTCGCCGAGGGACTGATCCTGCCGCCCCTGCGGCTGACGCCGGAAGTGGAGCGCCTCGTGCTCGCGAACGTGCGAACGCCCGAGACCCGGCGCGGCGACCTCGCGGCACAGCGGGCGGCCGTGGAGCGCGGCGCGGACGGCCTGCGGGCGCTGGTGGCCCGCTACGGCGGGGCGGGGGTACGCGCCGCCGTGCGCGACCTCCTGGATTACGCGGAGCGCCGCACGCGGGAGGCGCTGCGGCGGATTCCTGCCACCGGTCTCAGCGCCACGGACTGGCTCGAAGGGGACGGGGTGGACGACGTGGATCTCCGGATCAGCGTGCGGATCGACATCCGGGAGGGTGCGTTCCACGCCGACTTCACCGGCACCGCGCCCGCCGCGCGGGGGAACGTCAATTGCCCGCTGGCTGTGGCGCGCTCGGCGGTGCTGTTCGTGGTGCGGACCCTGCTTCCCGAGGACGTGCCCACGAACGGCGGCGTCCAGCGCGCCGTGCGGGTGACCGCGCCGGAGGGCTGCCTCGTCAACGCGCGCTACCCGAGCGCGGTGGCCGCGGGCAACGTGGAGACCTCGCAGCGCATCGTCGACACGCTGATCCTCGCGCTCGCCCGGGGCGGCATCCCCGTGCCCGCCCAGGGGCAGGGCACGATGAACAACGTCACCTTCGGCGGGCTACGTGCAACGGGCAACGTGCAACGGGGTGGTGCGGCGGTGGGCAGCTGGACGTACTACGAGACCATCGGCGGTGGCCAGGGCGCGTCGCCCACCGCGCCCGGGCCTTCGGGCGTCCATGTCGGCATGTCGAACACGCGCAATACGCCGATCGAAGTCCTCGAGATGGAGCATCCGCTGCGCGTGCGGAGCTACGCGTTACGTCAGGGGAGCGGGGGCGCCGGGAAGTGGAGGGGTGGGCAGGGCGTCATTCGCGAGCTCGAGGCCCTCGCGTCGATGGAGCTGAGCGTGCTCGCGGAACGGCGCCGCCACCACCCTGCGGGCGCTGCGGGCGGCGGGCACGGTGCGGTGGGGCGCACGCTCTTGAACGGGACGCCGCTCGCGCCCAAGGCGCGCGCCCTGCTCGAGCCGGGCGACGTGCTGCGGCTCGAGACGCCGGGCGGCGGCGGGTGGGGGACCCCAAGACCAGGAGACGAGCCATGAACTGGGTGGTGGTCAGTCTGATCGGCCTCACGGGCGGCGTCGTGTCGGGCGTGTTCGGCGTCGGGGGTGCGGTGGTGATCGTTCCCGCCCTTGTCCTGCTCGCGGGGCTGCCCCAACACACCGCCCAGGGCACGTCGCTCGCGTCCTTGCTGCTGCCCGTCGGCCTGCTCGGCGCGCTCGAGTACTACCGGCGGGGCCAGGTCAATATCCCCTACGCGGGGGTGATCGCGCTGGGGCTGTTCGTGGGCGCCCTGCTGGGCGCGAAGCTCGCCGGGCCGCTGGCCGATGCCACGCTCCGCAGGGGCCTCGCGGTATTGCTTATCGTGGTGGCGCTCCGGCTCCTGTTCCGCTAACCGCCCGGGTTGAACACCTTCCCCTCGACGAACAGCCGGAACAGGTCCCGGTCGAGCTGCCCCGCTCTGACCTCGTCGCTCATGATGTCGAGCGCGCGCGCGGGCGCGACGGCCGGCTTGTAGGGACGGTCCGCGGCCGTCAGGGCGTCGTAGATGTCGCTGATCGTCATCATCCGGGTCTGGACCGGGATCTCGTCGCCGGTCACGCCGCGCGGGTAGCCGGCGCCGTCCAGCTTCTCGTGGTGGCCGTAGGCGATTCTCGGGATCTCCTGCAGCTCCCGGGTCCAGGGGATCTGCTGCAGGAAGCGGTAGGTGTGGGTCACGTGGCTCTGGATCTCGAGACGCTCCTCCTCGTCCAGGCTGCCTTTCGAGATCGTCAGGTAGCGGATCTCGTTATCGGTCAGAAAGGGCCGCGGCTCGCCGGTGAGGTCTTGGTACGTCCGCTGGGTGAGGGCCAGGAACTCCTCGGACCGCTTGGCCGGAAGCACCGACGGCTCGTTGGCATGGATCACTACCTCCATGAAGTGGTCGAGCTCGGCGAGCTCCCGGGTGTGCTCCGCTTCCACCGCGCGCAGGAACTCTTCGTACCCGGTGCGCCCGTGCCGCTCCAGGAACTCCGCCCGCTTGCGCCAGAACTCCCGCTCCGCGGTGCGCCGCACGAAATCGTGACGTCGCCAGATCAGCTCGAGCTGCAGCGGATAGAGCTTCTTCGCCTTGACGAGCACCTCCTCCCGGACGCCGACCTTGCCGAAATCGTGCAGCAGACCGGCATAGCGGATCTCGCGGATCTGCTCGCGGGTAAAGGAGACGCCGCGATAGGGTCCCTCCCTCGCCCGGTCCACCACGGCGGCGAGACTCACCGTCATGTTCGCCACGCGGCCGGAGTGGCCAAAGGTCGTGGGATCGCGCTGCTCGATGGCGTGCACGGCCGCCTGGACGAAGCCTTCGAACAGCTGCTCGATGTCCTTGTACAGGCGGCCGTTCTCGATCGCGACCGCCGCCTGTCCGGCGAGCGCGGTCACGAGCTCGACGGTGCGCTTCGAGTACGGAACCACCTGCTGCTCCACGTCCGCGGGCGTCGCCAGCACCGCTTCCCAGTTGCGCTTGCGATTGATGAGCTGCAGCACGCCGATCACCTGCTCCTTGTGGTCCTTCATCGGGATCACGAGCATCGATTTCGTGCGGTAGCCGTAGCGCTCATCGAACGAGCGATTGATCGTGTACTCGACGTCGGGCGGCAGGAAGTAGGCGTCGTCGATCACGAGCGGCTCGCCGGTGATCGCCGCGTAGCCCGCGAGGCTCGTGCGGTCCACGGGCATCGTGAACTCCACGAAGGGCACTTCGGGTTTCGAGTACGTCTGCGTCCGCTGAAACCGCAGCCGCGGCTCGCGGTCGGTCGTCTCGACGAGATAGAGGCTGCCCGCATCGGACGACGTGACCCGCAGCGCCTGCGTCAGGATGAGGTCGAGCAGGGTATTGAGGTCGCGCTCGGTCCCGAGGGCCACGCCGATGCGGGTCAGCTCGCCGATCTCGCGGCTGCGGTTCGCCGCCTCCGCCCGGGCGCGGCCGGTCTCGGCGCGGGCGACCGCCTCACGGTAACCCGCGCGCGCCGCCACGAGCAGCTGGCGTGGACCCGCGGGATGCTTCACGAACCCCGACAACAGCTCCGTGGGCATCTCCGCCGGCACGTCCGGCTCGCCCTCGCGCCCGAGGGCCACGACCGCTCCCCCGGCGTCGAGGAACGCCCGCAGCACATCGAGCGGGAACACCGACCGGCTCTCGGAGTCGAGGATCAGCACGGTGGGGCGTTCATCGACCACCAGATCCCGCGGTACGTGCACCTCGCGGACCTCGATCTGCGCAGCGTCGAGGGCGGGTGCCACGCTCGCCGGCCGCCACGCCGGGGTGTGGAGCAGGACGTATCTCATGCTTCCACCGGCCGCCTCGGGCGGACCGGGGTGGTCCTTCACCGCGCGGTCATGAGCTCTTCACGCGCTCGAGCCCCTGCTGCGCCTCCGCGTACTCCGGGAAGACGGCCAGCGCCTTCTGATACATCTCGACGGCCTTGTCCTTCTCCCCGCGATCCTGGTAGAGCAGGGCTTTGGAGTAGTACGTCAGCGCCTCGGTCGGGATCTGCCGGGTCATCCGCTGGTCGGAGGCCTGTCTGGGCAGCGCCGGCAGGTTGGCGTCCTTCATCAGCTTCGTCGCCACGCCGCGAATCAGGTCGAACAGGTGGTCCCGCTGCATCCGGTCCGACTCGACCTTGACGATCTCACCCGTCTCGACGTTGATGAGCCGCGCGTCGAGCCGGAAGTCCCCGTAGAAGTCGATGAACACGCCCGTCACCACATAGCGCGCGCCGACCAGCTTCCCGATCTTGGCTGCGCTCTGCGGGTCCACCCGGCCGCTCGAGCCGAGATTCTGCTCTGCGACGAGCTTCTGGAGTTCTTCGCGCTCGACCACACGGGCTGCGGGGTTCATCGCCAGTTCGGAGATCAGCATTCCCGCGACCCCCTTCTGGAGGGCGTCGAAGTTCTCCCGGTCCTGGCCGTACGACCCGCCGTTGTCGAAGGGGAGGACCGCGATGCCGGGGCGGGCGTCCTGCCCGCGCGCTTGGCCGGCGAGCCCGGCGGCGGACCCGAGCAGGGCCACGGACAGAGGCACGAGAGTGGCTAGCGAACGCGACCGCATGGCGTGCTCCTCGCGTCAGATGGTAAGAGTCAACCCTTCCTGGGCCGCCAGCACTTCGGCGGGCCCACCGCAGGCCTTCGCCTGCCCGCGGGCAGCGGCCAGCAGCTCGTCGACCGCCACATCGTCATGCTCGGGCTCGTGATGGAACAGCGCGAGCCGCCCCACGCCGGCGTCCGCGGCGAGGGCCACCGCCTCTTCGAATGTGGAGTGGCCCCACCCGCGGTGCTGCTCGAGCTCCTGCGGCGTGTACATCGCGTCGTGGATCAGGAGCTCCGCGCTCTCCAGAAACGCCACCAGGTCCCGCCGCCACGAAGCCGGGATGGCGTAGTGCCCGCCCGGCCCCAGCTCGTTGTCCGTCACGTACGCGATGCTCGGCCCCCCGGCGGTCGGGGTGAGCCGAAACCCCAGCGTCGTTCCGGGATGCCGCAGCTTCATGGCGTGCACCCGGAACGCCCCCACCGTGAACTCCCCCGCTTCGACCTGCTGCACCGTCAGCTTCGCCGACAGCGCCTCGAGCGGCACCGGAAACACCGCCGGGTCCATCTGCTGCCGGAGGATGGCCTCGAGCGAGGTCGTCCCCTGGCGCGAGCCCCAGATCCGCACCGCGTTCCCCGGCGCGAAGAACGGCTTGAAGTGCGGTAGTCCCTGGATGTGATCCCAGTGCGCGTGCGACAGCAGGATCTCCGCGTTGACCGCGCCATTCTGCCGTTCCACGAGGACCAGCCCCAGCGCCCGGATGCCCGTGCCGGCGTCCAGGATGACGAGCTGGCCCCCGCTGCCCTCGACGGCGACGCACGGCGTGTTGCCGCCGTAGCGCGCCGTGTGAGGTCCGGGGGTGGGGATGGAACCCCGCGTCCCCCAGAACGTCACCGTGTAGCGCATCCGCCCCCGCACCCCGTACCCAGGGCTAAGTCAAGGAGAATTCGGAAGGTAGAATAACCGCGGCCTCACGCGCTGCCCGTGACCCACCTCACGACCGCCCTGCGGACGCTTCCAGGGCGGTGCGGTCGCGGATCAGGATCTCCCGGCGGCTGATCTGGATGTACCCCTTTTCGACCAGCTCGCGTATCGTGCGGCTTACCGTCTCGCGGCTCGAGCCGATCATCTGCGCGATCGTGTGATGCGTGAGGCGGCGCGTGATGCGGTCCGAGCCCGCTTCGTCGGCGAGGTCGAGCAGCAGCTGCGCCACGCGCCCGTTGACGTCGAGCAGCACGAGGCTCCCGACCTTCTCGTCCACGCGCCGCAGGCGGCGGGACAACTCCCGCAACAGCGCGAGCGCGATGCCCGGTGACTGCTGCAGGATCGTGGAGAAGTCCTCCCGCCGGATGACCAGGAGGTTCGAGTCCTCCATGGCGATCACGTGCGCCGAGCGAGGCTCCTCGTCGATCAGCGACATCTCGCCGAAGAAGTCCCCCTCCCCGAGCACGGAGAGGATGACCTCGCGCCCGTCTTCGCCGATGAGCACAACCTTCACCTGGCCCTTCGCCACGACGTAGAGGGCGTCGCCGGGATCGTCTTCGAAAAGAATGACGGAGTTCTTGGGGTAGCTGCGCTCGCGCGTGATCTCGGCCACCCGTTCCAGCTCGGAGGGCGAAAGCTGACCGAACAGCGGCACTTTCTGGAGGATAGCCGTGACCGACACGCTAGCGTTCTCGTGGGCTTGAAGGGTTGTGGTGCGCAAGCTTACGCGGAAGCGGGTCTGGTGTCAATTCGAGGGCCGCGCGGCACCTTGCCTGCAACTTACGGCGCCAGTTATATTTCCATGCTTGGTACCGTGTGACTAGCAGCCCAGGATACATGCCGAGGATACGTGCAGTGAAACCCGGTATTCACCCCGCCTACCAGCGCGCCACGGTCCAGTGCGCCTGCGGCAACAGCTTCGTGACGCGGTCCACGGTCCCCGTGATCCACGTCGAGATCTGCGCCAAGTGTCATCCGTACTACACCGGCAAGCAGAAGCTGATGGACACGGCCGGGCGCGTGGAGCGGTTCCGCCGGAGATACCAGACGGACAAGAGCGCAGGCTAACGCGTGGAGGCCCGACTCCGCCAGGCGCTGGCGCGGGCGGAGGAGGTCGCGCGAGCCCTGGCCGACCCCGAGACCGCGCGAAATCCGGCCAAGCTGAAGCAGCTCGGTCGCGAGCTCGCGCGGCTGGAAGGGATTCGTCAGGTTTCGGACCGGTACGCACGGGCCGAAAAGGAACTGGCGGAGGCCCGTGAGGTGCTCCAGGACCGGGACCCGGAGCTCTCGCAGCTCGCCCGGGCGGACATCGAGCGCCTGCGCCCCGAGGTCGAGCGCCTCGAGGGCCAGCTCGCCCAGCTGCTCACCCCCAGCGACCCGATGGACGACCGCGACGCTATCGTCGAGATCCGCGCCGGCACGGGCGGCGATGAGGCGGCGCTGTTCGCCGCCGAGCTGTTCCGCATGTACACGCGGTTCTGCGAACGCCGCGGCTGGAAGCTCGAGGTCGTGTCGCTCTCGGAGGGCAACCTGGGCGGCCTCAAGGAGGCGATCTTCGCGGTGCGCGGGCCCAAGGCGTTCGGCACGTTGCGTTACGAGTCCGGGGTACACCGGGTGCAACGCATCCCCGAGACGGAGGCCCAGGGGCGGCGCCATACGTCCGCCGCCACGGTGGCCGTGCTTCCCGAAGCCGAGGACGTGGATATCAAGATCGAAGAGAAGGACCTGCGCATCGACGTGTTCCGTTCGGGCGGACCGGGCGGCCAGAGCGTCAACACGACGGACAGCGCCGTGCGGGTGACGCATCTGCCCACCGGCCTCGAGGTGAAGTGCCAGGACCAGAAGTCGCAGCTCCAGAACAAGATCAAGGCGCTCGAGATCCTGCGTGCGCGGCTGCTCGACCGGATGCTCGCCGTGCAGGAAGCGGCCCGTGCGCGGGAGCGTCGGGCCCAGGTGGGCACGGGCGACCGGTCGCAGAAGATCCGCACCTACAACTTCCCCCAGAACCGGGTCACGGATCACCGCATCCACTACACGGTCCACAATCTTCCAGAAGTGCTGGACGGCAACCTCGACGACCTGATCAGCGCCCTGCGGCTCGCCGGAGAAAAGGAACGACTCAGTGCCTGAGCGCGCGGCGCGACCACGCCGCTCCCCCCGCTCCCCGCGCGCTCCGCGTCCCCCCAGCCCTCGTCGCGCTGCCCGGGCCTCGATCGGCGAGGCGCTGGCAGAGGCCGCCCTGCGCCTGGGGCACTCGGGCGTGGCGGACCCGCGGCGCGAGGCAACGACGATCTGGTCTGCGGTGGCGGGCGCGGGGGTGCAGCGGGGCGAGGTGTGGCTCGAGCGCCAACACGAGCCCGCGTCCGCGGTGTTGGAATCGTTCCAGGCGGCCGTGCAGCGCCGGGCGAGCGGGATGCCGCTCGCGTACGCGGTCGGCCGCGCCGGCTTTCGCACGCTCGAGCTGAAGCTCGATCCGCGGGCGCTCATCCCGCGGCCGGAGACCGAGGGCCTGGTCGATCTGGTGCTGGA
>DASPXO010000301.1:0-8793 GCA_035637235.1 Gemmatimonadales bacterium | reverse complement strand
CTCGCCGGCGGCGTTTCGGGCCACGTTGCGCAGGATCGTGAAGAACCATGGCGCGAAGGGACGGCCTGCCTCGAAGCGGTGGAGCGCACCCACGACCCGACGGAACGCTTCCTGGACGAGATCCTCGGCGTCGTCCAGCGTGTCCGTGAACTCCCAGGCGACGGCCAGCGCCGGCCTGACGTACCGCGAGACGAGCTCCCGGTACATGCGTTCGTCCCCGGCCTGGGCTCCGCGGATTACGTCCCGCTCCGACAGCTCGCCGCTCGCCATTCGGAAGCTTACCGCTCCTGTCGCCTGCCGCGCGTTCTCATACCGTACCGGCGGCTGGGGACATCGTTTACATGGACCTCGGCGTCTCGATCCTGGGCAATAGGAGGGCATTGACCGTGACAGTGACCGTGCTTGCGCTCATCGCCAGCGCTGCCCACGCCGGCTTGAGGAGGATCCCGAGTGACGGATACAACACGCCGGCAGCGAGCGGGATCGCGATCAGGTTGTAGATCGCAGCCCAGAAGAGATTCTGCTTGATCTTTCGGTGCACACGGCGGGCAAGAACGAGCGCGGCGGGAACGTCGGCCGGGTCGTCCTTCATTAGAATGATGCCGGCCGTTTCGATCGCAACGTCGGTTCCCGCGCCGATTGCAATGCCCACCGTCGCCGCCGCAAGCGCTGGCGCATCATTCACTCCGTCCCCCACCATGGCGACCCGACGGCCCCGCTCCTCGAGTCGCTTGACCTCGGCAGCCTTGTCACCCGGCAATACCTCGGCTCGGACATCATCGATGCCGAGCGTGCGAGCGACTGTTTCGGCGGTGGCCCGGCTGTCCCCCGTGAGGAGCAGAACGCGGATGCCGAGGTCGTGGAGCGCCGACACCGCACCTTTCGCGGTCGGGCGAATCCGGTCGGCGACCGCGATGAGACCGAGCACCCGGCCATCCGCCGCCACGTAGAGTGCGGTCTTCGCTTCCGCTCGCAGTCCCTCGGCCTCGCGCTCGAGCCCCGGCGTGACGCCGTTCCGCTCGAGCAGCCTGCGATTACCCACCAGCACGGCGCGACCGCCCACGGTCGCCTGTACGCCGTGGCCAGGGACGGCCTCGAAATGGGAGGGCGGATCGACGACAAGCGCACGCTGCTTGGCAGCTTCGACAACGGCGGTGGCGAGTGGGTGCTCCGACTGCGCATCCGCTGCAGCGGCGAGCCGGAGAATCTCCGCCTCTTCCACGCCTGCTGCAGGAATGACATCCGTCACTGACGGGCGACCTTCGGTGAGCGTGCCGGTTTTGTCGAAGACGACTGTATCCACCTGGGCCGCCGCCTCGAGAACCGTGGCGTTCCGGAAGAGCACGCCGGCACGCGCTCCCCGCCCCACACCGACTGTGATCGCCGTCGGAGTCGCGAGCGCAAGCGCATCCGGACAGGCGATCACGATAGCCGCCACCGCGGCCGACAGCGCGAACGCGACGCCCTGGTGTCCAAGCACAAGCCAGGCGAGGAGCGTGACGCCCCCGGACGCAAGCGCCACGATGACCAGATACTTGCCGGCAAGGTCCGCCAGGCGCTGCGCCGGCGCCTTCGAGGACTGTGCTTCCCGGACCATGGCGACGATGCGAGCCAGGGCCGTATCAGCTCCGACTTTGGTCGCGCGGAACCGGAACGCTCCCTGCTGGTTGCGCGTCCCACCCACCATCTCGTCGCCGGGCCCCTTCGCGACCGGCACCGGCTCTCCGGTGAGCATCGATTCATCTACGTAGCTGGAGCCCTCGATCACGACGCCGTCCACCGGTATGGTATCGCCTGGCCGAACCGCAAGGACGTCGCCCACGGCGATGGCGTCAAGCGGCACCTCCTCCTCCTGCCCATCATGCACCCGCCGCGCGGTGGGCGGCGCGAGCTTGAGCAGCGCCTCGACCGCCCGGCCGGTGGCGAAGCGGCTCCGCATCTCCATCCAGTGGCCGAGCAGACTGAAGGCCGTCAGCATCGCCGCGGCATCGTAGAACGGCTCGCCCCGCAAGCCGAATGTGACTGCGGCCGAGTACACGTAGCTCACGAGGATGCCGGTCGCGATCAGGGTCATCATCGTGAGCTCGCGCTGTCGCAGCGAGCGCGCCGCGGACGACACGAATGGCCACCCCCCCCACCAGACGACGATCGATGTCAGGACGAAACCCAGGAGCCCGGGCGAAAGCCCAAATGGCGGCGCGAGCTCGCGGCCGAACAGCGAGGTGCCAAGCGGCGAGTAGAGGACGATCGGGACGGTGAGGATCGCCGACCCAATGAACCGGCGGAGCATGTCCCGCACCATGTGCGCTCCGTGCCCGGCGTGCGCATCCGGCGTGCGGCGGTGCTCCGGCGCTTCGACAGCCGCCGAAGCCCGGGGGTGTTTATGGTGGTGATGTTGTTCCATCCCGCTCAGCCTCCTGGCGTTTTCCGGCGTCCCGATGTATGGAGGTGCACCACCAGCCACCGTCTCCCACGCCGCTCGAGGATGGCGGTCCCGCGCCCTTCGACCTCGACATGCCCGCTGGGCGTGTCCGCCGCGAGCTCGTAGCGGAACGGCGCCCAGGCCACGTTGCCCCGTACCTGCGGTGCCGTGTCGAAGAACCGGAAGCGGAGGTGCTGCATTTCGGCAAGCTCGGGCTTCAGATGGTTGTTCCGGTAATCCGCCCAGCCGTGGTTAACCCCTGAGCCTTCGATGATCTCGACCCACGGGTTCGGCGCGAACAGCGTGTCGAGGCCTGCGATATCGTTCGCCGCCTGCAACGAGGCTATGGCTTCGACCACCCGTCCAACGGCAGCCTCCTCCGCCGCCTGAGCCCGAAGGGCCGGGACGACCGTGCCGCACCAGACCAGGATTGGCGCTATGGGGAATTGCCGCATCATCGCTCACCTCCTGCGTTGGGAGTGGATTCCGCTGCCGGAGACCGACGCAGCAGCATGACACCCGTCACGAACGTCAAGGTGATGATTGTGAGTGCTCCACCGGTCACCAGCGGCGCGCCAAGCGGGCCTGCGACCTGCGCGCCGGCGATCGTGTGGGCGAGCGCTTCGACCGCCTCCTGGTCAGCCCGTCCATCTTCATACCGCCCTCGCGGGCGCCTGCCGGCCGAAGTTGGAGACAGATCGCCACGCCCGCCGGCGTACGGTTGCCGTAGACAGCATTCAAGCTTGAGGGGACGAAGTTCACCGACCCGCGCACGCCGACTCCGGCGGCGAGCCCCGCCACGGTGCCGACCGTGCGCAGGTACCCGAGCGCCAGCGCGCCGACATCGTACTCCGTCGTTGGAGGAACGGATGGAATCACAAGCTCCGCAGCGCTCTTCCGCACGTACTCGGCGCGACCGAAGAAGGCATTCGTTCCGTCCAAATCGAGCGTGCTTTCCAGCACAACGCTGCTCGCGAGCGGCCCAGGCCCAATCTGGTCATTCGCGCCGTAGATCAGGCCGCTCGACCACGTCCCCCTGGCGCCGACCGGTTGCGTGGTCAGCGCGGACGCTCCGATGCGGTGGAGGGATTCGTCGGGGTTGAGCGCTTCCGGACTTCTTAGATAGGCGTACCACGCGGACACGCTCCAACGCGGTCCGGGATTCACGGTCAACCGGGCGCTGTAGGAATCGAGCCGTCGGCCTGCGTAGTCGAAGTTGGTCCGAATCTCGTCCGGCTCACGGCCGTTGAACCACGAAGCCTCGAGCTTCGCGCTCCGCGTGAAGACCCCCGCGGTTACGACCCCGAACGTGATGTGGGTGCCGTCCTGCCAATGATGGGAGATCGGGGCCAAGGGATCGTCGGCCGCGGACGGCCGGTGCGGGAAGGCTACGGGGCCCAGCGCCGGCTCGCCGACCGGCGCCAAGTAGATCGAGAACGCGAGATTGCGGGCCACGGGCCGCTCGTACAGCGCTGCGAGCTCCATGAACAGGTCGTGCGGGTGCTGCCGATCGTGCAGCGGGGCGCCCTGGTAGGACTCCCCCGATTGGACCAGCAGGGGGTAGCCCCGGCTGCCGATGGTCCACGGCTCGGCGCTGAGCATCGCCCGAAGCTGGAGTTGGCCGCCGCCCAGGGGCCGGCTCGCAGCGACCATTCCCCAGTTGACCATCCCCAGCTGGTTGCTGCCGCGCGAGCCTCCCTGCCCGTCGTACTGGAAAAATCCCTTCCCGTGCAGCATGAGGGTCCAACGCCCCAGCATGTAGTGGGCGGCGTGCATCGCGGAGGCGTCGGGCAGCCAGGAGGTGCCGGATCCCATCCGCGTCTCCGGAATGCCGAGGGGCCCTGCGGGCATCTCCATGGGGTGTTGCATATCCATTTGCGCTCGGAGCGGCGACGCCACGCCGGCGGCGAGCGCCAGCGCCGCGGCTACCGAGCCGCTGAGAATCCTTCGCATTTCCACATCTCCTCAAGCCAAAGTCGAAAGCGCGCGTCGCTCGCGCGGCGCGGACGCACTACGCCTGGGATGACCGACTTAGGCTTGAGGCGGTGGCGAGAGGGGTGGGGCGAGGTAGGAAATAAGTGCGGAAGCCGGTCTCAGGACTCCTGTACGGGATTCGGCACGCAGGGCGATCGGCACTTTGGCCCATGCCAGGGTCGCGGGACCTCCAGACGGGCACGTGCTCCCCGTGGCGCAGCCGAGGCCGGTTGCGTCCTGGTGGCACGCTTGGCCCGATGGTTGAGCCACGAGTGCGGCGAGATGTGCGGAGTGCTCATGCGTCGCAGCTCCGTTGTGATCCGAGTGCATGTCGCACGGGGCTGCCGCCTGCGCAAGCAGGCTGATGCACATCGGCAAGCCGCTACCCGCGGTGGCGACGGACACTGCGACCGCGAGACGGATGGCTCGCAGAGCGGTGCGTGCTCGGGAGAAGTGAATCATTGTGCTCGGTAAGGATAACACGCCGGACCGGGGGTTGTTCCTCACGTGCCGCCCTCCGCGTCCCGCTGACGCGGCGGGCACTTGACCGATCTCTTCAAGCCGCCGATGGCCGCACGCTGGGCAGGTGATCGTCGATTCGAGCGCCACGCCGTCCCGATCACCGCATCTCGACTGTGAGCGTCGCCCACTTCGACTCGTAGTCGAGTCCCGGTTGAGTGGTGCGAACCATGTGGATGAACTTGACGTACCAGCGTCCCGCCGCGTCGAACGTCACCTGGGCCTCGCCGTCCGCATTCGTCCGCGTGGTGCGCTGGGCGAACGTCTGACCGGCCTTCTCCCCTCCCCACAACACCGTCTGGTTCCCGACGGGGCGCCCGTCCACCAAACACCGCACGCGCAGCGGCGTGCCGTGAGCGATCGTGTAGGGGTTTTCCAACGGAACGATTTCCGCGGGGTAACCGAGCACCACCCCGAAGTCCTGCGTGCGAGACTCGCCCACCTGGAAGACGGCCTTGATGTGCTTCGAATACCGCTCCCGCGCGGCCTTGCCGAGCTCGCTGCCCGCGCGCCTGGCCTCGAGTACGTCGGGGAGCCCGTCCTCCTCGAGGTAGGCGTTGAACTCCTCGGCCGACAGTGTCAGTTCCCGTGGTCGAGTCGAGACGCCGACCACGTGGGTACCCGCGTCACCAAGCTCGATGCTGAGCAGGCTGGTCCTGTCCGGTCCTCGGCTCCAGGCGGTCGCTGCCGGGAGCCGCGTCCGCCCGCCTCGGGAGACCGAGCTGATGTCCGCAATGCGGTCCGGCGCCACGTAGCCTTCACTCTTGGTGAACGTGCCGTTCAGCACCGGGATCCGCACACGGGCGTGCGGTTCGAGGAAGTACGTGTCGAGTTTAAGGAAGAGATCGTGGGCAAGGGCGGCGGACGCCACTAGGAGCAGCGTGCCGGCAACGAGAATGGTGCGGCGAGCGGGCATTGGTCGTCCTGTCACACGGTCGCGGGGAATGTCACCTGATCGATCGAGGCTGGGAAGGAGTGCGCTCTGCTCGATTCGGCAGCATTAACCTTCATCATGAACCGATTCCGCAGCTTTGTGCGTATCCTTGCTTTCGTCGGCACCGGCGCCGTCCTGGCAGGCAACAGCGCCCAGGCACAGATCCCGGCGTTCGCGGCCGCGTCCCAAGTCCCCCCGGCCAAGGGTGAGCAGATTGCCGTGTTCGCGGGAGGATGTTTCTGGGGGGTGGACGCCGTGTTCAAGCATGTCAGGGGCGTCTCGACCGTGGTCTCGGGCTACTCCGGAGGAGGCGCGTCCACTGCAGAATACGAAGTCGTGAGCACGGGCACGACCGGGCATGCCGAGTCGGTGAAAATCACCTATGACGCGTCGCAGCTTTCATATGCCGAGCTGCTGCGCATATTCTTTTCGGTGGCGCACGATCCGACCCAATTGAACCGCCAGGGTCCCGACGTAGGGAGCCAGTACCGCTCGGCGATCTTCTACGCGACCGAGGCCCAGAAGCAGACCGCAGAGGCCTACGTCGATCAGCTGAGCAAGGCGCGCGTCTTCTCCGGTCCCATCGTCACCGAGGTGGTGCCGTTCGAGCACTTCTATCCCGCGGAGGAGTATCACCAGAACTATCTCGCGCGCCACCCCTACCAGCCGTACATCCTCTTCAACGACATGGGGGCCTCCAAACCATGACCCTCATCACCGCGCCGGTGGGTGCTCGGCCTAATCCCACGGCGCGGGCGGGTCAAGCGAGGTGCTTCTCGAACCAGTGATCGGCGTACGGGTCCGTGTTGAAGGGCGCCACCTCCACGTACCCCGAGCTTTCATAGAGACGGATGGCTTCCACGAGCGCCCGGTTGGTCTCGATGCGCAGCGTCGTCAAACCGAGCTCGCGCGCCTGGGATTCGACCGCAGCCAGGATGCGCCGACCGAACCCGAGGCCGCGCACCGAGCCGGCGACCCACATCCGCTTGATCGAGCCGACGCCGGGCGAATTCGACTTCACCGCCCCGCAGCCGACCGGCTCGCCGTCGATGGTCACGACGAGAAAGGCGCCGCGGGGTGGGATCAGCTCGGCGTCGTCGGCGGGGATGCTCTTCCCCGGATCGAAGCCCCCTTCGAAACGGTTGGCCAACTCGGCGAAGTATTGGGCGACGCACCATCGCGCCGCGTGGCTCGCCGGATCCACTCTCTCGACCCGCGCACCCGAGACCCGAAGCAGCGAGCACACTTCGGCCATCGCCGCGACAAGGCGTTCCCGCTGGTGCTCCGTCAGGGGCGCCAGGATACCAGCGGCCGCCTGATCGGCGCGCCGGTTCATCTCCTCCAGCTCCGCGAGCCCCGCGGTCGTGAGTTGAGCGCGTCGCACTCGCTCGTCGTCCGGCCCGGACCGGAGTTGTACCATACCCGTGGACGCGAGGGACTGGACCAGGCGACTCAGGTATCCGGAGTCGAGACCGAGGCGGGAGCGCAGGTCGCGAAGGTCGGCCCCTCGGGGACCGATCTCGAAGAGCACGCGCGACTGGCCAAGGGGCCGATCGCGGCCAAGGAAGTGGTCGTCCAACGCGCCCACTCGTTGGGTGACGAGTCGATTGAAGCGTCGGACGTGCTCGATCTGCTCGGCGGGCATTGTCTGACCTTAGTCAGACAATGACGGTGGCGTCAAGACGCCTTGGACACAGCTCCATCCCCGACGCCCGTTGACATATACCGATATGGGTATATTATTTGACCATGGCTCGAGCAGCGACGACGACCGACGCCTTCAACGCGGTAGCCGAGTCCCGCCGGCGCCAGATCCTGGACGTCCTCGCGGGCGGCGAGCGCGCCGTGAACGATCTGGTGCGCCTGCTCGGCCTGCCTCAACCACAGGTGTCCAAGCACCTGCGCGTTCTTCGGGAGGTCGGCCTGGTGGACGTCCGAGACGAAGGGCGGCACCGGATGTATCGGCTGAACGGCCGGCCGCTTAGGCCGATCCACGAGTGGGTCAAGAACTACGAACGGTCGTGGAACGAGCGGTTCGAAGCATTGGACGAGGTGTTGGACGAACTCAAACGGGAGGAGGACTCCGATGGTGAACCTCATGCGTAGCGGCGCGGCCGTGGTGACGCTCCCGACGGACACCCAGATTCTGATCACGCGGGAGTTCGCGGCGCCGAAGCACCTGGTGTTCAAGGCGTGGACCACGCCCGAGCTGGTCAAACGCTGGTGGATCGGACAGCGCGGCGTGGCGACGATCGCCGAGATCGACCTGCGCGTCGGCGGCAAGTGGCGCTACGTGATGGTGGCGCACGGCGGCTTCGAAGTCGCCTTCCATGGCGAGTGCCGCGAGATCGTCCCGAACGAGCGGCTCGTCACGACCGAGGTCTATGAGGGGATACCCGACGCCGAAGCGAGAGCGGCGCTGAACACCCTCACCCTCACCGAAGTTGACGGGCGCACCACGCTCACGCTCCTCGTCGAACACCGCACCAAAGAGGACCGCGACGCGCACATCAACTCCGGGATGGAGGGCGGCTTGCAGGAGGCGATGGATCTCCTGGAGCAGATCGCGATCTCGCTTCGTTGAGCCGGCGCGATGCATTGACACCCCCCGCACCGTTATTGTACTACTCGGCAGGATCGGAGGAGTAATCATGCGCGACGAAATGGGAATCTTCCGCCTCGACGGCGAAATCGAGCATCCCGCCCGCCCGGGCGAGGGGGAACCGACATGAAGTTCCTCCTCCTGATCTACACGGACGGCACCCTGCTCGACGCTCTACCGGCGGGACAGTTCGACGCGAAAATGCGCGACTGCCTCGCGCATGCCGATGACCTGCGTCAGGACGGGCGCCTGCTCGAGTCCCAGATGCTCGAGAGCGCGAGGACCGCCAAGTCGGTGCGCGTCCGCAACGGACGGCGGACGGTCGTGGATGGACCGTTCACA
>DASPXO010000300.1:0-6540 GCA_035637235.1 Gemmatimonadales bacterium | reverse complement strand
TCCCGGGATCCGCCGCGAGACGAGGTCCGGCTCGTGGCGTGGAGCTCGTGGAGCTGCCCGCACGGCGTGGCTCGCTGGCGTGCAGACTGTGGCTGCCGCGTGGCGCCCGAGCGTGCCACGCAGCAGCGCTGGCGCGCGCCGTTGCGCGAGGCGCTCGACTGGCTGGCCGAGGGGTTGCACGCCGTGTTCGAGCGGGAGGGTGGGTCGCTGCTCGTCGACCCGTGGGCCGCCCGCGACGCCTACGGCGCCGTTCTGGGGGCGACAGACGCCGCGGTGGGGCGCTTCCTGGACGAGTGGCTGCACCTCCCTGACGACCGGAGCGCGCGCGCCCGGGCCCACCAGCTCCTCGAGCTTGAGCGCCACGCGTTGCGGATGTTCACATCATGCGGCTGGTTCTTCGACGACATCGCCGGGATCGAGTCGCTGATCGTGCTTCGCTCGGCCGCACGGGCGATCGAGCTCGCCGGGGCCGAGGCCGCCCGCCTCGAAGCGGGCCTGCTCGAGCGGCTGGCCTCGGCCACCAGCAACGACCCCGCTGTGGGCTCGGGGCGAGAGCTGTACCTGGATCGCGTGACGCACGGGACGGCACGGCGCGCGCCCGCCTGAGATGGATCCGCTCCGATTCGTGTTCGGTGTGCATTTCCACCAGCCCGTGGGGAACTTCGACCACGTCTTCGAGCGACACGTGCAGGACGTCTACCGACCGCTGGTCGAACGGCTGGTGGAGCACCGATTCTTCCCGTTCGCGCTGCACCTCTCCGGACCGCTGCTGGACTGGCTCGAGGCCCACGACCCCGCGTACCTCGACCTCATTGGCCGGCTCGCGGCGGAGGGCCATCTCGAGCTGCTCCTCGCCGGCTTCTACGAGCCGGTGCTCGCGTCGCTTCCGCGCGTGGACCGGATCGAGCAGATCGCGTGGATGCACGATGCCATCCGGCGCCGCTTCGGCGTCGAGGCCACGGGGCTGTGGCTCACCGAGCGGGTGTGGGAGCCGGACCTGGCGGCCGACCTGGCCGAGGCCGGGGTGCGGTACGCGCTGGTCGATGACCGGCACTTTCTCGTGACCGGGTTCGCCCGGGATCAACTGCACGCTCCGTTTTGGACCGAGAGCGACGGCAAGCGGCTGGCGCTCTTTCCGATCGACGAACGGCTGCGGTATCTGGTTCCTTTCAAGCCGCCCGCGACCATCGCGGCCTACCTGCGGGAGCTGCGGGCGGCCGGCCGGCCGCTCGCAGTGCTCATGGACGACGGTGAGAAGTTCGGCGGCTGGCCCGGAACGAAGGACTGGGTGTACGATCGCGGTTGGCTCGCCCAATTCCTCGACGCGATGACGGCGCTCGCGGCCCGCGGGGAAGTCCGTCTGACCACGCCCGGCGCAGCCTTGACGGATGTCCCGAGCGCCGGCCTCGCGTATCTGCCGACCGCCTCGTACCGCGAGATGGAGGGCTGGGCGCTGCCGGCAGACGCCGCCGCGCGACTCGCCGCGCTGGAGCGCGACCTCGGCCCGGCGCGCCTCGCGGGGCCGGACGGCGCGCTCGTGCGCGGCGGGCACTGGCGAAACTTCCTGGTGAAGTATCCCGAGGCGAACCGCATGCACAAGAAGATGCTGGCGCTCTCGGCGCTGTGCCGGGAGCGCGGCAACCCCGAGCAGGCCCGCCGAGCCATCGGGCGCGCGCAGTGTAACGACGCGTACTGGCACGGCGTGTTCGGCGGGCTGTACCTGCCGCACCTGCGGGCGGCGATCTGGCGGAACCTGGCGCTGGCCGAGCGCGAGCTGCGGCGGGGTGAGGCGATCGCCTACGAGCGCCTCGACCTGGACGGCGACGGACGCGACGAGCTCTGGGTTCATTCGGCGCACTTCTCGGCGCTGGTCAGCCCGCACCGGGGCGGGGCGGTCGAGGAGTACACCGTCTTCGACGCCGGGATCAACTATGCGGACGTGCTGACCCGCCGCCGGGAAGTGTATCACGACGCCGCGACCGTGGCGGACCCGGGACCAGCGGCGCAACACGGCGCGCCGAGCATCCACGAGCTCGAAGCGGCGAGCCGCCCCGACCGTCCTCCGCCCCGCGACCGCGACGATCGGGCGATGCTCGTCGACCGTGTGCTGACCCATGATGTCGCCGCGGACGCCTACGCCCGCGGCGACTACCAACCGTATCGGAGCTGGGCTCGCGCCGCGCTCGAAGCGCGGCTCGAGCGGACGGAGCCGTTCTTGGAGGTGGTCCTGTGCGGCACGGGCGGCTTGATCGAGAAGCGGCTCCGGTTCGGCGCCGCGGGTGATCTCCGGGTGCGATACCGCTGGGATCCCGCGGCCTTCCCGAGCGGTGCCACGTTCGCTCCCGAGATTTCGCTGGCGCAGGCCCTGCCCCTGGTGTGCACGCCGTCGACCGAGCAGTGGACGTTCCCGGTCGCGACCGTGTCGAAGTCGGAGCGGGGGCTGGAGGAGACGGTGCAGGGGCTGTCGGTGACGCCGCGCTGGCCGGTCGCCGCCGGCGAGGCGGGCGTGGGCCTCGATACGTTGGAACGGCGCTAGTCGTTCGTCAGCGGGTTCCGCCTCGAAGTGTCCGCCGGGGACGCGGTCTTGCGCTTGGGCTGCGTCGTGGTTGGCCGGGTCGCGGCCGGAGCAGTAGCCTGGGACCTGGTTCGAGCCTTGGATTCTGGCTTGGCGCCGCCGCAGGCCGCAAGACCGATCAACGCGAGTCCGGCTAGCATGACCCTGGACATGAATCCTCCCTGAAAGAGGGGCGCAAGCCTCCAATCTAGAGCATGATGTCCGGAAACAAGCCGTCTGGCGGGCGACGGGTGGCCGTTGCGCCTGCGCCGCAGCACGGCGCTTGACCGGGGAGCCGCGTTACCTCATCCTAGTGCTCTACATCCTGGTAATGAACACGTGAAACAGGTCCCCCCGGCCCGTTGCGCCCGCGATCGGCCAACCGGGCCGTTTCCGTTCCTTTGGGGGCGTAACCGCATGGAAGCCAGAGCGTTGGTGGACAGTCTCGACGTGGGTGTCGCTTCGATCGCCCCCGACTGGACGATCACCGAATGGTCCGCCCCGGCCGCTCGCATCTTCGGACTCCCGGCTGTCCGCATGGTGGGGCGGAACTTCTGGACCGTGTTCCCTGCCGCGAAGGGCACTCCAATCGAGCAGATCTTGCAGCAGGTGCGGACCGACGGCCGGCCGCAGAGCTACATCACGCCGGCGCGCGCCCCGGCGCTCCCGGGGCTGGTGCTCGAGGCTCGCGTGACGCGCGGGCCGGAGGACCACCTCGTCCTGATGTTCCGCCAGGTGCGCGAGGAGCTCAGCCCCGAGTCTCGCGCCTCCCAGCTCTTGGCCGCGTTCGAGACCGAGCGGCGGCTCTACCTGCAGCTCTTCAACTCGCTCCCCACGCCGGCGCTGGTGTTGACCGCGGACGGCGAGATCCTCGAGGCGAACGCCGGAGGCGCGGCGCTGTTGGGTGCGCCGGACCCGTTGAGGCTGCACGGCCGCGCGCTCGCTGATTGGACCGCGCCGACGCAGCGGGCGGCGCTCGCCGCCGCGCTGCGCGACGCGGTGGTGCAGCGGCAGGAGCTGCAGCTCGCGGTCGAGTTCGCGGGAGAGCCGGCGAAGGAAGTGCGGGCGGTGGTCGTCAACGTGGACCCGATCCAGGCTTCCCCCAAGCTCTTGCTGCTGGCCCTGGACGTGTCGCGCGAGGTGCTGCTCCAGCGCAAGTTGCTGCAGGCGGACCGGCTCTCCCAGCTCGGGGCGCTGGTCTCGGGCGTCGCGCACGAGCTCAACAACCCGCTGGCGGCGATCGCCGCCTTTGCCGAGCTGCTGGCCGTCGGTGCGACGTCGCCCGACCTCAAAGAGAGCGCCCAGGTCATCCACACCGAGGCGATGCGCGCCGGCCGAATCGTGCAGACGCTGCTGGACTTCGCTCGCCAGCGACCGCGTGCCCAAGTCGCCGTGGACCTCGCCGACGTGGTCCAACGGGTGCTCGCTCTGCAGCGCAGCGCTCTCAAGAAGGCGCGGGTGCGCACCGCGGTGGCCATCCCGGACGACCTTCCCGCCGTGGTCGGTGACCCGCAGGAGCTGCAGCAGGTCGTGCTGAACGTGGTCGTGAACGCGCGGCAGGCCGTGGAGTCGAGCGGTCACCCCGGACAGGTGCTGATCGCCGCCCGGCGCAACGACGATCGCGTGGCCATGACGGTCGAGGACACCGGCCCCGGCGTGCCCCCGGAGATCCTCGACCGGGTGTTCGAGCCGTTCTTCACCACCAAGGGTGAGCAGGGCACCGGCCTCGGTCTCGCCATCGGCTTCGGGCTGGTGCGGACGATGGGCGGGCGCATGTGGATCCAGAACGTGGAGGGTGGCGGCGCACGGCTCTCGGTCGAGCTGCCCATCGACACCGGGCGCGCGGCCGACCAGGTGGTGGCCGGGTTCCGGCCCGCTGAGCGGCGCCTGTCCGTGCTCGTGGTGGAGGACGAGGAGAGCGTACGGCGCGGCATGATCCTCCTTGCCAAGCGGCTCGGGCACGAGGTCGCGAGCGCCGCCGGTTTTGCAGAGGCGGGGCGCCGGCTGGCGGACCCGGTGGCCCGTTACGACGCGCTGCTCGTGGACGTGCACCTCGATGAGGCACACTCCGGGTTCGACCTCTTCGACCAGCTTCGGCTCGAGGGGCGGGGTCGCGAGCGCCGCATCGTTTTCACCACGGGCGACTCGATCTCACCGCAGACGCGCGACCACCTGCAACGCTCGGAGCGGCCGGTGCTGCGGAAGCCGTTCAGCCTCGAGGATCTGCGCGAAATGCTGGACCGCGTGGCCGGGGACTGAGGGCGCGCGCGGGAGCCAGGGTCAGTTCCCGCTAGCGCCGAGCAGCGCCGCGCGGTGCCGCGTCACCGTCTTGCGTGGCCGCGCCCCGCCGCTCGCGTGACGGCAGTAGCTGACGGTGAGCGCCAGTCCCGCGTCGAACTCTACCACGGGCTCGTACCCGATCAGATCGCGTGCCCTGTCGACCGACGCCACGGAATCCCGTACGTCGCCGGCGCGCCTCTGACCGTATTCCGGCTCGAGGTCGACGCCGACGAGATGCCGGATTCTTCGCCAGAGCTCGTTGACGCTGATGCTTCGCCCCGAGCCCACGTTGAACACTTCTCCTGCGACGCGGTCGGCCGCCGCTTGGCTGGCGAGCAGGTTGGCGTACACGACGTTCGCGACGTGTACGAAATCCCGCGTCTGACGGCCGTCGCCGTAGATGATGGGCCGCTCGCCCCGCAGCGCGGCGCTGATGAACCGCGGCACGACCGCGGCGTACTGGGAATTCGGGTTCTGGCGCGGCCCGAAGACGTTGAAATAGCGCAGCACGACGGTCTCGAGCCCGTAGGTCGCGTAAAACGCCCGGCAGTACTGCTCGGCAGCCGCCTTCGAGGCGGCGTACGGTGACTGCGGTCGGGTGGGGTGGTCTTCGCAGTTCGGCAGCTGCGCCGGGTTCCCGTACGCCGAGGTCGAGCCCGCAAAGACGACCCGGCGCACCCCCGCGTCGCGCGCTGCAAGCAGCACGTTGACCGTGCCGGTCAGGTTGACTTCATGGGCCGCAAGGGGATGGTCGACGGAACTCTGCACGGACGTGACCGCCGCCTGGTGCAGAGCGCAATCGACATGCTCCATCGCTTGCCGGCAGATGTCCGAGTCGGTGACGCTCCCCTGGATGAATCGGATGGCGTTCCAGACGTCGGCCAGATGCTCGCGCCTGCCCGAAGACAGGTCGTCCAACACCACGACCTCGTGTCCTAAGGCGACGAGGTGCTCCACCAGGTGCGACCCGATGAACCCCGCACCTCCGGTGATGAGGTATCGCATTCGCTTCGCGCCCTCCCCGAAATCGACCTGCGTGAACGGATCGCACGTGCCGATTCGTCCTTGCACATCTCAAGCCAGGCGCTCCGGGAGCGTCAGCAAGTCGTTCGCTTGTGGCGCTGAGGCAACACGAGGCAGCATCGGGACTGCTCGCACGATGGCCGGGGAGTGCTTGTCGTTCCGCGTGAATCATTGTGCATCGTGTGCCTCGATGCGCGCAGGCCGCAGGTGTCGCGGCCATTCAGCCTCGACGCTTGCGGGACATCTGTGAACTCGTCCGGGCCGGCCTGCTAGGCCATCGACTCGAGGAATCCGTGCCGACGGAGTTGACGCCGTGGTCGGGTCGAAGGCGCGAACCTTGCGAAGTCGCGCCCGGAGGGAGAGTGGTGGCTCAACTTTTGAGGCGCCTGGCGCGCGCGCCCGGGCGCGTGCTGCACCCCGTACGGCGGCGGCGGGCCGTGGCGTCGTTGCTTGCCCGCCAGCGGCCCGCGCGGCTGCTCGTGGTGTGCAATGGAAACATCTTCCGCAGCCCGTTCGCCGCCGCCGTGCTGCGCCGGCGGCTCGATCCCTGGGGTGCGCAGGTGGAGTCCGCGGGGTTTCTGGGGGCCAATCGGCCCGCGCCGCCCGATGCGCGCGCGGCAGCCGCCAAGCGCGGCGTGGACCTCTCGCCGCACCGCTCGCGGATGGTCACGGCCGAGCTGGCG
>DASPXO010000299.1:0-4616 GCA_035637235.1 Gemmatimonadales bacterium | reverse complement strand
GTGCGCGAGCGCGGCCTCGAGACCCGCGTCGCCGCCGTGTGCCGCCTGCTCAATCACGAGAGGGTGCGCTACGTGCTGATCGGGGGCGCCGCGGTGATCCTGCACGGCGTGCTCCGTGTCACCAAGGACGTGGACGTGCTGATCGAGCCGACGGTGGACAACGCGAGCCGCGCGCTCCGGGCCCTCCGGGGACTTGGGTTCGGCTTCGCCCGAGAGCTCGACCCGAAACTGGTGGCGACCCGGCCCTTCACCATCGTCGGGGACAGTCCCCGTGTGGACCTGCTCACGGTCGCCTGCGGTGTCACCTACGAAGAGGCGATTCGGACCTGCGTCCCGATCAAGGTGGAGGGTGTGCCGGTTCCCCTTGCGGATGTGGACACGCTGATCCGCACCAAACGTACGCCACGCCCGTACGACGCCGGGGACATCCAGGAGCTGGAGCGGCTGCGCGAATTGGGACGTGATGCCAAGGGCGCGGATAAGGATCAGTAGGTGGCGCTCTTGACGCTGATAGCTTATTAGCTATCATCCTGCCATGCCCACTTCCCCGGGGAGACTGCTCCGGCAGGCGCGTCGCGCCGCGGGCTTGAGCCAGCGAGACCTCGCCCGGCGCGCCCGCACGGCGCAATCGGTCGTGGCCCGCATCGAGCGCGGGCTGACCAGCCCGAGCTGGGACACGCTGTCGCGCCTCCTCGCCGCCGCCGGCTTCGACCTCCGCTCGGACCTCGCCCTGCGCCCCACCGCCCACTCGCACATGCTCGACGATGTGACGCGCATCCTGCGCCTCTCCCCCCAGCAACGCCTCGACGAGGTGCGCAACGTCAACCGCTTTGCCCAAACGGCGCGCCACGCCTAGCCCGGCGCCGCTCGATCCGGAACGCCTCCTCACGACGCTGGCGAGGCACGGCGTGCGGTTCGTGCTGGTCGGCGCCCTCGCCGCGCGGCTCCACGGGTTTCCCCGCGTCACCGCCGACGCCGACATCACGCCGGCCCGCGACCCGGACAACCTCGAGCGACTGGCGGCGGCGTTGCGGGAGCTCGACGCGCGCGTCTTCACCGAGAGTGTGCCGGAAGGCCTGCCGTTCGACTGTAGCCCGAAGATGCTGGCGCGAGCGGACCTGTGGAACCTGATCACCTCCGCCGGTCGGCTCGACGTCGCCTTCACCCCCTCCGGCACCGCCGGCTATGAGGATCTAGCTCGGCGCGCCGTACGCTTCGAGGTCTACGGCGTCGAGCTGCGCGCCGCGCGGCTCGAGGACATCATCCGCTCGAAAGAGGCGGCGGGCCGGCCGCAGGATCGCCAGGATGTCATCGTGATGCGCGAGATGTTGAAGCGCAGGCCGCCGAAGGGTTGACGCTCAGCCGCCGTGCACGTGCACCTGGAACGCCCTGTCGCGCCAGGACGGCGAGTATCGGGCTATACTAGAAATCGAGACGGCTGCCGTGCTGTTCGGAGACCTGCCGCATCGTGTGCTGGGTATGGTCGTGGAATGGGCCGCGTCGCATCGGGCGGAACTCGAGGACAATTGGGGTCGCGCTCGCGCAGGGGCGCCGCTAACGCCGATCCCGCCGCTGGAGTGAGGTCATGTTGAAGGACATTGTAGAGGTGAGGCCCCTGGGTGGCTACCGGCTCTACCTACGCTTCGAGGATGGGGTCGCGGGTGAGCTGGATTTCGCGAGTCGCCTTCGGTTTGAGGGGGTCTTCGCGCTTCTGAGAGATCCCGTCGTCTTCGCGCAGGTGCGGATCCACCCTGAGCTGGGCACGGTCGTGTGGCCGAACGGTGCGGACCTGGATCCCGATGTCCTGTACGCAGAGCTGTCAGGGACTCCCATCCCGAGCCCCAGCTTTCGCGATCGCCCTCGCTAGGCCTCCACTTCGTCCCCCCTCTCCGGAACGGAGAGGGGGTCAGGGAGTGAGGACCGCCATACGGAGAGGCGTCAGGGGGTGAGGATGTTGAAGCGCTCGCTCTCCGCGCCCGTGAGCCCCGCGGCGGTCGCCCGCAGCGTGTACCCAGCGCCGATCTGGTCGATGCTCAAGTCGTTGAACCGTGCGACGCCGTTGACCGCGTCGACCCCGGTCGTGCCGGACAGGTTGGCGTTACCGAGCAGGCTGGCGTCGTGTCCGATGGCGATCGTCACGCGGCCGGTGAAGCTCTTGACCCTGTTGCCCGCGTCGTCCACCGCCGTGACTTCCACCTGAGGCCGGATGGTGGAAAAGGGCAGCGTGTTACTCGGCTGAGCGGTGAACACGAGATGCGTGGCCACGGGCGGGGGCGGCGGCGGCGCCTCGCAACTCACCGCGAACTCGGTCTGCGCCGTACTCCCCGCGGGCACGCTGACCGTGCGCGGGTTCGCACCGTTGACGGTGCAGTTGGACGCGACGCCGCTGAGCTCCACGGTGTGGTCGCCCGCGGTGAGCCCGTCGTACGTGACGCTCCCGTCGTTCGCGATGCTCTTGCTCTGGCCGCCGTCCACGGTGACGGTGTAGCCGTCGGGGTCCTGGTTCTGGCCCGACGTCGCCGCGGTGACGGTGAGGTTGCCGGTCGTGGGCGGGGGCGGCGGGACGACCTCGAACGGCGGGCTCGTGACCTCGCCGACCGACGAAGCCGTGGCCCGCAGCGTATATCCGCTCCCCGCCTTGTCGATACGCAGGTCCGGGAAGGTCGCGACGCCGTCCACCGCTTCGACGGTTCGTGTGCCCGACAGGGTACCACCCGCCGGGTTAGCGCCGAGGTCGACCGTAACGGAGTCGTCGAAGCTCGTGAGCGGCTGGTTCGTGGAGTCCTGGACGGTCACGCGGATGGCCGGCGTGATCGGCCGAGCCGCGGTCGCGTCCTCCGGCGGCGTCGTGAAGACGAGGCGAGGCCCGCTGGACTCGGGCGACGGTCCCCGGTTGTCCGGCGCTTTGAAGAGCTGGTCGACGTGGCAGCCCGCGATGAGTGCCGCCAGCGACAGAAGGCGGAGCGTCTTCATGGCTGCCGGGCGGGGGACGCAAGCGCCGCACCGCTTCGTCCGGCTTTGGCGTGCGCCGGACGCCTGTCGAGCGCACGCCACGCCCTGCTGGGTCGGGGCCACATGTCTGACGCGGCAGCGACCCTGGCCGGTCAGGCGGTGAGCGAACCCGTCACGGTTAGAGTAGTTTCCGGTAGACCTCGGCCGTCAGTAGTGCCGTCTGTTGCCAGGAAAACTCGCGCGCCCGCATCCGCCCCCGGGCGATCATCGAGTCGCGTTGCTCCGGATCGTCCGACAGCGCTTCCAGGGCCTGCACGTACGCCGTGGGGTCGCGGCCTTCCACCACGACCACCGCGTCGCCGCCCACTTCCTTGAGACCGCCGGCGCCCGACGTCACGACCGGCAGGCCGGACGCGAACGCCTCGAGGACCGGGAAGCCGAATCCCTCGTAGAGTGAAGGGAACATCAGCACGTCGGCCGCGCGGTACGCGCGCCGCAGGGTGGTCTCGTCCGCGAACGGCACGCTCCGCACGTAGCGGCGCAGGCCGAGCCGGTCGATCAGCTGCTCCTGGTCCCCGGTGTAGCGGCCCCCGACCTGCAACAGGTACGCGTCGGCCTCGACCCGCAGCCGGGCCAAGGTCTGGATCACGAGCGGCACGTTCTTGCGCTCCACCGTGCTGCCCACGTGCAGCACGACGAACGCTTCGTCCGGAATGCGCCAGTCCGCGCGCCCGCGCGCCCGCGCGCCCGGCGCTTCGGAGAAGAACGCGCGGTCCACCCCGAACGGCACCACGGTGATGCGCCGGTCGTCGCCCAGCCACGTCGCGAGCTCGCCCTTCAGCCATTCGGTCCCCACGACGTAGGCATGCGCCAGCCGCAGCGCCTCGAGCGACTGGCGCAGAAAGCGGTTGCGGATCCCCTCACGCCAGCCGTCGGTCGGAGAGCGGAGGATGATCACGGGCATCAGGTCGTGCACCGTCACCACCGCCGGCCGGCGGTGCACGTGCGTCACCATGTGCGCGTAGGTGTGATCGAGGATGTGCACCAGGCGGGCGCGCTTCGCCTCGCCCCGCAGCCACCAGGGATACAGGAAATAGCGCGCCGCGTAGCGCTGCGGCTCGCGCAGCGGACCCGGCAGCACCAGGCTCGTCGGATCCACGTCCTGCGTCCACCAGCGGGGATACCCGCCGGAGGAGCGCCCGTCCGTGGTCTCGCGCACCAGCTCGCCGATGTGCGCGGCCAGCCGCACCTCGAACCCGGGATCGGTGCTTTCCAGCCAGTCGTACAGCCGGTGCGCGTAGCGGTCCATCGAGGGCCAGCGCTCGAGGGGGAGGTCGGGAACCAGGAGGACCCGCGTCATTTCCGCCGGCGCCCGGTGCTAGCCACTGACCACGAGCGTGCGCCAAAAGTCCAGGGTTCGCTCGGCGACGGCGTCATCTGAGAAGAACCGCATGGCGCGCGCGCGGCCCGCCTGCGCGAACGGGCGGCGCGCGGCCTCCGACGCGAGTCGCCGCAAGGCCGCCGCCAGCGCCGCGGGATCGTCCGGCGGCACCACCAGCCCGGCGTCGCCGATCATTTCGGGCGTCGCCCCCGCGCTCGTTCCCACGACCGCCACCTCGTGTGCCATCGCCTCGGCCACGACCTGACCGGACGACTCGGCCCAG
>DASPXO010000298.1:0-15858 GCA_035637235.1 Gemmatimonadales bacterium | reverse complement strand
CGGAACTTCTTGATGTAGCTGAAGATGTAGTCCCAGCGGCCGCAGTTGAGCCCCGCCGAGTGGTCGCGTAGCTCCCACAGGATCTCGTCCGCCTCGAAGGCGGCGAGGATCGTCTCGATCAGCACCGTCGCGCGGATCGTGCCGCGCGGGATCCCGAGCGCGTCCTGAGCGACGTTGAACACGTCGTTCCAGAGGCGCGCCTCCAGGTGGCTCTCGAGTTTCGGCAGATAGAAGTAGGGACCCGTGCCCTTGGCGGCGAGCGCCGCGGCGTTGTGGAAGAACGCGAGCCCGAAGTCGAACAGGGACGCGGAGATGGGCCGGCCGTCCACGAGCAGATGCTTCTCCACCAGGTGCCAGCCCCGCGGCCGCACGACGAGCACCGCAGTCCGCGCGTCCAGCGCGTAGCGCTTCCCCTCCGGGCTCGTGTACGAGATCGTGCCTCCCGCGGCGTCCCGCACGTTCTGCTGCCCGCGCAGGTTGTTCTCCCACGTGGGGGCGTTCGCGTCCTCGAAGTCGGCCATGAAAACGTTCGCCCCGGAGTTGAGCGCGTTGATCACCATCTTCCGGTCCACCGGCCCGGTGATCTCGACGCGGCGGTCGAGCAGGTCGGGGCGGATCGGCGCCACCGTCCAGTCGCGCTCGCGGATGTCGCGCGTCTCCGGCAGGAAGTCGGGCAGCCGGCCGGCGTCGATCTCCTGCTGGCGCGCGCGGCGCCGCGCGAGCAGCTCCTGTCGCGTGGGCTCGAACCGGCGCGCCAGCGCGGCCAGAAACGCGAGGGCCTCGGCGCCGAGGATCCCCTCGCAGTCCGGCGGGGGGGGCTTGAGAATCCGGAAGGCGGGCTCGGCCACGCGGCTATCGGGCATACCTAACACTAACCGTTGCGCATAGCTTAGACGACTGCTATGCCCGGCACCCTGGTCATCGTCGGCCTCTGCTTCCTGGCCATCGGCGCTGCCCTGTTGCTGGCGGCTCCGGCCGCGTTCCGCGGCGGGCGCTGGCTCGGCGGCGGGATGCGCGGGCTCCTCGGGCTGCTGCTCCTGGCGCTGGCCGCGCTCGCGGGCACGGTCACGGTCGGTCTCCGGGGCTACCAGGCCCTCACCTACGAGGCGGTGGCGGCGACGGTGAAGACCGAGCCCGTCGCTCCGCACCGCTTCCGGGCGACGATCGTCTTCCCCGACCGGCGGCTCGCGATGTACGAGCTCGCGGGCGACGCCTTCTATGTGGACGCCCACATCCTGAAATGGCACCCGTGGGCGAACCTGGTGGGCCTGCACACCGCGTACGAGCTCGACCGGGTCGCCGGGCGCTACGATGCCGTGAGGGACGAGCGCGCCCGGCCGCGCACGGTGTACTCGCTCGGCCGGGCGAAGCCGGTGGACCTGTTCGCGCTCGTGCGTCAGTACAAGGTGCTCGGCCCCCTGGTGGACGCCGAGTACGGCTCGGCCGCGTTCGTCGCCGGGACCAGGCCCGCGGAATACGAGGTGCGGGTGTCCACGACCGGTCTGCTGATGCGGCCGGTGATACGCGGTGAGCGGTCAGCGGTCAGCGGTGAGAGGTAAACGACCGTTCACACGTTCCACGTCACACGTTGCACGAAAAGCCACCCCGCGTCCTTCGTGTGACGTGTGACGTGTGACGTGTGACCTGTGACGTGTCGCTCACCGCTCACCGGTTAGGGAGGAGCCACTGCCCATGACAGACCCCATCACCCGCCGCCAGTTCGCCGAGCGGCTCGCCCTTGCGGCTGCGGCACCGCTCGTCGCGCTCGACGTGCCCCTGCCGCCCCCGCCCCGTGCAGGGCCGGCGCCGCGCGCCCCGCAGCATACCGAGCCGTCGCCGCTCGCCACGGCGCTCGCGGAAGCGATCCGCCTGCGCTATGGCGATCGGCTCTCGGCCGACGACTTGAAGACGATCACCCAGGGCATCGAGTCGCGCCTCCAGGGTCTGGAGCGCCTCTATCGCGTCGCCCTGACCAACGCCGACGAGCCGGACTTCGTGTTCTCGGTCTATCGAGGACCGGCGTGACCGCCGCCGACCTGGCGTTCGCGTCGATTGAGCAGCTCGGTCAGCTGCTCCGGACTCGCCGGACCTCTTCCCGCGAGCTGACGGAGCTGTTCCTCGGGCGGCTCGAGCGGCTCGGGCCGCGATACAACTGTGTCGTCACGGTGACCCGCGAGCGCGCGCGCGAGGAAGCGACTCGCGCCGACCGCGAGCTCCGCGCCGGGAAGATGCGCGGGCCGCTGCACGGCATCCCGTACGGCGTGAAAGACCTGCTGGCCGCGAGCGGGTATCCCACGACCTGGGGCGCCGAGCCGTACCGGAATCGGAGCGTCCCCGACGACGCGACGGTCGTTGCCAGGCTCGGCGCCGCCGGCGCGGTGCTGGTGGCGAAGCTCGCGATGGTGGAGCTCGCGGGCGGGATGGGATACAACCAACCCGATGCTTCGTTCACCGGGCCCGGGAAAACGCCGTGGGATCCCGACTATTGGAGCGGGGGTTCGTCCTCCGGCCCTGGCTCGGCGGTGGCCGCCGGACTGGTGCCGTTCGCCATCGGCTCCGAGACCTCGGGCTCGATTCTCACGCCGGCCGCGTACTGCGGTGTCACCGGCTTGCGGCCGACCTACGGGCTGGTGAGCCGCCACGGCGCGATGGCGCTCTCATGGACGATGGACAAGCTCGGGCCCATGGCGCGCAGCGCGGCGGACTGCGCGCTCGTGCTCGCCGCCATCGCCGGGAAGGACGCGAAGGACCCATCGTCGGTCGCGCGCGGCTTCCGGGTCCCGCCGCTCGAGCCGCCGAGCCGTCGCTTCCGGATCGGCGTGCCCAAGGGCGTGATCGACGCCGTCCAGGGGGAAGTGGCGGAGAACTTCACCACCGCGCTCGAGGTGCTGCGCGCGGTGGCCGAGATCGTTCCGGATGTGGAGCTGCCCGACCTGCCGTATGGCGTCGTGGCGGGAACGATCATCGCGGCCGAAGGCGTGAGCGCGTTCGACGATCTGCTCGAGGGCAACCGCCTGAAGGACCTCACGGCGCCGGAGGATCGGATCGGGGGCTACGGGGCGGTGGCGATCTCGGCGCGGGACTATCTGCGGGCGGTCCGCGTCCGGCGGCTGATGGGGCGGGCCTACGACGACCTGCTGAAGCCGTTCGACGCGATCGTGACCCCGACGCGCACCACCGTGGCGAGCCCGCTCGGCAAGGCGTTCCGCGACGCCTATCCCGACGTGCGCGGCGGCGTGTCCATGATCGGCTCGAGCAACGTGGTGGGCGTGCCCGCGATTTCGGTGCCGAACGGCTTCGGGCTCGCCGGGCTGCCCACCGGCCTGAGCCTGGTGGCGCGGGCGTTCGACGAGGCGAAGCTCGTGCGGATCGCGCGGGCGTACCAGGCGCGGACGGATTGGCACACGCGGCGGCCGATCACCCCTTAGAGGAACTGATAGATGCTCGTCCTCAAGCTCATCCAGTCCCTCATCGCGACCCTCCACTCGGAAGGCACCCCCGGCCAGGTCGCGGCGGGGATCGCCCTGGGGTCGATCCTCGGTCTCACGCCGCTCATGAACCTCCACAACGCGGTCGTGTTCGCCCTGATCGTGATCCTGAACGTTTCGTTCCCGGGCGCGATGCTCGGGTGGGCGCTGTTCGTGCCGGTCGGGTTCGCGCTCGATCCGGCGTTCGACTGGATCGGCCGCAGGCTGCTCCTCGAGACGCCGGGGCTCGTGCCGCTCTGGACCGGGCTTGCTAACATGCCCGTCGTTCCGCTCACGGGCTTCAACAACACCGTCGTGCTCGGCAGCCTGGCGTTCGCGCTCGCGTTCTGGCTGCCCTTGTTCCTGACGACCCGGTGGGGTGTCGCGCGCTACCGGACGACGGTCGCAGACCGGATGCGGCGCTCGAGGCTGTACCAGGCCGTCACCGCCTCGAAGGTCTATAACCTCTACCGGCTGTTCTGGCCGGAGACCTGACATGGGCGTTCCCGTGTTCCGCTGGAAGGCGGTCGGGCCCCTCGTCCTGTGCGGCGCGCTCGGCGCGCTCACCTGGTGGCTGTTCGCCGACCGGATCGCCCGCCGCACGGTCGAGACCGTGGGCACCGCGGTGATCGGCGCGAGGGTGGAGGTCCGGGACTTGGCGCTCAGCCTGCGGCGCGGCAGCGTCACGGTCCGCGGGCTCACGGTCGCGAGCCCGTTCCGTCCGCTCGAGAACCTGCTCCAGGCGGACGAGCTCGTGGCCGACATCGACGCCCTCCCGCTGCTCGAGAAGAAGGTGGCGATCGACCGGCTGGCGGCGAAGGGCCTGCGCTTCCGGACGCCGCGGCGGGCCGACGGGCGAGTCGGCGGCGGGTCGAGCCCCTTGATCCAGCAGGTGCGGCAGTGGGCGGGGCAGCTGCAGGTGCCGGCGCTCCAGCTCGCGACCGGGAAGATCACCGTCGGCCAGCTCGACCCGATGCAGCTCAGCGCGCCGCGCGCGGCGGTGGCCCTCGCGGCGCAGGCCGATTCGGCGCGGCGCGCCTGGAGCGCCGCGCTCCAGGGGCTCGACGTCTCCGCCACCGTGGACTCCGCCAAGCGCATGGCGGAGCGGCTGCGGGGCGCGAAGCCGACCGACCTGAAGCTGCTCGGCGATGCGCGGCGCACCCTCGATCGGGTGAAGCAGACCCGCGACCGCTTCACCGGGCTCGAGCGGAGCGTCCGCGACGGGGTGGCGACGCTCCGGGAGGGCGTGGCCGGGCTCAACGAGGCCAGACAGCGCGATTACGCCTTCGCGCGCGGGTTGCTCAAGCTGCCTGCCCTCGAGGCGCCCGAGATCGGCGCGGCGCTGTTCGGGGCGGCCGCGATCGAGCGCTTCCAGAGTGCGCTCTACTGGGCCGAGCTGGCGCGGCAGTACATCCCGCCGGGTTTGCTGCCGCGGGCGACCCCGGGCCCAAAGCGCGCCCGGCGCGCGGGGACGACGGTGCGGTTCCCGCGGGAGCGCGCGTATCCGGCCTTCCTGCTCAGGACCGGCGAGCTGTCTTTCCAGCTACCGGGCGGCGCCGCGCCGCGGACCTACGCCGCGCGTTTGAGCGGTTTGACGAGCGACCCTGCTCTGTACGGCCGCCCGACGACGTTCGAGGCGTCGGCGCCGGGTCTCTCCGCGGGCGCCATGATCGATCACGTGAGAAGCACGCCGCACGACACCGCCGCGGCGAGCCTCGCCGGCATCGCGCTCCCAGGATTCGCCCTGCCCGCGCTGCCCGTGCGCCTCGAGCCGGGGCAGGGCACCGTGGCCTTGAGCTTCGCGCTCACCGGGGACAGCGTGCGCGCCCGCTGGAGCGTCACGGCCGATCGCGTGCGCTGGGCGCGCGACACGGCCGCGGCGGCGGGAAACCGGCTCCACGACCTCGTGTGGCGCGTCGTCTCCGGGATCCCGAGCCTCGACGTGTCGGCCAGCCTGGGCGGGACGCTCGCGCGGCCGCGGCTGTCGGTCAACTCCAACCTCGACCGCGCGCTCGCCGCGCGGATCCGCGCCGTCGCGGGGGAGGAAATCGCCGCGGCGGAGCGGAAGGTGCGCGCCCAGGTGGATAGCCTGGTGGAGCGGCAGGCGGCAGTGGTGCGCGCCCAGGTGGACACGCTCACGAGCGACCTCGCCCAGCGTCTCGGGGTGGAGCGGACCCAGCTGGACGAGGTGCAGCGGGCACTCGAGCAGCGGTTGAAGCAGCTCACCCGGCTCCCGGGCGTCCGGCTGCCGTAGAGCGATCAACCAAGCCCCGCCGGCCGGCATCGTATCGATGTGCGCGTGACGGATCTCGTCCGCCGGGCGCAGCAGGGCGACCAGGCCGCGTTCCAGGCGCTGTACGGGGAGCACGTCGGCCGCGTGTACGCGCTCTGCCTGCGGCTCACCGCCGACCCGGCCCAGGCCGAGGAGCTGACCCAGGACGCCTTCGTCCGCGCCTGGGAGCGCCTGGCCAGCTTCCGTGGCGAGAGCGCGTTTTCCTCGTGGCTCTATCGGCTGACGGTGAACGTGGTGTTTCTCGGCCGGCGAACGACCCGGCGGCGTGAGCTGCGCGTGCTGGCGGTGGAAGACCCGGCCGTGCTGGAGCGGGGCGGCCGCGAGGCGACCCCCGGATTGGGCGTGGATCTCGAGCGGGCCGTAGCCGCGTTGCCGGCGGGCGCGCGCGCGGTGTTCGTGCTCCACGACGTCGAGGGGTATCAGCACCGCGAGATCGCCGAGCTCACGGGGATCGCGGTGGGAACGTCCAAGGCACAGTTGTTTCGGGCGCGCCGCCTGCTGCGGGGAATGTTGGAGCGATGACGGAACACGCAAACGACGCTGAATTCCAGGAGCTGCTCGCTGCGGCCGCGAAGCTCCCCAAGAGCATCGAGCCGCCGCGCGATCTCTGGCCGGGGATAGAAGCCCGGATTGCGGTCAAGGGGAGGCGTTGGGTCCGCCGGCTGGCGATCCCGCTCGCGGCCGCGGCGCTCTTGGCCGTGGTGCTGCTGGGCCGGCGCGGGACGATCCAGCCGCAACGGGCGTGGGACGTGACCCGGGTGGCCGGTGTGCCGCGGGTCGGCGCCACGCGGCTCGGCGCCGCCGGTGCGGTCGGTTCCCTTCAGGCGGGCGACTGGCTGGAAACGGACGATTCGTCCCGCGCCGTCATCCTGGTCGGCGACATCGGCCACGTCGAGGTGAAACCGGGCACGCGGATCCGGCTGGTCCGGGCGCGGCCCGACGACCACCGCCTGGCGCTCGCGCGCGGCGCGATCTACGCCAAGGTGGACGCTCCCCCCCGGCTCTTCTTCGTGGAGACGCCGGCCGGCACCGCCGTGGACCTGGGGTGCGCCTACAGCCTCGCCGTCGACTCGAGCGGCAACGGGCTCATCCACGTGACCGGCGGGTACGTGGAGTTCGACTGGAGCGGCCGTCGCTCGATCGTCCCGCTCGGTTTCCTCGCGCCTGCGAGGCCGGGACTCGGCCCCGGCACGCCGTACGCCGAGGACGCGCCCGAGGCGCTGCGGCGCGAGCTGGTCGTGCTCGATTTCGGGACCGGCGGGGCCGACGCCGTCCGGCGGGCGCTGGCCGCCGCGCGGGCGGAGGACGCCGTCTCGCTGTGGCACCTGCTGGCGCGCGTCGACGGGTCGCTGCGCGCGATCGTGTACGACCGCCTTGCCGGGCTCGTCCCGCCGCCTCCCGGCGTCATGCGTGACGCGGCGCTCCGTCTCGATCCCGGGACGCTCGAGCGCTACTGGAGCGCGATCCGGCGGATCGCCTGGCGGCGCGTCATCCTGCGCGGCGTCCGGGACATCGATCCGCGAACGGGGCTGAGTCGATGAGTCACGAACGCCGCGTGCTGTCGAAGGCGCTGGTGACGATCACGCTGGTCGCCTGCGCGGGGAACCCGGCCGGCGGGGGACCGCCACTTCCGGGCGGGGCGGGGGACCTGGGGCTCGAGCTCGTGGCGAGCGGGCTCAGCGATCCGGTCCACCTCACGGCCCCGGCGGGCGACGCGCGCCTGTTCATCGTCGAGCAGGCAGGGACGATCCGCATCGTGCGGAACGGCCAGCTCGTCACGCGACCGTTCCTCGACATCACGGCGAAGGTCGGTGCGGGCGGCGAGCGCGGGCTCCTCGGGCTCGCGTTTCACCCGAGCTACGCCACCAACCGCTATTTCTACGTGAACTACACCGACTTGAACGGCGACACGCACGTCGAGCGTTACACGGCAAGCGCGGCCGACCGGGACTCCGCCGACCCGGGCTCCGCGAAGTCGATCCTCTTCATCCCGCAGCCCTACGCGAACCACAACGGCGGGCTGGTGCTGTTCGGGCCCGACGGCAAGCTCTACATCGGCATGGGCGACGGTGGGTCGGGGGGCGATCCCCAGAACCGGGCGCAGAATCCCGACTCGCTGCTCGGCAAGCTCCTCCGCATCGACGTGGACGGCGGTGATCCATACGCCGTGCCGCCCGACAACCCGTACGCCGCCGCGGGCGGCGGTCGCGGGGAGATCTGGGCGATCGGGCTGCGCAACCCGTGGCGTTTCGCCTTCGACCGCCCGGCGGGACTCCTGTACATCGCGGACGTGGGCCAGAACGCCTGGGAGGAGGTGGACGTCGCGCCCGGGGGGCAGGGGGGCTTGAACTACGGGTGGCGGATCATGGAGGGGGCGCACTGCTACAACCCCGACCCCTGCACTTCGCCGGGGCTGACGCTCCCGGCGCTCGAATACGGTCGCGCCGACGGCTGCTCGGTGATCGGAGGATTCGTCTACCGCGGCCGCCGCTCGCCGTCGCTCGTGGGGCAGTATTTCTACTCGGACTACTGCTCGGCCTGGATCAAGACCTTCACGTACGCGCATGGCGCCGTAACACAGCGGACCAGCTGGACCCTGAGCGTGAGCCTCGGCAGCGTGCTGTCGTTCGGCGAGGATGCGGCCGGCGAGCTGTACGTGCTGACCGCCGGCGGGCGGGTTTACCGGATCGTGGCGCCGGCGCCGTAGGCGCGGCCGCTCAGCACGGCTCGGTCGCCGGCGGCAGTCGCACGAAGAACCGCGACCCGACGCCCAACTCGCTCTCGGCCCACAGTTTGCCCCCCATGGACTCCACGATGCCGCGGCTGATCGTCAGCCCCAGGCCCGCCCCTCCATGCTCCCGGGTGCTGGAGCTGTCGAGCTGCCGGAACGGCTCGAAGATCGTCTGGAGCTTGTCGGCGGGAATGCCGGGGCCCTGGTCCGCCACCTCCGTGAGGATGTGGTCGCCGTCGCGCCACCAGCGGACCGCGATCCGTCCGCCGCGGTCGGAGAACTTGATGGCGTTGGACAGCAGGTTCACGACGACCTGGACCACGCGGTCGCGCGCCGCGAGCACGATCAGGGGCTCGGGCGGCGGGCTGGTCGTAATCGTCACTCCTTGCCCCTCCCCAAACGCCGCCACCATCTCCAGGCTGGCCGCGACGGCGTCGTGCACGGGGACCGGCTCGAGCGGGAACTCCAGGCGCCCGGCCTCGAGGCGGGAGAGATCGAGCAGGTCGTTGACGAGGCGGATCAGCCGGTCGCCGTTGCGGAGCGCGATCTCGAGCAGCTCCCGCGCGGTGGGGTCGAGCGTTCCGCCTGCGCCTGCCAGCAGGAGCGAGAGCGAGGCCTTCACCGACGTCATCGGTGTGCGGAGCTCGTGGCTGACCATGGACACGAACTCCGACTTCATCTGCTCGGCTTCCACTTCGTGGGTCACGTCGCGGTACAGCACGATGTGGCCGAGCAGCGTCCCGCCGCTTTCGTGCACGGGCGCCACGACGCGCTGGTAGACGGTGCGCCGCGGGAACGTGAACTCGAGCCGGTCCTTGAGCGGCGCGTCCGCCGACAGGGCGGCCTCCTGCGCGGCGAGGCTCGCGGGGTCGAGCAGGGACCCGGCGAGGAAGCGGTGGATGTCGGCCAGGTTCGCGCCCACCACGGCCTCCGCCGGCAGCGCGACCAGCCGGGCCATCGCGGCGTTGGCGTGCATGACCTTGCGGTCGCGCCCGACCAGCATGATCGCGGCGTCGCTCGCCTCGATCAACGCCTCCAGCTGGTTCCGCTGCCGCTCGACCGCGGCGTGCTGCTGCGCCAGGGCCTCGCGCTGCTGGGTCACGGTGTTCAAGAGCTTCGAGTAGTAGAGCAGCGTCTCGATCTGGCGTCCCACCACCACCGCCCAGTCGAGATCCTCCGCGTTGTACCGCCCGGCCTCTTCGTGCCCGAAGTTGAGGGCGCCGATCACGCGGCCGCCGACGTGCAGCGGCACGATCATCGCGGACACGCGCCTCCCCTGCTGGAGCAGGATCCCCTCGGTGCCGGCAAGGGCGTCCACCAGGATCGGCCGGCCGGTGCGGATCGCCTCCCCCGTGATCCCCTTATGGATAGGGAAGACCCCTTCCCCCGAGAAGAACCCGCCCAGGGCCTTGTCGTATAGCGTGTGAAGGGAGTACTGGGTGGCGGACTCGTCGACGAGCACCACGCTGGCGCGGCGGAAGTCCAGCACGCGCTCCACCTTGGTGATCGTGCCGCGGAACACCTCGCCCATGTCGACGGCCGCGTGGATCAGCGACGTCAGCTCGCCGACCACCGCCAGGCGCGACGCCGGCGAGCGGGGGCTGCCGGAGGGGACCGTGGCGCGATACGCGCGCGCCGCCAGCTCGAGCTCCACCAGGGCCGCGGCCGCCCCCTGCCATTCCTCGGGAGAGATCGCTCCCCGGGCGAGCCAGCCGCGCGTGAGGGTCTCGAGCTCGCCCGCCACGCGCGCCATGCCGTCCGCCCCGAAGCTCCCGGCCGTCCCCGTGAGGGAATGGGCCGCGCGGTACAGCGCCTCCGCGTCGCCGCGGGCGAACCCGTGCTCGAGCCGACCCAGCGCCGCCCGCATCGTCTCGATCCGCTGGTCCAGCCCGGCGGCGAACTCGGCGCGAACGGCGGCGAGCGGGTCGACGCCCGTCACGGGCAAAGCTCGCGGACCTGGCGGGCCAGCTGATCCGGCTGGAACGGCTTCAGCAGCACGCCGGAGGCCCCCGTCTCGGCGAGCCGGCGCTGGTCCAGATCCCGGCGGGCGGTGAGCAGCACGACGGGCACACCGGCAGTCGCCGGATCGGCCTTCAGCCGGCGGCACACCTCCCAGCCGTCCATCTCAGGCATCATCACATCCACCAGAATGACGTTGGGCGGCGCCGTGCGGGCGAGCTCGATGCCCCCCGCGCCCGAACCGGCGGTTACGACCTCCCAGCCCGCTGTGAACTCGAGCGTCCGTTGGACGAGCAACAGGAGGTCGCGGTCGTCGTCGATGATCAACGCCCGGAAGGGGCCGCCCATGGGTCCTGGTCCTGGCTGCGCGGCAGGATGTCACCAATATTAGCGAGGAGCCGGAGAAATATCGGACCGATGATCCCTAAAATCTACGTCCTGGACGATGATCTGGTGTATGCCAAGCTCGTGGCCGCGAACCTGGGCCCGAGGGTCCGCACCCAGGTGTTCGACCGCCCCGACGCCTTGCTGGCGCAGCAGGCCGAAGAGCCCGCGGACGCGGTTATCACCGACCTCGTCATGCCGGACCTGAACGGCGTCGAGGTGACCCGGCGGTTGCGCACCGCCGACCGCCACCTGCCCATCTTCGTCCTCACGGGCCACGGCGACATCGCCACCGCCGTCGAGGCGCTCAAGGCCGGCGCGACGGAGTACCTCACCAAGCCGGTCAACATCGACGAGCTGACGACACTGCTCACGCGGGCGCTTGCCGAGCGGCCCCTGCTCGAGGAGGGGGCGTCGCTGGAGCAGGCCCGCGGGGAGCAGTTCTCCGTGCGGGCGATCCTCGGCGCGCACCCGAAGGTCGAAGAAGTCCGCGCCTTCGTGCGCCGCATGGCCGCGATCCCGCGCCCCACCGTGCTCCTGCTCGGCGAAAGCGGCACGGGCAAGAACCTGGTCGCCCGCGCCATCCATTACTCGAGCCGCCATTCGGTGGGGCGGTTCGTGGAGATCAACTGCTCGGCGCTGCCCCCCAGCCTGCTCGAGGCCGAGCTGTTCGGCTACAAGAAGGGGGCCTTCACGGACGCGCGCGAGGCGAAGCGGGGCCTCATCGAAGTGGCCGACGGCGGGACCCTGTTCCTGGACGAGATCGCCGAGCTGGGCCCCGAGCTCCAGGCCAAGCTCCTGAATTTCCTCGAGAGCCGGCGGTTCCGCCGCCTCGGCGGCACCGAAGAGATCGAGGTCGGCCTGCGCCTCGTCACCGCGACCAACCGCGACCTGGAGCAGTTCGTGCAGGCCGGCCGGTTCCGATCGGATCTCTACTACCGGATCACCGTCGCCAGCACGACGCTCCCGCCGCTCCGCGAGATCACGAGCGACATCCCTCTAATCGCCAGCCATTTTCGCGAGGCGTTCAGCCGCGAGTTCAAGAAGAAGGTCGAGGTGATCGAGCCCGCCGCGCTCGAGGTGCTCGCCGCCTGGCGCTGGCCGGGCAATGTGCGGGAGCTGCGGAACGTGCTGGAGCGCGCGATGATCTTCACCGATGGCGCGACGCTCAGGCGCGCCGATCTCCCGCCGCTCGGGCAGGCGACGCAAGGTCCTTCGGCCGCCTCGCGCCGCACCACCTTCCCGCTCGCCAAAGGCCTCACCCTCGCCGACGCGGAGCGCGACTACATCCGCCTCACGCTCGAAGAGACCGGAGGGAACATCCAGAAGGCGGCAGAGCAGCTCGGGATCTCGCGCAAGAACCTGTGGGAGAAGCGCAAGAAGTACGGCTTACTCGAGCCTACGCCTGAGTCCGGGGGGTGATTACCGTTTCGGTTACCCTCGGGTAACCGACGTGGCGTATTGCGGCTGCTGCCGCGGGACGCGTAGGGCTAACCCCTTCTGATCACCTGACATGTACTTGACTCCGCTGGGCACGGGGCTTGCACTCCCGCAGGGCGGCCTGAATACCCATTCCTTTCAAGTCAAGGTGGGGGATCGCGGCACTACTTTCGGCTCGGTGATTCGATGAGCAAGCTCCGTGCAGTCCTCCTGATCTGCCTCGGTCTGGGGGCGTTTGCGTCCCCGGCCGCCGCGCAGTGGAATGGGTTGCCCTTCAACGCGCCGGTCTTCGCGCAGAACGGCATCACCATGGGCAACGGGATCACGGACAGCTACAACTCCGACCTCGGACCCTACAACCCGGCAACGGCGGGGAGCAATGGCGACCTGGCGACGAACGCCAACATATCGCTCGCCGGCACGGTCGTGCGCGGCGACGCCACGGCGGTGGGCACGATCTCGGGCGGCACGGTGACGGGCACGAGGACCCAGAACGCCCCGCCCTTTCCGAGCATGCCGATCCTCCCTTGTCCCACGGGCGGATACTCGATCCTGCCCACACCCTTTCCGAGTGGCGTCTCATACAACGCCGGGAGCGGTGATCTGGTCGTGGGCGGAGGCCACACGTACACGCTCAATGTCCCGCCCAGTCAGTATTACTTCCACTCGGTCAGCCTGACCGGTGGCTCCACGCTCACCTTCAACAACCCGAGCGGTACGAAGGTGGACATCTTCCTCGCCGACGGGTTGACGATCGGCGGCGGCGGTGTCGGCAATACCTCCGGCTTGCCCACGCGGCTCGGCTTCTGGGCGTGCGGCTCTCCGGCTAGCCCTACGAAGTGGGACTTGAGCGGCGGGAGCATCGGCTATTTCTCGCTGTACGCTCCGAACCACCTGGTCAGGGTGGGCGGCAGCGGCGGCCAGATCTTTGGCGCGGTCGTGGCGGCGACCTTCGACGCGTCGAGCAACGCCTCGTTCCATTTCGACGAGGCGCTGCTGAACGAGACCCTCCCGTCGTACGGCATCGAGGTCTCGCCGCAAGCGGCCACGGCGAGCCGGCTGCCCTCGAACGGCAGCAACTACACCGCGACCTTCACCGTCCAGAACACCAGCGACGTCCTGGACGGCTACGACCTGCTGACGCGCAAGGTTCCCGGCACGGCGCTCACGACCGTGTCGATCACGGGCAGCGGCGTGACCCAGGGCGCGAACCCCGACAGCGCGCGCCGTGGGAGCCTGGCCGCGGGCGCCACGGCCACGGTCACGGTGACCTACTCCGCCAGCAGCGTGGCCGTGGGCACGATCGACACGCTGATCTTCACGGCGCGCTCGGTGGCAAGCCCCACGACCAGCGCCAACGGACGGGTGACCGTCACGGTGGTGCGGCCCAGCCTGACCATCGCGAAGGCGGTGAATCCAAGCGGGACCCAGCCGCCGGGCACCGCCCTGAGTTACACGATGACCGTCGCCAACGGCGGCACCAGCAGTGCGGCGGGCGTGGCGCTCGTGGACACGCTGGCCCCGGCGGTGCAGCTCAAGGTGGGGAGCGTCGCAACGACCCTGCCTTCCGGAGTTACTGCAGTGGTTGAATACTCGAATGACGCCGGCGCGACGTGGACCTACGTGCCGGTGATCGGGGGATGCGGCGCGCCGGCGGGCTACGACGCGTGCGTGAACCGGATCCGCTGGCAGCTGCAGAATACTTTGGGCTACACCGTTCCCAACAACAGCGGCGCGCTCGAGTTCGTCGCGCAGATCCGCTGACGCCCATGAAAACTCGTCTGCCATTGCGTTGGGCTGTCCTGCTCGCCTGCCTAGGCCTGGGAGCATTCGCGTCGCCAGCCGCCGCCCAGGTGTTTGACGGCTTCCCCTTCAAGGGGGCGGTCTTCACGCGGGGCCTGCTCGAAATGAACGGCGGCGTCACGGACAGTTACAACTCCGACCTCGGCCCCTACAACCCGGCCACCGCGGGTAACAACGGCGACATCGCATCAAACAACAACATACTGTTGAGTAGCGGTTCCACCGTGAAGGGCGACGCCACGGCGGTCGGCACGAACACGGGGGGCACGGTGACGGGGACGAGGACTCAAGGCGCGACGCCCGTTCCGACCCCGGTGTCGCCCCCCTGCCCCACGGGCGGCTACACGCCGGCCGCGTACATCCCCCCGGGGCCCGGAGTGACGTACAACGCCACCACGGGCGTCCTGAAGGTGCAGGGCGGCACCAACCTCACGCTCACCGCCCCGCCGATCAAGTACTACTTCAGTGAGGTGGTCATCAGCGGCGGCTCCACGCTCACGGTGAATGGCGGCGGGCAGCAGGTGCAGATCTGGATCGACAACAAGCTGACTCTGAGCGGCGGCGGCGTTCTCAATACGGACGCGAAAGCGCCGCTGCTCGGCTGGTGGGCGTGTGGGTCGAACACCTCGACGTGGACCATCAGCGGCGGGAGCAACGCCTACTTTTCGGTGTACGCGCCGCTCCATCCCCTGAATTTCAGCAACGGCAACCTGTATGGCGCCGTGGTGGGCGCGAGCATCAACGCCTCGGGCTTCTCGACCCATTTCGACGAAGCCCTGATTCAGGTCGTTCTCCCGGGGTACGGCGTCTCGGTCGCGCCACCCTCGACCGCGGTGAGCCGCCTGCCCGGCACCAACTACACCGTGAGCTTCACCGTCCAGAACCTGGGCAACGCCAACGACAGCTACGACCTGCTGACGAGCAAGCTCCCCGGCACTGCCCTCACGATCGTGTCGATCACGGGGAGCGGCGTGACCCAGGGGGCGAACCCCGACAGCGCGCGCCGCGCGACCCTGGCGCCGGGCGCCACGGTCACGGTCACGGTGACCTACAACGTCGCCGGCGCCGCGGGCACGACCGACACGCTGACCTTCACAGCGCGCTCGGTGGCCTCCCCGAGCTCGACCGACAACGGGCGGCTGACCCTCACGGTGACGGGGTTCAGCATCGCGGTCACGCCGGACACAACGGCGGCGAGCCGCCTGCCCTCGAACGCCACCAACTACACCGTGACCTTCACCGTCCGGAACACGGGGAGCGGCGCGGACAACTTCGACCTGCTCACGAGCAGGCTCGCCGACACGGCGCTTACGACCGTCTCGATCGCGGGGAACGGCGTGACTCAAGGCTCGAACCCCGACAGCGCGCGCCTGGCAAACCTGGTCGCGGGTGACTCGGTCACGGTCACGGTGACCTACGCCGTGCGCAACGTGCCTTTGGGCACGACGGACACGCTGGTCTTCACGGCGCGCTCGGTGGCCGGCCCGACCAACAGCGACACCGGGCGGCTGACCCTCACGGTGGTGCGGCCCAGCCTGACCGTCGCGAAGGGGGTGAATCCAGGCGGGACCCAGCCGCCGGGCACCGACCTGAGTTACACGATGGCGGTCACGAACGCCGGCACCAGCCATGCGGCGGGCGTGGCGCTCGTGGACACGCTGGCCCCGGCGGTGCAGTTCAAGGTGGGGAGCGTCGCGACCACGCTCCCGGCGGGGGTCACGGCGGCGGTGCAGTACTCGAACGACGGGGGCGCCACCTGGACGTACGCACCGGCGAGCGAG
>DASPXO010000297.1:0-2277 GCA_035637235.1 Gemmatimonadales bacterium | reverse complement strand
GCGATACTTGATCTCCATGGGCGGCGATCCTACGCGTACCCAGGGGCGACGTCAAGCCGGCGTATCGCGCGTATCGCGCGTGTCCCCATAACTCCGCTCTAAGGAGCGCCGCGACGGGTCGAGCGGCGGTGGAAAAACGCGGGGAGCGCTGCGGGCGGGTGGCGGCACGAGCGCGGCGGCACGGCGCAAGGGGCGCCGGCAGCTTACCGGATGGGCGTCGGCGAGGAGCCGAGGGCCTGGCGGGTCGCCAGAAGGCGTTGCCGAGCGCGGACTAACTCTTCGGTTCGCTCGCGGCTCGCGCCGAGGTGGGCGATGAGCTGGCTCTGGTGGACCAAGAGACGCGCCGGGGCGTTGAAGATCTCGAACCGCAGCCGCTTGGGCCGGGCCCGCCGGAAACGCTCCGGCAGGGCGCGGCGCTTGAGCAAGGTCAGCAGGTTATAGGCGATCGCGTTGATGCGGAACCACGCCGCGTTGGCGCCGAACCGCTGGCTGGGCAGCACCCCAGCGCCCAGCTCGTCCTTCAGGCTGCGGTGCACGTGCTCGATCGTGCCGGCCTTCTCCCAGTGCCAGCGCACCAGATCCGCCGCGCTCATCTCGTCGCCTCGGGGGACCGCGGCCTCCTCCGGCGCCGGACGATTGGTCACCACCGCCAAGTACTTCACCCCGCGCTCCGCGAAGAGCTCGTGCTGCACCGGGGTGATCCGCAGCCCGACATAGCGCAGCGGCGCGGCCGCCTTGGGCCAGTTTCCCGGCGTGAACTCCACCTCGGCCACGTGCACGACCTCCCGCTCGCGCGCCGCCAGCTCGACCCAGTGCGCCGGCGCGACCGCCTCGCACACCCCCCGCAGTTCGGGGCTCATGTCCGCGCTGATCGAAAAGGTGATCTGTTCCTTCACCAGGTCCTTCAGCAGCGGCTCATAGTAGTCCGCCGAGTCGCCCCGGAAATAGCGCTTCTTCACCCACTCCGGCAGCGCCGCAAAGGCCCGGCGCACCGACGTGAGCGGGTCCTTATTGCCCGGGACGTTGCCGTCCCGGAACTCGTCGGCCACGATCAGGTCCTCCTCGACCCACACCGCCACCAACGGCTGATACCCGCGCGTCCCCTCGTAGGCGACCAACGCGTCCCGCTTGTGTGCCTCGATGATGGTGCCGTCATGGTCGATCGTGGCCGTCGTCGTCTCCCGCGCGGCCGCCCGCGCCACCAGCGCGCGATTGACCTCGTAGAGCCCTCCCAGCGAGGCGCTCTCGGGCGGTACCCAGGACTTCTCCTCCGGCGGTCGCTGCCCCCAGACCTGTGCGTCATCGAAGGCCCCCAAGAAGTCCAGCAAGGCATCGGGAGACGGGAGCTCCCGATCCAACAGCCGCATGAGCCCCTGGTCCTCCGCCAGGATCCGGATGTCCTCGATCCGGTCGCCGCCCCCGGCCACCAGGAGCAGCAGGGCTTCCAGCTTTTCCGTCTCGGAGAAACCCCGCTGGCGCTTCGCGACGGTCAGCTGCGCCTCGACCACCTCGTCCAGCCGTACCGCCCGCGCCGCCTCCACGACCAGCGGTAACCCCGCGTGCGCCGTGACCGCCTCCCCGGTGCCGTGTCGGATCACGAACGGCAGGATACCTTGCCGCGGCTCGCGCTGCCGGCTCGGGCTCACCCCGGCCCGCCCCGCCCTCACCGCGGTCATTTCCGCCGCTGGCGCTCGCGCCGCCGCTCGCGAATCTGCCGCCGCAGCTCCGCGACCTCGCAGGCGGTCAGCTCGTTGACGACCTTCCAGAGCCGGTTGTAGGCGGCCACGGCCTGCTGGGCCCACGCCTCGTCCTCGGCCCGCAGGTGGAACCCTCGCGTCCGCCCGTCCAAGAACACGGTGAGGAACTGGCTGGCGTGCAGGGCTTTGGGGTCCGTCGCGCACGCGCAACTGCGTTGGCCGCACCGGCGCCGGCGCTGGTAGACCGAGCCGCGCATCAGGGGCTGGGCGCTCAGCGCGCGGAGTTGCTCGTGGAGTTCGCGGCGGCGCCGCTCGATCTCGACGCGCTCGGAGGGCATACTGGATTCTGTACAACATGCCAGAGATATAGTCAAGAAAAAATTCGCCTGCCAGGCGAAGCGGCTTACCTCGGCGGGACCTGTCTTAGAGCGGAGTTATGGGGAGGCCGGCGGCATTGCGCCGCCGAGCCCGCGCGTGGTAGCGTGATCTCCCGGTTACCTCCTGAGAGACGTCCATGGACGCGTCGGTCGAGCTGGTCAAGCATGTGCTGCCCTCGGTGGTCCACATCCACACCGAGGTG
>DASPXO010000296.1:0-54998 GCA_035637235.1 Gemmatimonadales bacterium | reverse complement strand
GAGCCGCTGTTCGAGATCTCGACCGACAAGGTGGACGCCGAGATTCCCGCGCCCGCGGCCGGCGTGCTGGCCGAGATCAAGGTGCAGGCGGGCCAGACGGTGCCGGTGCAGACGCTCGTGGCGGTGATCGAGACGGAGCAGCGAGCGCTTGTGAAGGGCGCGACTGAGACGGCGCCTCCCTCCGGCGTCGCGGTCCAGACCGCCCGACCGCCTGACCGCCCGACCGCCATTCCGGCCCAGACCGCCCGACCGCCTGACCGCCCGACCGCCCCGGCGGGGAAGGGGGACGGGGGCGGGGGCGGGGGCGGGGGCGGGGGCGTCGAGACCGCCGAGGAGCGTCTGCGCCACCGCTCGACTCCGCTCGTCCGCAAGATCGCGGCCGAGCATCATGTGGACATCTCCGCTATCTCGGGGACGGGCTTCGCCGGGCGCGTGACCAAGCAGGACATTCTGGGCCTCATCGAGCGTGCACCAGCGCCCGCGGCGCCCGCGGCCCCGCCGCCCGCTCCGGCCCCCGCCGCGGCTCCGGCCCCCGCCGCGGCCTCCGCCCCGGCCCCGGCACCCCGACCCCTGGTCCCGGCCGCCGCGCCGGCAGACCACGTGGTCCACCCCGCAGTCGAGCCCTGGCCCGGTGACCGCGTCGAGCCGTTCTCGAAGATCCGCAAGATCACCGCGGAGCACATGGTCATGTCGCGCCGCGTCTCGGCGCATGTGACCAGCTTCTTCGAGGTCGATTACACTCGCGTCGCGGAGCTCCGGAGGAAGCACAAGGCGAGCTACGCCGAACGCGGCGTGAACCTCACCTACCTGGCGTTCATCGCGAAGGCGTGCGCCGAGAACCTGCGCAAGCATCCGGTGGTGAACGCCGCGGTGTCGGGCGAGAGCATCGTCTACCGCGCCGAGGTCAACATCGGCATCGCGGTCGCGCTCGACTGGGGCCTGATCGTGCCCGTCGTGCGGCATGCGGACGAGCTGTCACTCGTGGGCCTCGCGCGCGCGATCAACGACCTGGGCGAGCGGGCGCGGAGCAAGAAGCTCTCGCCCGATGAGATCCAGCGCGGCACGTTCACCATCACGAACCCCGGCGTGTTCGGCTCCTACGCCGGCGCGCCGATCATCAACCAGCCGCAGGTGGCGATCCTCGGCGTGGGCACGATCGAGAAGCGCCCCCGGGTCGTCGCCCTGCCCGACGGCACCGACACGATCGCGATCCGCACGATGGGGATGCTGTCGATGTCGTACGACCACCGCGTCGTGGACGGCGCCGACGCGGATCGGTTCCTCGCCGACCTGAAGGAGCGGCTCGAGGACTTCCCCGAGGGAGCGATCTAGCCATGCCCAAGGTGCTCACCGTCGCCCGGGTGCGCGTGCCGCCGGCGAACGAGACCGACTATCTCGCCACCTTGCGGGAGCTGTGCCAGTTCGCCGACGCGCGGGGCCAGCGCATTTGGGTGTTCCGCAACGCGAAGGACCCGCAGCTGTTCACGGAGTTCTCCGAGAGTCCCACGGAGATGTCGCACCGCGCGCAGGCCTCCCGGCTCCCCGAGGAGATCAAGCTCGAGCGGCAGCTGCAGAGCCTCGGCACGTACGCGCCGGACGCCTGGGAGCTGTGGACCGAGGTGTCGCTCGCGGCGCCGGCCGGAGCGTAGAAGACGATGGGGCGGCGCACGGTCGTCGTGGACGGCGAGACCTGGGAGGTCGCTCCCTCGGGGCGGGTGACGGTGTACGGTCTGGATCAGTTCGGGCTGGTGTTCCAGCAGGGGACCGGGCCCGAGCGCAAGCGCCGCTACACGCGCTACGCCCCCGTGGGCAGCCGCAGCCCTGACGCCTCGCTCGCCGAGCTGTCGGACCGGCGGCTCCTCGAGCTGTTTCGGCAATCGCAGCCCGCGTGGACCGCGCCGGAGAGCGCCTACGACGCGCGTTGACCTCCATTGTCACTCGACCGCGTCCGACGGGGAGCTCCCGCCGGCCGATCTGGTGCGGCGGGCAGCGGAGGCGGGCCTGGCGGCGATCGCGCTGACCGACCACGACACCACCGACGGGGTCGCGGAGGCGACGCGGGCCGGCGGCGGGCTCGGCGTCCGCGTCGTGTCCGGGTGCGAGTTCAGCGTAAAGGCGCCGTGGGGCGAGCTGCACGTGCTCGGCTACTTCCTGCCCCCCGGCCAGCCGGAGCTCGAGGCGTTCCTCACGACGACCCGCGCCGCGCGCCGCCGCCGCGCGGAGCAGATGGTCGGGCAGCTGCAGCGGCTCGGCCTGGACATCGCGCTCGAGGACGTCGTGAGCGAGGCGGGAGACGGCGCCGTGGGGCGGCCCCACGTCGCGCGGGTCCTCGTGGACCGCGGGCTGAGCGCCGATATCACCGACGCGTTCGCCCGCTACCTCGGGCGCGGCCGGCCGGGGTACGTCGACAAGCCGCTGCCGGCGCTCAGCCAGGTGACGGAGCTGGTGCACCGGGCCGGCGGGATCGCGGTCGCCGCCCACCTCGGCGACCATGGCACCGAGGCCCGCATCCGCGAGTTCCTGGAACAGGGCCTGGACGGCGTGGAGGTGCGGCACCCGAGCCACTCGCCCGTCGTCGAGCAGCGGCTCACGAAGATCGCCGAGCGGCTCGGCCTTGCGATCAGCGGCGGCTCGGACTGGCACGGCGACGCGGAGCTCGGACAGGAGCACGCGCCGCTCGGCGGGCTCGATGTCCCGATCGCATGGCTGGAACGGCTCGAGCAGCGTCGCGACAGGACGACACGAACAGGCGTCCCGGAGAACCCCTTGGACATCTCATGACCGATCCATTGCCGCCGGGCAGGAAAGCGCCCGCCTTCGAGGCCCAAGCGTCGGACGGCCGGACGTACCGTCTCGCCGCGGTCCTGAAAGCGAAACACGTCGCCCTCGTCTTCTACCCGGGGAACAACACCCCCGGCTGAAACGCGCAACTCTCCGCCGTGCGCGATGAGATGGCCAAGTTCCAGAAAGCCGGCATCCAGCCCTTCGGGGTCAACCCCGCGGGCGTGGACAGCCACCTCCACTACGCGACGATGATGGGCTTCAACTTCCCGCTGCTGTCCGATCCCGACCGCGCGATCGCGCGCGCCTACCGGGCGCTGAAGGAGGACGGGAAGGGCATCCAGCGGTCCGTCTACGTGGTGCGGCGGGACGGGACCATCGGCTTCGCCGTGCGCGGCACGCCGCCGGTGGACGACATCGTCGCCGCGGTGGCCGGAGCGAAGCGCTGAGGCCGTGCCCTCCGACTATCGCGGCAAAGTCGTGCTCGTGACCGGGGTGGGTCGCGTCGGCCAGATCGGCCACGCCGTCGCCCGCGGCTTCGGCCGGGCCGGGGCCATGCTGGTCATCGCCGACTTGAACGCCGCCGGGCTCGCCGACCGGGCCAAGGAGTTTGCGGCCGAGGGGTTCCCCGTGCGCCACGTCGCGGGCGACCTCGCGCTCCCCGAGACGGCGCGCCGGGCGGTGGCCGCAGCACAGCAGCACTTCGGCGGGCTCGACGCAGTGGTCAACGTGGCGGGCGGGCTCCTGAACTACGGCTCCGCCCTCGACCTGAAGCCCGAGCAGCTCGACCGTGAGCTGGCGGCCAACGTCAAGACCACGTTCTTCGTGTCCCAGGCGGCGATCCCCGCTCTGCTGGAGCGCGGCGGCGGCGCGATCGTGAACTTCGCGTCGGTGGCGGTCGTGAAGCCGCAGAGCCGGATGGCCTCCTACATCGCCGCAAAGTCGGCGGTGGCGGGTCTGACGCGCGCGTTCGCCCGCGAGTTCCGCGACGGCGGGGTGCGCGTGAACGCGGTGGCCCCGGGAACGATGAAGACCGGCGACAATCTGGCGCAGATGAAAGACGCCAAGGTGCGGTGGGTCGAGCTCGACGAGCTCGTGAGCGCGGTGCTCTACCTCGCGGGCGACGAGGCCAAGGCGGTGACCGGAGAGATCCTGCCCGTTGCCGGAGACGTTTAGCCGCGATGAGCGCCGCAGCGGTGATGCGCGACGTGATCGTGATCGGGGGCGGTTGCTACGGCACGTTCTACGCCGCCCAGCTCGCGAAGGCCAGAGAGAAAGGCAAGGCGCGCTACCACGAGGTCGTCGTCGTAGACCGGAATCCGGCGTGCCGGGCGCGGACGGAGCTGGGCGAGGCGCCCGGGCGCCGGTTCGTGACGCGCCAGTGGAGCGACTACTTCGCCGAGTTCCTCGGGCGGGCGCGGCCGGCGCGGCCGGGCGAGCCGCAGGACTACATCGTGCCGTCGCCGCTGATGCCGCACCTCATGTTCGCATGGGTGTTCGGGCGCGCCCGCGAGCGCTGGCCCGGCCGCGCGGTCGAGGTCGCGCCCGTGGCCGGCGCGCTGGACGTCCCGTACGACCGCACCGCGCCTCCGCCGGATCACACGCGCTACGTGTCGTTCGCCGACTGGGTCTGTCCCACGCATTGCGTCGAGCCGGCCGTCTGCCCGGCGATCGGACGCGAGCGCACGTGGGAGATGAGCGACGCGCTGCGCGCCCTGGCGGACCGGCTGCGCCGGTCCGGGGAACCGGTGTTCGGCCCCGCGCTGTTCGTGTGCCGGCATCACGTGTTCGGCGTGGGCACGTTCCCGGTGGACGCCGTGTTGGAAGGTGACGCGATCGTGCGCCGCGCCGGCGAAAGCGGCGAGCCGGCGGCGGTACTGGTGGGGACGATCTCGAGCTGTCACGGGGCGTTGAATTTGCTGCGAATCGGGGCGGACAGGCGGTCGGGCGCTCAGGCGGTCGGTACGGAGGCGACCGCCAGACCGCCCATGTCTCCCGCAGAGCGCCAGGCGATCCTCACCCGCGCCCGCGATCTGTTCAACACCGCGGAGTACTGGCTCGCCCACGAGGCGCTGGAAACCGTCTGGCGTTCTATTATTAACGACGGCGACGCCGACGCGGCGCGGGTCTGGCAAGGACTGATCCAGGCAGCGGCCGCGCTGCTGCACCTCGAGCGCGGCAACCGGCACGGCGTCGAGGTGGTCGGCGCGGCGGCGCAGGCGAAGCTCGCCGGCCCCGGGCGTCCGGATGTCGAGTTCGAGACGGAGCGGTTTCGCGCGCAGCTGGCGCGCGCCCTGGCGGGGGAGGGAGATCCGCCGCGACTGGAATTCCGAACGGATGACCGAGCACGCCACTAACGGATACGACGTGATCATCGTCGGCGCGGGGCCCGCGGGGCTGTGCGCCGCGTTGTACGCCGGCCGCGGCATGCTGAAGGCGGTGACGCTCGAGCGCGGCCCGCCGGGGGGCGAGCTCCTGAACACCGAGCTGATCGAGGATTACATCGGGTTCGAGAGCGTGCGGGGCTGGGAGCTTGCCCAGAAGATGGCGGAGCACGCGAAGCAGTTCGGCGCCGAGATCGTCACGGATACGGTGGAGAAAGTCCGCAAGGCGGACGACGGCTGGTTCGACGTCGTGACGGCCCGCGGCAAGACCTACCGCGCGCCCGCGGTGATCCTCACCGCCGGCGGCACGCCCGTGAAGCTCCAGGTCCCGGGGGAGAAGGAGTACGCCGGGAAGGGCGTCTCCTACTGCGCAGTGTGCGACGGCGCGTTCTTCAAGGGCGAGGTGCTCGCGGTGGTGGGCGGCGGCGACGCCGCGGTCGAGGAGGCGGACTACCTCACCCGCTACGCGAGCAAGGTGTACATCGTGCACCGGCGCGACCGGTTCCGCGCGTCGAAGATCCTCCAGGAGCGCGCGTTTGCGAACCCGAAGATCGAGGTGATCTGGAACCAAAAGGTCGTGGAGATCAGGGGCAACGAGCGAGGCACCGAGCAGCTCGTCCTCGAGGACACGGTCACGGGCCGGCGGTCCACGCTGAACGTGGGCGGGGTGTTCATCTTCGTCGGCTTCAAGCCCAACACCGGCATCGTGGAAGGCCACTTCGAGCACGACGCCGCCGGCTACATGATCACCGACGAGCGGATGATGACGACCATCCCGGGGCTGTTCGCGGCGGGCGACGTGCGCAGCCAGCTCACGCGCCAGATCACCACGGCGGTGGGCGATGCCACGACCGCGGCGATCGCGGTGGAGAAGTACCTGACGGCGCTCCGTGAGAAGGACAAGGCGGCGGTCGCGTCGTGAAGGTCGCCCAGATCCCGAACGGCCGGTTCGTCGAGAACTCCTACCTCGTCATCGACGAGGCGACGGCCGAGTGCGCGGTCATCGATCCGGGGGAGGACGCGGGCCTGATCTCGCGCCGGATCGCGGACGCCGGCGCCCGGGTGACGGCGATCTGGATCACCCACGCCCACGTCGACCATGTGATGGGGATCCCGCGTCTCCAGCGGGAGACCGGCGCGCCGGTCTACCTGCATCCGGCCGACCGAGAGCTATACGACCACGTGCTGCAGCAGGGCGTCGCGTTCGGCATCCCGGTCGACCCGCTGCCGCCGCCCGACCGCCAATTCGTCCCCGGAGGCGAGGTCCGCGTGGGAACGCTCGCCTTCGCCGTGCGCCACGCGCCGGGACACTCGCCCGGCAGCGTGTGCCTCGTGGGTGAGGGGGTCGTCTTCACCGGCGACGTGCTGTTCGCGGGGTCCATCGGCCGCACCGATCTCCCGGGCGGCGACTTCGAGACGCTGATCCGGAGCATCGAGCGCGAGTTGCTTCCGCTGCCCGATTCCACCATCGTGTACAGCGGCCATGGACCGGAAACCACCATCGGACGAGAGCGTCTCGCCAACCCCTTCCTCACCGGCGTCCACCGTTCCGCATAGGAAGCGGCCGGCCTGCCTCCGCTGCGGGGCCGACGTCCTTCCCAAGCCGTGGGGCTGCAAGAACCCCTGTCCGAACTGCGGCTTCCTGTATCCGCTGGGTGACTGCTCGGACTAGACAAATGCGGAATGGGGAATGCGGAATGCGGAGTTACAGAGCCCGTTTCGTGCCGCGGTTCCAGCCTGCACTGAAATTCCGCATTCCACATTCCGCATTCCGCATTCGCTGATGAGCCACCTCCTCGCCCTCGCGCTGCTCGCGGTGGATTGCGCCGCCCGGGCCTGGCGGATTCAGCTCGCCCTCTGGACCGCGGGCGGCCGGCTGGCCGTGAGGGACGCGTTCCGCCTCAACTTGTACGGAGAAGCCGCGTCGCAGCTGACCCCGAACCGCCTGGGCGGCGAGCCGGCCCGGTTCCTCGGCCTCACCGAATCGGGCAGCCGGGCCGTGCCCGCCATCGTGGCGATCGGCGTCGAGGTGGCTGGTGAGTGGCCGGTGTTCGTGGCTATGGCCGGAGCGCTCTTCTTCTACTACGTGCCCGACTGGCACTATGCGGCCCGCGAGTGGCTGCGGCGCCATCGCGCAGGGGAGCTCGCCACCATCGAGGTGACGGCCGTCGCGATCGTGCTCGCCGGCTACCTGCTGCAGCGCCTCGTCCGCTCGGGGATGATCCGGCACCGCGTGCGCCGGCAGTGGCGCGTGGCATGGGCTCACGTGCGCCGCGCCCCCTGGTGGGTCCTTGGCGCCGAGGCGCTGCTCACTGTCGTGAGCGTGGCGGCGCGCGCGCTGATCCTGCCCGCGCTCGCCTGGGGACTCCCCGGCCGCCCGCCGCTCGGACAGATGTTCTTCGGCGCGCTGGCGCTGATTCACGCGCCCCTCGTGGTCCCGCTCCCGTCGGGGGGCGGCGGCGTCGAGGTGGCCTTCCTCGGCGACTTCGCGGGCGACTTCGGGTCGCACCAGGTGGCGATGCTGCTCCTGTGGCGCTTCTACACCTCCGTCCTGTTGACCGCGCTGGGCGTGGTCGCCCTGGTGCGGAGCCTGGGGTACCGCGCGGCGGTCCAGCTGTTCAAGATCGGATGGGGAAAACGTAGGGGCAAAGAGCCGTAGGGGCACAGAGGCACAGAGGGAGGCGAAACGAGACGCATGGGCGATCCTCGGATCAAGCCACTCACTCCGGACGAAGCGGCTCCGGAGGTACGGCCGATCTTCGATGTGTACCTCAAGGAGCGCGGCAACATCCCGAACATGTTCCGCACGGTCGCGCTCCGGCCCAACCACCTGCGGACGATGATCGCGCACTTTCGCACGGTCATGAACGAGGGAACCGTGCCGCCGGTTCTCAAGGAGCTGCTGTGGGTGCGCGTCTCCCACCTGAACCGCTGCCGCTACTGACTCGGCTCGCACACTGTCTTGGCAAGACAGAAGGGGGCGAGCGAGGAGCTGGTCCAGGCGATCCAGGACCGGGGCGGGCGCGCACCCGTCGAGGCACTCGAGCCCGGCTGGAGGGCGGCGCTCGAATATGCAGAGGTGATCCACCGGTCGGGACACGAGCTGTCCGACGAGCTTTACGGGCGGCTCCGGGACGCGTGGGATCCGGGGCAAATCGTCGAGCTCACGCTGGTGATCGGGATGACCGAGTATTTCAATCGGTTCAACGATGCCCTGCGGGTGGAGCCGACGAAGGGTTAGACGCCTAGACGCACGACGCACGACGGGTGTGAGGGGTCAGGATTGAGGAGTCGGCGCCGCTGCTATCGCGACGAGCACCACGGTTCGTTCCAGCGCCCGCTCGACCCCATGAGGTACGCCGTCCGGCGCAAGCAGCAGGTCTCCGGACCGTGCCTCGACTGTCCTCTCGCCCAAGACGAACCTCGCCTTTCCCGAGACAACGAAATAGAATTTGTCGGCGCCGTCGTGCGTGTGGACCTTCTGCCCCTGGCCCGGCTCGAAGCAGTTGAGGCCGACGAGCAGCCGGTCCGAGCGGAAGCAGTCGAGCTTCGTCATCTTCGCGGCCGAGAACGCTGCGCGGGCCGGCAGGTGCTGAACCAGATCCTGGGCGTCCATGGGCGATTCCTGGTTTGAGACGGACGGCGCCGTGACCGAACGGACGGAGGCGATGAGCGCGACCCGCATCGAGCGCGATCCGCTGGGAGAGCTGCCGGTGCCCGCGGACGCGCTGTACGGCATCCAGACCGAGCGCGCCCGGCACAACTTTCCGATCTCCCACCTCGCGCCGCTCGCCCCGTTCGTCGACGCTGTCATCTGGATCAAGAAGGCGGCCGCCCTGACCCACCAGGAGACTGGGCGGCTCGAGGCGAAGCTCGCGGACGCGATCGTGCGCGCGGCGGACGAAGTGCTCGCGGGCGCTCATCGCGACCACTTCGTCGTGGATCCCTATCAGGCGGGCGCGGGGACCTCGCACAACATGAACTGTAACGAGGTCCTCGCCAACCGCGCGAACGAGCTGCTGGGCTCGACGCGGGGCGCCTACAAGCCGGTGCACCCCAACGATCACGTGAACATGGCGCAGTCCACGAACGACGTGATCCCCACCGCCATCCGGCTCGCCGCCCTGGCGCAGCTCCCGGCGCTGCTCGAAGCGCTGAGCCGACTTGCCCGGGCGTTCCTCACGAAGGGCAACGCGTTCGACGGCATCCTCAAGTCCGGCCGCACCCATCTCCAGGACGCCACCCCGATCCGCCTCGGCCAGGAGTTCACCGCCTACGGTCGCACCGTCGAGCGCAACCGCGACCGCATCGCGCAGACGGCGGCCGCGCTGCGGGATCTGGGCATCGGCGGCACCGCCGTCGGCACCGGGCTCAACGCCGAGCCGGAATACCCCCGGCTGATGGTGCAGCATCTCCGCGCGATGACGGGGCTCGAGCTCCGCGAGGGCGAGGACCGCGTGCAGCTGATGCAGTCGATGGGCGACGCCGCGGCGCTCTCGGGCGCGCTCCGGACCTACGCGATGGACCTGGGCAAAATTGCGAGCGACATCCGGCTGCTCGCGTCGGGGCCGCGCACCGGGCTCGCCGAGATCGTCCTGCCGCCGGTGCAGCCCGGGTCGAGCATCATGCCCGGCAAGGTGAACCCGTCGATCGCCGAGATGGTCAACATGGTCTGCTACCAGACGCTCGGCAACGACGTCACGGTCGGGGCGGCGGCCGAGGCGGGACAGCTCGAGCTCAACGTGATGATGCCCGTGATCGCGCACAACCTGCTCTTCACGCTGCGGATCCTCACGAACGCCTCGCGCGTCTTCGCCGAGCGGTGCGTGGAGGGGATCGAGCCGGACACGGCCCAGTGCGCGCACTGGCTCGAGCGCAGCCCCGCCCTGGTCACCGCGCTCGCACCCAGGATCGGCTACGCCCAGGCAGCGCAGCTCGCCAAGGAGGCCGTGGCCAAGAATGTGACCGTGCGTCAGCTGGTGATGGAGAAGGGGTTGCTGCAGGGGAAGGATCTCGAAGCCGTCCTCGACCTGCTGGCAATGACCGAGCTGGGAGTCCCAGGGCAGCGGAAGTGAACCGCAGACGGGAGGAGGGCTCATGCACTGGGTCGTCGCTGGACTGATCGGCGGCGTTGGCGCCTTTGTCGCCGACTGGGTCATGTGGGGGAAGGTGTTCACGAAGGGGATGGAGCAGTACGGCACGACGGCGGCCACGCCGGAGGAGGGGAAGAAAATGATGGCGGCGAACCTCCCGAAGGCGGCCGTGCTGGCGCTCGTCTTCGGCCTGCTCTTGGCCGCCTTCTATGACCGCTTCCAGGGCGCACTGTGGGTGCAGGGCGGCGGCGCGTTGGCCGGAATGGAGTTTGCCACCGTCCTGTGGTTACCCACCATCGCCCTCTCGACCATCGGCACGGGCGTGTGGTACGACAAGGTCCGTCGGCTGAACACAGCGACGTGCTGGTCGTGGCTCGTCCGAATGAACGTCGCGGGATTGCTCGTCGGGTTGCTCGTCCAGTAACGGTCGTCACGGGAAGGGTCGTGATGGCAGTCACGGCTCCGGCCCTTCCCATTCCACACTTTTCGGCATGCACAAGCTCCTGCGTGCCGCGCTGCTGTCGCTCGTCGCGGTTTCCTCGGCGCACGCCCAGCGCCGCTTTCGCATCGGCCCGACCTACTCGTCGATCGCCCTCGAAGATCTCTCGGGCTCGAGCCACTCCTTCAGCGCGTTCGGCGGCGCCGCGGCGCTGATCGCCGGCGACGACGGGGAGACCGGCGTCACCGTCTCCCGCTACAATGACCTCTCCACCGACGGGCGGGTTCGACGCCTCACGCTGTTCGCGCTGGACTCCTACTACTACCCGATCGGGACGCGCGGCGTCGCACCGTACGCCGCGACCGAGCTGGGACTCGCCCGGGTCACCGAGTCCGCCACGCTGTGCCCGCTGCTCTGCCAGGACACGGCCTCCGCGTCGAGTCAGCTGGCGCTGGCGTTCGGGCTCGGGGTCCGCCTCAACCTGGGTAGCGCCGCGGCCGCCACGATCGAAGCACGGTTCCTGCAGGTGCCGGGAAGTCAGATCCAGGCGCTCGAGGCGCGGGCCAACGCGTCGGTCGCGTTCGGCAGGCCGCGCACGGGCGAGTTTCTTGCCGGCACCCTCGGCCCGGCCGTGAGCTACCTCATCCCCCTGTCCGGGCCGCTCGAAGCCCGCGCGCCGTTCGTCGGCGTACGGTTCCGGCGCGACACAAGAAAGTCGGGGACCGTCGGCCTGCAGGTCGATTTCGCGCCGCTCGAGCTGAAGACGAGCTGCAGCCCCCCGGGGTGTGAAGAGCCCAACGCCATTTTCTTCGCTCCGGGCTTCGAAGCGTCGCTCCGCCCCGCCTGGGGGCGGATCTACGGAGCGGTCGGCCTCCTGCTCGCGGGCGTGTACACCCAGGGCCCCGACCGCGGCGTGGCCCAGGGCCTGCACGGCGGGATCGGCTTCGACCGCTACGTTGGCCGGGTCATGTGGAACCTCAATTCCCGGCTGCTGTGGCTGCGACGCAATTCGGGCGAGGACGTGTTCGGGGTCCAGGTCGGGGTGAGCCTGAGCCCGAGATTGGGCGGTAGCGGTAGAGGACGGTAGAGGACGACGGTAGAGGGAGCTCCCACGTGCTGCGCGAACCAACCAGGGTATCAGCCTCTACCGTCTTCTCCCGCCCTCTACCGTCCTCTACTACCGCCTTCTACCGTCCCATTGAATCCCATAAGTCAGTCCAGCATATTGATCCCATGCGCGTCACCACCTGGGCCGAGTACGGCTTGCTTGTGTCTCTGAACCTCGCCAAGCGCGCGGGGCAGGGGCCCGTGGCGGCGCGTGAGCTGGCCGAGCAGGAGCGGCTCCCCCACGATTACGTCGAGCAGATCTTGTTGCGCCTGCGTCGCGGTCGCCTGGTGGAGTCGGTGCGGGGCGCCAAGGGCGGGTACCACCTCGCGCGCGACCCGCAGGCCATCACGGTCAGGGACGTGGTCGAAGCCTCGGAGCATGTCACCTTCGAAGTCAACTGCGATCTCCACCCGGTCGATCCCCAACGATGTAGTCCGGACGCGTCGTGCAGCATCCGGCCGGTCTGGCGGATGCTGGAGCAGCGCATCAACGAGCTGCTCGGCAGCATCTCGCTTGCAGACCTGATGCACGACGAGCGCGAACTGTACCACATCGCCGGGGTAATGGCCGGGAACTAGTCCCGCCGTCCCCACTGTTTTTTTTCACATGAAACCCGACTTGCGGTGTCGGGTTTAACCGACTGGAGGTACTGCCGTGGGATATGCGCACGCCGAAGTGCTCGTTTCCACCGACTGGGTGGCGCAGCATCTCAACGACGCCGGTCTCCGCCTCATCGAGGTCGACGTGGACACGACGGCCTACGACTCCGGGCACGTCCCTGGCGCCGTCGGCTGGAACTGGCAGTCCCAGCTGAACGACCCGGTGCGCCGCGACATCCCCGACAAGAAGGCCTTCGCGAAGCTGCTGAGCGACGCAGGGGTGACGCCCAAGACCACGGTCATTCTGTACGGCGACAACAACAACTGGTTTGCGGCGTTCGCCTTCTGGCTGCTGCAGCTGTACGGCCATGCGGGCGCGAAGCTGATGAACGGCGGGCGCGCGAAATGGGTGGCGGAGGGGCGGCAGATCGTGCCCGACCGTCCGAGCGTGCGGCCGACGACCTATCCCGTCCCCACGAAGCTGAACGCCGCGATCCGCGCCAAGCGCCCCGACGTCGAGAAGGCGCTCAAGGCCAAGAAGGTCGCGCTGGTCGACGTCCGATCGAAGCCGGAGTTCGTCGGCGATATCATCGCGCCGCCCGGGATGACCGAGACCGCGCAGCGGCCGGGCCATATCCCCGGCGCGAAGAACATCCCGTGGAGCCAGGCGGTCGCTCCCGATGGCACCTTCAAGACGTACGAGGACCTGCTGCAGCTCTACAAGGGCGCGAAGGTGATCGACGGCAAGGACGAGATCATCGCCTACTGCCGCATCGGCGAGCGTTCGAGTCACACGTGGTTCGCGCTCAAATACCTGCTCGGCGTGAAGAAGGTGCGCAACTACGACGGCTCCTGGACCGAATGGGGCAACCTCGTGGGCGCGCCGATCGCGAAGGGGGCTGAGTGACGACTGCGGCGGTCGGGCGGTCGGGCGGTCAGGCGGTCGGGAAGGCGTTTGCCGAGCCGGCGCTGTGGCGCCTGGTCGGCAACACACCGTTGATCCCCTGTCCGCCCGTCGGCCTGACCGCCGGACCGCCGCTGTACTTGAAGTGCGAGTGGTTCAATCCGGGCGGCTCCGTCAAGGACCGCCCGGCGCTGTTCATTTTGCGCGACGGGCTCGCGCGGGGTGAGCTGCCGCGCAAGCGACTGCTGGACGCGTCGAGCGGCAACACCGCCGTCGCGTACGCGATGCTGGGGGCAGCCGCCGGGATCGCCGTGACGGTGTGCGTGCCGGCGAACGCGAGCGCGGAGCGCAAGGCGCTGCTCCAAGCGTACGGCGCCGAGGTGATCTTTACCGATCCGCTGGAAGGGTCCGACGGCGCGATCCGCGAAGCCCGCCGCCTCGCCGCCGAGCGGCCGGGCGGGTATTGGTACGCGGACCAATACAACCACCCGGCGAACCCGCGGGCGCATTCCCTCACCACGGCCCAAGAGATCTGGCGGCAGACGGCCGGGGGCGTCACGCATGTGGTGGCCGGGCTCGGGACCACCGGCACGCTGATCGGAACCGGCCGGCGTTTGAAAGAGTGGAACCCGCGGATCGAGCTCGTGGCCGTGCAGCCCGACGGTCCGTTTCACGGGCTCGAGGGCCTGAAGCACCTGGAAACGGCGATCGTACCCGGGATTTACGATCCGGCGGTGCCCGACCGGATGGAGTTCGTGAGCACCGAAGCGGCGGACGAGATGGTGCGCCGGCTGGCGCGCGACGCGGGGCTGTTCGTGGGCTGGTCTGCGGGCGCTGCGGTCGTGGCTGCGCAGCGGGTGTCCTCCGCCCAACCGCCTGACCGCCCGACCGCCGTAATCGTCGTGATCGCCCCCGATTCGGGGACGCGGTATCTCAGTGAGGAGCGTCGCCGCCCGGGGGCGGAGGTATGACGCTCGTGCTCGAGCCGCGCCACGCGGCCGCGATCCGGCGCCACGGTGAGGCCGACTATCCCGCCGAGGCGTGCGGGCTCATCGGCGGTACCGTGGACGGCGATCGCAAGGCGGCGGTGCAGCTCGTGCCCCTCGCGAACCAGCGGACCGATTCGGCGCGCAACCGCTATCTGATCGATCCCGAGTCGTTCCGCCGCGCGCAGGAACAGCTGGACCGCGACGGGCTCGCGGTGATCGGGGTGTACCACTCGCACCCCGACCATCCGCCGGCGCCGTCGGCGTTCGATCGGGAGCACGCGTGGCCGTGGCTCTCGTATGTGATCGTCGGCGTGACCCGCGGGCGCGCCGGAGAACTCAAGAGCTGGACCCTCGCGGACGGCCGCGACGGCTTCGCCGAGGAGTCCATCATCATCGAGGAGCGGAAGGTCGTATGGCAGTGACCGTATTGATTCCCACACCGCTGCGCCCGTACGTGGACGGGCGCGACGCCGTCGAGGTTGAAGCCGGGAGCGTGGGCGAGCTCCTGGACCGGCTGGCCGGGGAGCACGCCGCCCTGCGCAAGCACCTGTTCGCCGACGACGGCCGGCTGCGCACCTTCGTGAACGTGTACGTCAACGACCGGGACATCCGGCAGCTCTCGCAGCAGGAGACCCGGGTGCGGCCGGGCGACACGGTCTCGATCATTCCGAGCATCGCGGGCGGCACCGCGGTGGAGGTCGGCGCGCCGCAGGCGGCGCCCCCGCTCCCGGCGTTGTCGCACGAGGAGATCCTGCGCTACTCGCGCCACCTGATCCTGCCGGATGTCGGGGTCGGTGGGCAGCGCAAGCTGAAGGCGGCCCGCGTGCTGCTGGTGGGCGCGGGCGGGCTCGGGTCTCCGGCGGCGCTCTACCTCGCGGCCGCCGGGGTCGGCACGCTCGGCTTGGTGGATTTCGACGTCGTCGACAAGACGAACCTCCAGCGTCAGATCATCCACGGCACGTCGACCGTGGGGCGGCCGAAGCTCGAGTCCGCGACGCAGCGGATCCGGGACCTGAACCCGAACGTGCGTGTCGAGACGTTCGAGACGCGCCTCACCTCGGCGAACGCGCTCGACATTATCCGGCAGTTCGACGTGGTGGCGGACGGGACCGACAACTTCCCTACGCGCTACCTCGTGAACGACGCGTGCGTCCTGCTCGGCAAGCCAAACGTGTACGGCTCGATCTTCCGGTTCGAGGGGCAGGCTTCGGTGTTCTCCGCCCGGGAGGGCCCGTGCTACCGGTGCCTCTACTCCGAGCCCCCTCCCCCGGGACTCGTGCCGTCGTGCGCCGAGGGCGGGGTGCTGGGCGTCTTGCCGGGGATCATCGGCTCGATCCAGGCGATGGAGACTCTCAAGCTCATCCTCGGGGTGGGCGAGCCGCTGATCGGGCGTCTGCTGCTGTTCGACGCGCTGAAGCTCCAGTTCCGGGAGCTCAAGCTCGAGAAGGACCTGGAGTGCCCGGTGTGCGGCCGGCACCCGACCGTCACCGAGCTGATCGACTACGAGGCGTTCTGCGGCGTCGGCGCGGAGCCGTCGTACGAAGGAGCGGAGATCACGGCGCCCGAGCTGCAGGCGGAGTGGCAGCGCAACCCCGACCTGCTCGTCATCGACGTGCGCGAGCCGCACGAGCACGAGATCGCACACATCGAGGGCGCGGTCCTGATTCCCTTGGGTGAGCTGCCGGATCGGCTCGGTGAGCTGGACGGTCACCGCGAGATCGTGACGCACTGCCACCACGGGGCGCGCTCGCTCAAGGCGCTCGACATCCTCAAGGCGGCCGGGTTCTCCAAGGTGCGGAGCCTGCGAGGCGGCATCGATGCGTGGGCGGCGAACGTGGATCCGGGGATGCCGCGCTATTAAAGGCGGCGGACAGGCGGACAGGCGGTCGGGCGGTCTGAAAACGAAAGGCGGCGAGTCGATCGCCGCCTTTGACTTCTCCGTCCGCCTGACCGCCTGTCCGCCTGTCCGCCCGGGGAGGGGAAGGGAAGACGGCAGAGTGCCGAAGGTGGGACTCGAACCCACACGGGCTTGCGCCCACTGCGCCCTGAACGCAGCGCGTCTACCAATTCCACCACTTCGGCGCGATTGGGAACGGCGAATCTAAGCCGCGGTATAACCCCAAGTCAACTCTTGGCTTGACCGTCCCAGACCCGGTTCCTATCTTGGCCTTGCCCGGTGGACAACGTCTCCATAGCCCGCAACCCCCGCGCGCGACACGACTACCATCTCCTTGAGACGTGGGAGGCAGGCGTCGTGCTGACGGGGACCGAGGTCAAGTCGCTGCGGGAGGGGAAAGCGAGTCTGGTCGAAGCGTACGCGCACGTGCGGAACGCCGAGATCTGGCTCGAGGGCATGACGATCTCTCCCTACCTCCCCGGCAGCTACAACAACCCGCCCCCCGCCCGCTCCCGCAAGCTACTCCTGCACGCGCACGAGATCCGCAAGCTCATCGGCGGCACGAGCCGCAAAGGGCTCACGCTCGTGCCGCTCGAGCTGTACTTCAAGAACGGCGTGGCGAAGGTGGCGATCGCCCTCGCCAAGGCGAAGAAGCTGCACGACAAGCGCGAGGAGCTGAAGCGCCGCACGGCGGAGCGCGAGCTCGCGCGTGCGATTCGGGGGCGGCGCGGATGATCGCGCTCATGTGGCTGCTCCTCGCCGGGCCTCAGGCGCCGCTGCAGGCGGTGGTCATCGCGACGCCGCGCGGCCAGACGAGCGTCCCCGTGCGGACCGAGCGTGGCAGCGCGGCGGTGGCGGCGCCGCTCCTGGCGGGGCCGTTGGGAGTCACGGCGGCCCTCGAGGGCTCGCGCGCCACCGTCGGGATCGGTGGCGTGGCCTTCGTGTTCCAGCTCGGCGCGCCGTTCGTGCGGGCGGGCGCGATCGTGTACGTGCTGGCAGGCGAGCCCTATGTGGCGCGGGACACCCTGTTCCTGCCGCTCTCCTGGCTCGCCGACTGCGTGCCGCGCGTGCTCGGGGCCCGGTATCACTGGGATCAGGCGGCGGGGCGGCTCGAGGATGGCGCCGCCGCGGGCGCGCTCGCGGCGGCGCCTGCGGCGGGGGCGTCCACCGGCGGCGCGTCCGCGCGGCCGGCCGTGACGCGCAACCCGCTCACGGGGCTGCGGCACCGCCACTCGGTCGTGATCGACCCCGGCCACGGCGGCGTCGATCCGGGCAACCCGGGTCGCTTTTTCCCGAGCGGCGTCGCCGAGAAGGACATCACGCTCGCCATCGCGCGGCTGCTTCGCGCGGAGCTCGCGCGGCGCGGGATCGATGCTGTGCTGACGCGCACCGCTGACACCCTGGTCGCCCTCGCCGACCGCGGCGCGTTCTGCACCGTGGCCTGCGACCTGTTCGTCAGCATCCACGTGAACGCGATGCCCGACGGGCGGCGCGGCGACCATGCGAGCGGCGTCGAAACCTACTTCCTGTCCGGCGCCAAGACCGAGGATCAGCAGCGAGTCGCCAAGATGGAGAACGCAGCCATCCGGTTCGAGGTCGCGCCCGCGGCCGGGACGCGGGGCCCGATCGACTTCATCCTGAGAGACCTCCAGCTCAACGAGTATCTCCGCGAATCGGCGCGCCTGGCGGACCTGGTGCAGAGCAAGGTCGTCACGGTCCATCCGGGCGGCGGCCGGGGCGTGCAGCAGGCGGGCTTCATGGTGCTCACGACCGCGCGGCGCCCGGCGATCCTGGTGGAGACCGGCTTCGCCACGAACCGGGAGGACGGCGCGTTCCTCGCGTCGAGCCTCGGGCAGCACAAGATCGCGAGCGCCATCGCGGACGGCATCGTGGCGTACCTGCTCGAGTTCGAGCGGAAGCTGGCGCTCGCCGCCCCGGCAGGGGGCGAGTGAAGCGGCTCGCGGCGCTGCAGCTGGCGCTCGCCGGCGCCGTCTCATGCGTCTATTACAACGCGATGTGGAGCGCGGAGCGGTTCGCCCGGGAAGCGCGCAAGGCGGAGGCGCGCGGCAGCGCGCTCGAGGCACGGTCTTGGTGGGCGCGCGCCGCCGGGAAGGCGGAATCCGTGGTGACGCGGCACCCCAAGAGCCGCTGGGCGGAGCCGGCGTTGGTGCTGCAGGGAGAGGGCCTCGCCCGGAGCGGCGCCTGCGACCGGGCGGGCACACCGCTGGCGCTCGCGCTGCGCACTGCGCGCAACGGGACGTTGCACGAGCGCGCTGCCCTGGCGGCCGCGGAGTGCGCGCTCGACGCGGACGACCCGGCCGAGGCGCAACGCCGGCTCGCGGAAGTCACCGCCTCCCGCGACCCGGGCCGGCGCTCGCGCGCCGCGTTCCTGGCGGGCCGCGCCGCCCAGCGCGCAGGCGCCTACGCGTCTGCGGCGGAGTGGTATCGACGCTCCGCGGAGGCTGCCGCCGGGTCGGCGCGCGCCCGGGTGCTGCTCGCCGCGGGGCGCGACCCGGAGGCGATCGCGCTCGTCGACACCCTGACGCGCGCCGGCTTCCGCGAGGGCGATTGGGCGCCGCTCCTCGACGACCTCGCCCGGGCCGCGGGCCCGGACGCGGCGAGCGGAGCCCTCGACAGCCTCCTCGCGCGACGCCGCGTGCCTGCGGGCGCCCGGGCCCGGCTGCTCCTGGCGGACGGCGATCGCCTCGTCGCGACGAGGCGGGCGGAGGCGGCCGGCGCGCGCTACGCCGCGGTGAGCGACCTGGTGCCGGACTCGATCGAAGGGCAGCAGGCGCGCGTGCGGCGCATCCGCGCGCTTGCCGCGCGGGCCGACAGCCTCCCGGACCTCGTCGCCGTGAGCGCCGAGCTCTCCCGTCTGACGCGCGGCGAGGGCGGTGGAGCGGCGGCGGGCGAGGCGCGCGCCCTCGAGGGCTTGCTGCGGCGCGTGCTCGACCTCGGAGACCTCGAGGAGGGGTCGGACTTTCGAGCCGCCGAGCTGGCCCGGGATTCGCTTGGCGCGCTCCGCCTCGCCGGCGGCCTGTTTCTCCGGTTCGCGCGCGAGCGGTCTCGGTCGATCTTCGCGCCCAAGGCGCTCGTGGCCGCCGCGGCGCTGCTCCCGGAAGTCCGCGACTCGCTGGTCGCCGAGCTGGCCGGCCGCTACCCCGCGTCGCCCTACACGCTGGCGCTCCGGGGGGATGCGAGTCCCGCCTTTGCAGCGGCCGAGGACTCCCTGGCCCGGGCGCTCGGATTGGACATCGCGGCACCCGCGGAGCCGGTCCGGATTTCGCGCGTCGCGCCGCCTGTGCCTGGGCCGCGCGGGCCGGCGCTCGATCCGCCGGCGTCCGTCGCGCCGGTCGCCGCTCCCGCTCTGGCGGCGCCGCGCACGCCCCCCCCCCGTGCCGAGCCGCCGCGACCGGTCGGCCGGGAGCGCGACGACCAGCCGGTGCGCCGGCCGCGCCCCGCCGAGCCGCGGGACTCGCTGTGACGGCGGCGCTTCCACGGCTCTTCGGCGTCGCTTTCCACAATCCCGTACTCCTCGCCTCCGGCACCGCGGGCTTCGGGCGCGAGGTGCGGCGCGCGATCGACCTGGACGCGCTGGGCGGCATCGTGACGAAGGCGGTGACCCCGGAGCCGCGCCGGGGCCACCCCGCGCCGCGTGTCGCCGTGTTCGCGGGCGGCATGCTCAACGCCGTCGGTCTTGCGAACCCGGGCCTCGCTGCCGTGCGCGAGCGGGAACTGCCCTGGCTGGCGGCGAACCTGCGTCGGGCGCGCGTCCTCGTGAACGTCGCCGGCGCCGCGATCGACGACTACGTGCGGGTGATCGACGGGCTCACCGACCTGGACGTGATCACCGCGTTCGAGATCAACGCTTCCTGCCCCAACGCCACGGCCGGCGGCCTCGAGTTCGGCGCGACCACCGAGGGCTTGCGCGAGTTGACGCGCCGCTGCCGCCGGGCCGCGACCAGGCCGATCTCCATCAAGCTGTCGCCCGTGCTGCCCGACATCGTCGCGATGGCGCGGGTGGCGCGGGACGAGGGCGCGGACGCGGTGACGCTGCTGAACACCATGCCGGGGATGCTCGACGGCCGGCTCGGCAACGGGTCGGGCGGCGTGAGCGGCCCCGCGTTGCTCCCGATCGCCGTGCTCGCGACCCGCCGGGTCGCCGGCGAGGTGGGGATCCCCGTGGTCGGCGTCGGCGGCATCCGCACCGCCGGCGACGCGCGCGAGTACCTCGCGGCGGGCGCCTCCCTCGTCGCGATCGGCACCGCCACCCTCGCCGATCCCCGGGTCGCCGAGCGCGTCGCGCGAGAGCTCTCGCATGGCTGATGTCGTCGTCGCATTCGATCTGCCGGACGGGCGTGCGGCGCTCGCCCTCGCGGCGCGCCTTCCGGACCTGCAGTGGGCGAAGATCGGCCCCGCCCTGTACGTGCGCGAGGGGCCGGCGCTGGTGCGCGAGTTCGCGGCGCGCGGCGTGCGCGTCTTGCTCGACCTCAAGTGGCACGACATCCCGACCACCGTGGCGGGCGCGGTGACGGCCGCGTGCGAGCTGGGCGTCGCGATGGCCACGGTGCACTGTCTCGGCGGCCGCGCGATGCTCGCCGCCGCGACGCAGGCGGCCGGCGACCTGGCGCTGGTCGGCGTCACCGTCCTCACCTCCCACGACCCGTCGGGCTTTGAGCAGGTCGTCGGCCGCGGGGTCCCGGACCTCGGGCTCGAGGCCGAGCGCCTGGCCCGTATGGCCGTACAGGCGGGCCTGTCCGGCGTGGTCTGCTCGGGGCGCGAGCTCGCCCTGCTACGCCCATTGCTCGGCCCCGATCGATGGATCGTCGTGCCGGGAATCCGTGCGCCCGGCGACGCGCCCGGGGACCAGCGGCGCACCGTAACCGCCGAGCAGGCCCTCCGCGGCGGCGCGACCCATCTGGTCGTGGGGCGCTCGATCACGCTGGCCAAGGACCCGGCCGCGGTGTATCAGCGATTGATGGAGCTCGGATGACACGGTGGCTGCTGCCCCTCGCCCTCCCGATGGGGCTCGCCCTGACGGGCGGCGCGCCGCTCGTGGCGCAGAGCTCCCTCCCGGAGGCGGCCGAGCGCGCACGCGCAGCGTGGCTCGCGCACAATCCTGAAGCCCTTGTGGGGCAAAGCGGTAGCCTCGTGCTGCAGATCCCCGGCGCGGATCCCTCGTCGCCCCTCGAACGCCCGCAGGCGGCGGAGCTGCTCCGGCGCCATTGGCGCAGCGCGGTCGAGCGGTGGCTCACGGTCGGCGCGGTCCGCGAAGTGGAGCCGGGCGAGGGGTACGTGGAGCTGGAGCGCCGCTATGTGGTGTCGGGAACGAGCGACGAGCGGCGGGAGACCGTGTTTTTGGGATTCCGCAAGGCCGGCGGCCGCTGGCTGCTGACCGAGCTGCGCAGCGGGCCCTAGTGCGGCCCCTTGCGTGAGCTTGCGACGCCGTCTATTGTTCGCGGTTCAGTTGGAAATTCTTCATCTCGGGGGGCCGGCCTCGGTGAAGGTTCGAACCAGCGTCAAGCCGATTTGCGAGCACTGCAAGGTGATAAAGCGGAAGGGCGTCATCCGCGTCATCTGCAAGCGCACACCCAAGCACAAGCAGCGGCAGGGGTAGGGCATGGCGCGCATAGCCGGCGTGGATCTGCCGCGCGACAAGAAGATTCAATACGCCCTTCCGTACATCTACGGCATCGGCTCCAGCAACGCGAGGAAGATCCTCGCGGAGACCGGGATCAGCCCGGACGCTCGCGTGCGCGACCTGCGGGACGCCGAGGTCGCGCGGCTGCGCCAGGTGATCGAGCGGGATTACAAGGTCGAGGGCGCGCTCCGCACCGAGGTCGCGATGAACATCAAGCGGCTGATGGACATCGGGACGTATCGGGGGACCCGTCATCGCAAGGGACTGCCCGTGCGCGGCCAGCGCACGCACACCAATGCGCGCACCAAGAAGGGGCCGCGGCGTGCGATCGCGGGTAAGAAGAAGCCCGCGCTGAAAAAGTAGACACATCCATGGCACAGGTGAAGGCGGCAGGCGCGAAGCGGGCCAAGAAGGTCGTCGAGGCGGAGGGCATCGCCCACGTCACCGCGACCTTCAACAACACACTCATCACGATCACGGACATGCAGGGGAACGTCATCACGTGGGGTTCCTCGGGCAAGGCCGGGTTCCAGGGCTCCAAGAAATCGACGCCGTTCGCGGCCACGGTGGCGGCCGAGCAGGCGGCGCGCGAGGCGCTGAACCTCGGCGTGCGGCGCGTGCACGTGCGCGTGCAGGGACCGGGCTCGGGCCGCGAGTCGGCGATCCAGGCCCTCGCGACCGCGGGGCTGCAAATCCGCTCCATCCGCGACGTGACGCCGATCCCGCACAACGGGTGTCGGCCGCCCAAGAAGCGGCGGGTCTGAGCGGTGGCGCGGTACACGGGGCCCGTCTGCAGGCTGTGCCGCCGCGAGGGCACGAAACTGTTCCTCAAGGGGACACGCTGCCTCACCGAGAAGTGCGCCGTGGAGCGGCGCTCGTACGCTCCCGGCCAGCACGGCCAGTCGACCGGCCGGCGGCGCAAGGCGTCCGAGTACGCGCGGCAGCTGCGTGAGAAACAGAAGGTCAAGCGGATCTACGGCCTGTCGGAGCGCCAGTTCCGCAACATCTTCGACCGGGTGCTGAAGGAGCCGGGCGTCACGGGCGAGGCGCTGCTGGTGGCGCTCGAGAGCCGGCTGGACAACCTGGTCTACCGGATGGGATTTGCCACGTCCCGCAAGCAGGCGCGCCAGCTCGTGCGGCATCGCCACATTCTGGTGAACGGCCGCACGATGGACATTCCGTCCTGCCGGGTGAAGCCCGGCGACGAAGTGAAGGTCGCCGACGCAAGCCGCGAGTTGGTCCTGGTCAAGCAGGCCATCGAGCAGTTCGGGCGCACCCAGCCCGTGTCCTGGATCCACGTTGACACCGACAAGGGGGTCGGAAAGATGACGGAGCGGCCGACGCGCCACGCGATCCCGATCGCAGCGCAAGAACAGCTCATCGTCGAGCTCTATTCCAAGTGATCACGACCCTTGATTTGACGGGCCTCGTCCGGCCCCACCTGGTCGAGATGACCAAGCGGGAGGACAACCCGAACGCAGCCGAGTTCCGCCTGCAGCCGCTGGAGCGGGGCTACGGCTACACGCTCGGCAACTCGCTGCGCCGGATGCTGCTCAGCTCGCTGCGCGGTACGGCGGTGTGGGCGTTCCGGCTGGACGGCGTGGTGCATGAGCATCAGACGATCTCGGGGGTCGTCGAGGACGTGCACCAGATCATCCAGCGACTGAAGCAGCTCACCCTCGTCCTCACGGCGGACGTGGACGAGGCCGTGCTCCGCATCAAGCACGAACGGGCCGGCCCCGTCTACGGGCGCGACATCGAGGCGCACAGCGCCGTCACGATCGTGAACCCGGATCAGCTGCTCTTCACGGTCCAGGACGACCGCGAGATCTCGGGCGAGCTGTACGTGAACAAGGGCCGCGGCTACGTCGAGGCCGAGCAGCACCCGCTGGACCGCGCGATGCCGGTGGACGTGGTGCGGGTCGACTCGATCTACAACCCGGTGCGGCGCGCCAACTTCACGGTGGCGGAGACGCGCGTGGGGCAGCGCACCGACTACGACCGCCTGACGCTCACGGTCGAGACGAACGGCACCATCTCCCCCGAGGACGCGGTCGCGTACGCCGCGGCGCTCGCGCAAGAGCACTTCCGGTTTTTCGTGGACTTCGGCAAGGTGCCAATGGTCAACGCCCAGCCGGCGGGGAACGGCGGCGCCGCCGCGACCCGCCTGCGCGAGGCGCTGAACCGGAGCATCGACGACGTGGGTCTCTCGGTCCGGTCGGTGAACTCCCTCAAGAACTCGAACGTCCGCACGCTGGGCGACCTCGTGCAGTACCGCGAGGAGGACCTGCTCAAGGTGAAGAACGTGGGCGAGAAGGCGCTGGGCGAGATCGCCGAGCTGCTCCGCCGGGAGGGGCTCAACTTCGGGATGAAGTTCGAAGAGAGCGAAGGCGAGCTCCAGGTCCTCGACCAGGGCACGCCGCCGCAAACCCAGGCCACCGAAGGAGAAGGGGAGTAATGCGGCACCGCGCCAAGGGGCGGCAACTGTCGCGCACGGCGAGCCACAAGCGGGCCCTGCTCGCGAATCTCGCCGCGAGTTTGTTCCGTCACGACCGCATCGTGACCACGGAGGCGAAAGCGAAGGAGCTGCGCCCCTACGCCGAGCGGCTGATCACGCTGGCGCGCCGCGGCGACCTGCACGCGCGGCGCCTGGTGGAGCGTCGCATCAAGGACCGCGCGGTCACGCACCGGCTGTTCAAGGACCTGGGCCCGCGCTTCGCCGCGCGTCCCGGGGGCTACACGCGGATCGTCAAGCTGGGCCATCGCTCTGGGGACGGCGCCGAGGTGGCCCGGATCGAATTGCTGGGTGCGTGACGAGCGGCGGCGGGGGGACGCGACGGGGGACGCTTCAGTCCCCCTTTTTTGTTAGGATGCCTTCGCGATACGGTTCGACTTCAGGCAGCGCGTGCAGACGCGCATCCGCCGCGCGGCTCCGTCGACGAGGACGCGGACCCGCTGGAGGTTCGGATACCAGCGCCGGTTCGACTTATTGTTGGCGTGGCTGACGGTGTGCCCCGTCACGGGGCCCTTGCCACAGATCTCGCACACTCGCGCCATGGGCCTGGCCGACTTGAAGGAATGAGCGCCGCGAAGCAGCATAGCCCCGTCCGTAAGGGCGGGGAAGCCCGTAAGGGCGGGAAAGCTAAACCGGCCACGCAGCCGGGGCAACCCCGCAGGAAGATCGCGCTGATCACCGGCGTCACGGGACAGGACGGTTCCTACCTCGCCGAGCTGCTGCTCGACCGGGGCTACGAGGTCGTGGGGGTGGTGCGGCGCACGTCGCACGACTCCTACGAGCGGATCGGTCACCTGCTCGATCGGTTGCACATCGTGGCCGCGGACCTGCTGGACCAGCACTCCCTCACGTCCGTGGTGCGCGACGCGAAGCCGGACGAAGTCTACAACCTCGCGGCCCAGAGCTTCGTGCCGACCTCCTGGACCCAGCCGGTGCTGACCGGCGAGTTCACGGCCCTGGGCGTCACCCGGCTGCTGGAGGCGGTGCGCCTCGCGCATCCGGAGGCGCGCCTCTACCAGGCCAGCTCGTCGGAGATGTTCGGCCAGGTACAGGAGACGCCGCAGCGCGAGACGACGCCATTCTACCCGCGCTCTCCGTACGGGGTCGCCAAGGTGTACGGTCACTGGATCACGGTGAACTACCGCGAGTCCTACGGGCTGTACGCCGTGAGCGGCATCCTCTTCAACCACGAATCGCCCCGCCGCGGGCTCGAGTTCGTGACGCGCAAAGTCAGCCACGGCGTCGCGCGCATCGTGAAGGGCAAGGACCGGGAGCTCCGGCTCGGCAATCTCGACGCGCGGCGCGACTGGGGCTTCGCGGGCGACTACGTCGACGCCATGTGGCGCATGCTGCAGCCGCCCCGGCCCGGTGACTACGTGATCGGGACGGGCGACACGCACACCGTGCGCGAGCTGTGCGAGATCGCGTTCGCCCACGTGGGGCTCGACTGGGAGAAATACGTGCGCGTGGATCCGCGCTTCGTCCGGCCCGCCGAGGTGGACCTCCTCCAGGCGGACGCGGGCAAGGCGCAGCGCGAGCTCGGCTGGGCACCCAAGACGACGTTCCGGGAGCTGGTGCAGATGATGGTGGACGCCGATCTGAAGCGCGTCCCATGAAGGTGCTCGTCACCGGGGCTGACGGCTTCGTGGGCCGGTCGCTGCTCCGCCGGCTGCTCGACGACGGGCGCGAGGTGTGCGGGGCCGTGCGGCCGGACCAGCGCCCGCCGGCGCGCGGCGGCAGCGGGGAGCTCACCGCGGAGGAGCGGCACGCGGTGCGCTGGCTGCCGCTCGAGCTCACCGACCCGGAGTCGGTGCGCCGCCTCGCGGACCTGCCGTACGACGGCGTGGTGCACCTCGCCGCCGTGTCGTCCGTAAGCGACGCGGCGCGCGACCCGGGCTACGCGTGGACGGTCAACGCCGCGGGCACCGCTCGGCTCGTCCAGGTCCTGGCGGAGGCGAAGCGCGCCGGGCGCGCCGATCCGCTCGTGCTGGTCGTCTCGACGGGCGAAGTGTACGGCGCCTGCGACGAGCAGCGGCCGCGCCGGGAAATGGATCCGGTCGCGCCGTGCTCGCCGTATGCCGCGAGCAAGGCGGGGGCGGAGCTCGCGGCGCTCGAGATCTGGCGCCGGGCCGAGCTTCGGACCGTGGTTGCGCGGCCGTTCGCGCACACGGGGCCGGGCCAGGAGGCGCGGTTCCTGGTGCCGGCCCTCGCGCAGCGCCTCAAGTTCGCGAAGCGCATCGGCGCCCCGGTGGTCAAGGTGGGAAACCTCGAGCCCGTGCGCGAGTTCCTGCACGTGCAGGACGTCGTGGATGCCTACGCGCGGCTGCTGACGCGCGGCCAGCCGGGCGAGATCTACAACGTCGCCTCGGGCCAGGAGATCGCGCTGGAGGAGCTGTTCTACCGGCTGGCGCAGCTCGTGGGCGTACGCCCCATCCCCGAGGCCGACCCCGACTTGATGCGCGGCGGGGACATCCCCCACCTCGTCGGGGACGCCGCGAAGCTGCGCGCGGCCACGGGGTGGACGCCGCGTCACTCGTTGGACGATATCCTGCGGGATGTGCTCGATGCCCAAGCGGACTGACCTCCGCCGTATCCTGCTGCTCGGCTCCGGGCCGATCGTGATCGGGCAGGCGGCGGAGTTCGACTATTCCGGCACCCAGGCCGTCAAGGCGCTCAAGGAAGAGGGCTATACGGTCGTGCTGGTGAATTCGAACCCCGCCACGATCATGACCGATCCCGAGCTCGCCGACCGCACCTACATCGAGCCCGTCACCCCCGACTGGGTGCGCAAGGTGATCGAGCGGGAGCGGCCGGATGCGCTGCTGCCCACGATGGGCGGCCAGACGGCCCTCAACGTGGCGATGGCGCTGGCGCGGGACGGCACGCTCGAGCGGTACGGGGTGGAGCTGATCGGGGCGAACGCCCGCGCCATCCAGATGGCCGAGGATCGTGCGGAGTTCGCGGCCGCGATGCAGCGCGTCGGCCTCGCCACGCCCGTGGGCCGGACGGTCGCGTCGGTGGAGGAGGGGCTCGCGGTCGCGGCCGAAACCGGCTACCCGGCCATCCTCCGCCCGTCGTTCACGCTGGGCGGCACGGGCGGCGGCGTGGCGTACAACCGCGCCGAGTTCGAAGAGCTGGCCGAGCGGGCGCTCGAGCTGTCCCCGGTGCACACCACGCTCATCGAGCGCAGCGTGCTCGGCTGGAAGGAGTTCGAGCTCGAGGTCATGCGGGACCGGCGCGACAACGTCGTCATCGTCTGCTCGATCGAGAACCTCGATCCCATGGGGGTCCACACCGGCGATTCGATCACCGTCGCGCCGGCCCTGACCCTCACGGACCGCGAGTACCAACGGATGCGGGACGCCGCGATCGCCATCATCCGCGAGATCGGCGTTGAGGCGGGCGGCTGCAACATCCAGTTCGCCGTGAACCCCGCCGACGGCGAGATGCTCGTGATCGAGATGAACCCGCGGGTGTCGCGCAGCTCGGCCCTCGCGTCCAAGGCGACCGGTTTCCCGATCGCCCGCATCGGCGCCAAGCTCGCCGTCGGCTACACCCTGGACGAGCTCCCGAACGACATCACCAAGACCACGCCCGCCTCGTTCGAGCCGGTGCTCGACTACGTCGTCGTGAAGACCCCGCGGTTCGCGTTCGAGAAGTTCCCCACCGCCGACTACCGCCTCACGACCCAGATGAAGTCGGTGGGCGAGGCGATGGCGATCGGCCGGACCTTCAAGGAAGCGCTCCAGAAGGGCCTGCGCGCGCTCGAGACCGGCCGGCCGGGGTGGGTCGTGGGGCAGACGCTCGCCGACGACCGGCTGACGAGCGACGCGCCCGACGACCTGCGGGTCGCGCTGCGCACGCCGACGCCGGAGCGGATCTTCCAGATCAAGCGGGCGCTGCTCGCGGCCGTCCCGGTGGACGACATCTCCCGGGCCTCCGGCATCGACCCCTGGTTCCTCTATCAGATGGAGGAGCTGGTGGTGGCCGAGCGCTGGTTCGCCGCGCTGCCGGAGGTGGGCGCCGGCGAGCTCCGCCGGATGAAGCGGATGGGCTTCAGCGATGCGCAGCTGGGGACGCTGCGCGGCACGAGCGAGGACGCGATGCGCGGGCGCCGCTGGGAGCTCGGCGTCCATCCCGCCTACAAGACCGTGGACACCTGCGCGGGCGAGTTCCCGTCGTCCACGCCGTACCTCTACGGCTCGTACGACGACGAGACCGAGTCGGAGCCGTTCGGGGAGCAGGGGATCGTGATCCTCGGCAGCGGCCCGAACCGCATCGGGCAGGGGGTCGAGTTCGACTACTGCTGCGTCCGCGCCGGGCTCGCGTTCCGGGAGCTCGGGTTTCGCACCATCATGATCAACTCGAACCCCGAGACCGTCTCCACCGACTTCGACATCTCGGACAAGCTGTACTTCGAGCCGCTCACCTTCGAGGACGTCGTCGAGATCGTTCGCTGGGAACGGCCCAAGGGCGTGGTCGTCCAGCTCGGCGGGCAGACGCCGCTCCGACTCACCAAGCCGCTCGCGGCGGCCGGCGTGCCGATCCTGGGCACCTCGCCCGATTCGATCGACATGGCGGAGGACCGCGAGCGGTTCGAGGCGCTGGCCCGCCGCCTCGGCATCACGCAGCCACCGAACGGTATCGCGCGGTCGCTGGAGGAGGCGGTGACGGTGGCGCGGCGCATTGGGTACCCGGTCCTGGTGCGCCCCTCCTACGTGCTCGGAGGGCGGGCGATGGAGATCGTGTATGACGAGGGGTCGCTGCGCGCCTACTTCGAGCGCGCGGCGCGGGCGGCTCCCGAGCACCCGGTGCTGATCGACCGCTTCCTCGAAGACGCGTTCGAAGGGGACGTGGACGCCATCGCCGACGGCCGGCGCTGCGTGGTCGGCGGCGTGATGCAGCACATCGAAGACGCCGGGGTCCACTCGGGCGACTCGGCCTGCGTGCTGCCCCCCTATCTCATCGGGGACCGGCAGGTCGAGGAGATGCGGCGCTACACCATGGCGTTCGCGGACGCCCTGGGGGTGGTGGGGTTGATCAACGTGCAGTACGCCATCAAGGACGGGGTCGTCCACGTGCTCGAGGTCAACCCCAGGGCCTCGCGGACGATTCCGTTCGTGAGCAAGGCGACGGGCGTGTCCCTGGCCAAGCTCGCGGCTGCGGTCATGACCGGGCGGACCCTGGACGAACTGGGGCTTCCCGATGACCTTCCGCTCCCCGGGGTGGCGGTCAAGGAGGCGGTCTTCCCCTTCACGAAACTCCCGGGGGTCGATACCATCCTGGGCCCGGAGATGCGCTCCACCGGGGAGGTCATGGGGCTCGCGGACAGCTTCGGGATGGCGTTCGCCAAGGCGCAGATCGCGGCGGACGGCAGCCTGCCGCTCGAGGGAGCGATCTTGGTGACGGTGAACGACTCGGATAAGCCGACCGTGGTGCCGATCGTCCGGCGGTTCCACGAGCTGGGCTTCCGGATCAGGGCGACGGAGGGCACCCAGAAGTACCTCCGGGCGCGCGGGATTCCGGCCGAGCGCGTGGCGAAGGTGCACGAGGGGCGGCCGAACGCGATCGACCTGATCGTGTCGGGGGAGGTACAGCTCCTGATCAACACCCCGCTCGGCAAGTTCACGCAGGCGGACGACTACGCCATCCGGCGCGCGGCGCTGATGCACCGCGTGCCGTACACGACGTCGATGTCGGCGGCGAGCGCCGCCTGTGACGCGATCATCGCTCTGCGCAGCCGGACGGGGAGCGTGAGGAGCCTGCAAGAATGGCACGAAAGAACGACCGTCGAAAAGCAGTCGGGGGAAGGCGCAAAGGCGGCGGCTCCAAGCCGAGCGCCGGCGGTTCGGGCGTAGCGAAGCGGCCGGTGAAAGCGACGCCCAAACCGGCGGGCAAGGCGGCCGCCGGGTCCGCGGCGAAGCGCCCGCCCGCGGGGGCCGCGGCGGCGCCGCCCGCGCCCAAGGTCAAGTTCCGCGGCCGCGTGCTGGAGAACGAGCCGCTCGCGCGCTACACGACCTACCGGATCGGCGGACCGGCACGCTACTGCGTCCTGCCGGCCGACGCGGACGACGTCGGGAAGGCGCTCGAGCTGGCGCAGGAGCGTGGGCTCCCCTGGCTGGTGCTCGGGCTGGGCTCGAACGTCCTCGTCAAGGACGGCGGCTTCCCGGGCGTCGTGATCAGGATGGGGAAAGGACTCGACCGGTTCGAGATGAAGGGCGCGACCGCGATCGTGGGTGCGGGCATGCCGATCCCGATCCTGTCGCGGCGCACGGCGGAGGCGGGGTTTGCCGGCGTCGAGCGGTTCATCGGGATCCCCGGCACCGTGGGTGGGGGGGTGTACATGAACGCGGGCGCGCACGGCGCCGAGTTCGCGGAGATCGTCACCGAGGTGAGCGTGATGGATGCCAGGGGCAAGGTCAAGCCGCTCCTGCGCAAACAGATCTCCTACCGCTACCGCGGCTCGAACCTGGAGAACGTGGTGGTGCTGGAGGCGAAGCTGGCCTTGATGGAGGAGCCGCCCGCCAAGCTGAAGGACATCCAGGGCAAGCTGCTGCGGTGGCGCAAAGCGGGCACGCCGTTCGACCAGCCGTGCTGCGGCTCGGTGTTCAAGAACCCGGGCGGGCCTCGGACGGCGGCCATGCTGATCGACGAAGCGGGCCTGAAGGGGTTCGCGATCGGCGGCGCCCAGGTCTCGACGCTGCACGCGAACTACATCGTCAACACGGGCACCGCGACCGCGAGTGACGTCCTCAAGCTGATCGAGCACGTCCGGAAGGCCGTCGCCAAGAAGACCGGCGTCGAGCTCGAGCTCGAGGTGAAGGTGGTGGGAGTCTAGATGTCCGACTACTTCGTGCACGAATCGAGCTACGTGGACGAGGGTGCCCGGATCGGAACGGGGACCAAGATCTGGCACTTCTGCCACGTCATGCCGGGCGCCGTGATCGGCGAGCGCTGCAACCTCGGACAGAACGTCGTCGTGATGCCCGGGACCACGATCGGCAACAACGTCAAGATCCAGAACAACGTCTCAATCTACGAAGGCGTGGTCCTCGAGGACGACGTGTTCTGCGGGCCGTCGTGCGTTTTCACCAACGTCCTCACTCCGCGAAGCCACGTGTCGCGCAAGCACGAGTACCTCCAGACGCTCGTGAAGCGCGGCGGCTCGATCGGCGCCAACGCCACCATCGTGTGCGGCGTGACGCTCGGCGAATACGCGTTCATCGGCGCGGGCGCCGTCGTCACCTCCGATGTCCCCCCCCACGCCCTGATGGTGGGCGTCCCCGCCCGGCGCGTCGGCTGGATGTGCCAGTGCGGCGAGCGGCTGCACGTGGCGAATGGCCAAGCGTCTTGTGCCGCCTGCGGATCGCGGTACGAAGAATCGGGCGGCGCGCTCCGCCCGATTGCCCGTCCCGCGCGGGCGGGGTAAATTGCGGCGCTTTCGCCGGATCCTGACAACGTGAACGTGCCGCTCCTGGACCTGGTGGCGCAGTATCGCGCCATCAAGCACGAGGTCCTTCCCGCCGTGCAGGCGGTCATAGAAGCCCAGCAGTTCGTGATGGGCCCCGCCGTCCAGCGGCTCGAGACCGACGTGGCCGCGCTGTGCCGCGCGAGGCATGGCATCGCGTGCGCCAGCGGGACCGACGCGCTGCTCCTCCCGCTCCGGGCGCTGCCGTTGCGACCGGGCGACGAGGTGATCACCACGCCGTTCACCTTCTTCGCGACCGCGGGCGCGATCCACAACGCGGGGGGCACGCCCGTGTTCGTGGACATCGAGCCCGACACCTTCAACATCGCGCCGGCCGCGGTCGCCGCCGCGATCACGCCGCGCACCCGGGCGGTCGTGCCCGTGCACCTGTACGGCCAGATGGCCGCGGTGGAGCGCCTCCTGGCGGTCGCGCAGGATCGCGACATCGCGATCGTCGAGGACGCCGCGCAGGCGATCGGCGCGCGCCGCCGGATCGACGGCCAGTGGCGGATGGCGGGCGAGCTGGGGTGGGTGACGGGTTTCTCCTTCTTCCCGAGCAAGAACCTCGGTGCCTGGGGCGACGGCGGCATGATGGTCACGTCGCACGACGGGATTGCCGAGCGGCTGCGAAAGCTCCGGCTGCACGGCGGCGCGAAACAGTACCACCACGACGAGGTCGGCACCAACTCGCGGCTCGACGCCCTGCAAGCGGCCGTGCTGCTCGCGAAGCTGCCGCATCTCGCCGCCTGGTCCGCGAAACGGCGCGAGCACGCGGCGTACTACACGGACGGGCTCGCCGGCCTGCCGCAGGTGAAGACGCCCGTCGTGGATGCGTGCAACGAGCACATCTTCCATCAGTACACCCTGCGGGTCGAGCGGCGCGACGAGCTCCAGGGGCACCTCAAGAGCCGCGAGATCGGCAGCGCGGTGTATTACCCCGTGCCGCTGCACCTGCAGAACTGCTTCCGCGACCTGGGCTACGGGCGGGGCCGGCTCCCCGAGTCCGAGCGGGCGGCCGCCGAGGCGATCTCGCTGCCGGTGTACCCGGAGCTCACCCGCGGTCAACTCGACTACGTGATCGATGCGATCCGCGGGTTCTATAGGTGAGGCGCCTCAAACTGGGCGTCGTCGGCGCGGGGGCATGGGGCAAGAACCACGTCCGCACGGCCGCGGGGCTGGCCGAGGCCGAGCTGGCGGCGGTGTGCGACACGGACCCGAGCCTGCGCGAGCGCCTGGCCCGCCAATACCCCGCGACGCACATCACCGGAGACGTCGGCGACCTGCTCGGCAGGGTGGAAGCGGTGATCGTGGCGTCCCCCGCGGCTACGCACGCGCGGCTGGCGCTGCAATGTCTCGAGGCGGGCAAGCCGTGCCTCGTCGAGAAGCCGTTCGCCCTGAACGTTCCGGATGCCCAGGCCGTGGCGCAGCGCTCCGCCGAGTGCCGGGCGCCCGTGGTCGCGGGGCACCTGCTCGTATTCCACCCCGCCGTGGAGCGGCTGCGGGCCATGGTGCAGGGCGGAGAGCTCGGCGAGGTCTACTACCTGTACGGCCTGCGGGTGAACCTGGGCCAGGTCCGGGCGGACGAGAACGCCCTGTGGAGCTTCGGGCCGCATGATGTGTCGGTGGCACTCTACCTGCTCGATGCGGCGCCGATACGGGTCGCCGCCCAGGGGAGGAGCTACCTCCAGCCGAATGTGGAGGACGTGGTCTTCCTGACGATGGAGTTCGCGAGCGGCGTCCTCGCCCATGTGCAGCTCTCCTGGCTGGATCCGCACAAGGAGCGGAAGTTGACGGTCGTGGGAGCGAAGAAGATGGTGCTGTTCGACGACATGGAGCCGCGGGAGAAGCTGCGCATCTACGACCGCGGCGTGGACCGCCCGCCCGAGTACGCCTCCTACGGGGAGAGCCTGACGATCCGGGAGGGCGATATTTTCATTCCCAAGATCCCGAACGTCGAGCCGCTGGCGGCCGAGCTCGGGCACTTCGTGCGCGTGGCGCGCGGGGTCGAAGCCCCGCGGGCGGGGGCCGAGGACGGGGTGCGCGTGGTGCGGGTGCTCGAGGGCGCGTCGCGCTCGCTCGCGTCCGGCGGCACGCCGGTGGCGCTGTGACCGCGGCCGCCGCCAACTCGCCCGCCGACGTCCTGCTCGCCAAGGCGCGGGACCGCTCCGCGCTGGTGGGCGTCGTGGGGCTCGGATACGTGGGGCTCCCGCTCGCGGTGGAATTCGCCCGGGCGGGCTATCGCGTGCTCGGGTTCGACGTCAACCGGGCCGTCGTGGACGGCCTGGGCCAGGGGCGCTCGCACATCGCGGACGTGCCGAGCGCGGACATCCAGGGATTCGCGCAGGCCGGCAAGTTCGCGGCCACGGCGGATCTCGTCCGGCTCGGCGAGCCGGACGTGGTGTCGATCTGTGTTCCCACGCCGCTCTCCAAGACCAAGGACCCGGACGTGAGCTACGTGCTCACCGCCACGAACTCGGTGAAGCGGACGCTGCGGCGGGGCCAGCTCATCGTGCTCGAGTCCACGACCTATCCCGGCACCACGCGGGAGCTGCTGCTGCCCGAGCTCGAGAGCACCGGGCTGAAAGTGGGAGCGGACTTCTTCCTCGCGTTCTCGCCGGAGCGGGTGGATCCGGGCAACCCGACGTGGAAGACCCGCAACACGCCCAAGGTGGTCGGCGGGATCACCGAGACGTGCCGCCGGGTCACGATGGCGATCTACCAGCCCGCGATCGAGCGGCTCGTGCCCGTCTCGTCGCCCGAGGCGGCGGAGCTGGTGAAGATCCTCGAGAACACGTTCCGCAGCGTGAACATCGGGCTCGCGAACGAGATGGCGATCGTGTGCGACAAGCTGGGCGTGGACGTGTGGGAGGTGATCGAGGCCGCGGCGACGAAGCCGTTCGGGTTCATGAAGTTCACGCCGGGTCCCGGGGTCGGAGGTCATTGCATCCCGCTCGACCCGCACTACCTCGCCTGGAAGATGCGGACGCTGAACTACCGCACGCGCTTCATCGAGCTGGCGGGCGAGGTCAACGCCGCCATGCCCGAATACTGGGTGGCGCGCGTCGTGGACGGCCTGAACGAGCGGGGGAAGGCGGCGCGGGGAAGCCGGGTGCTGGTGGTCGGCGTCGCGTACAAGAAGGACATCGACGACGTCCGTGAGAGCCCCGCGCTCGACGTGATCCGGCTGCTGCAGAAGCGCGGCGCGATCGTCCAATACCACGATCCGCACGTCCCGAACCTCCGGGAGGACAACATCGAGCTGCAGTCGGTGCCGCTCGCCCCGGACACGGTGCAGGCCGCGGAGTGCGTCGTCATCGTCACCGACCACTCGGATCTCGACTACGCGCTGGTCGCGCGGTGCGCCCGGCTGGTGGTCGACACTCGTAACACGCTCGCCACGGTGCGACGCGGGGGGAACAGCACATGAACGTCGCGGTCATCGGCACGGGGTACGTCGGCCTCGTCGTGGGCGCCTGTCTCGCGGAGACGGGGAACGACGTGATGTGCGCCGACATCGACGAGCGCAAGATCGCCGGCCTGCGGGAGGGTCGGCTGCCCATCTACGAGCCGGGGCTCGAGACGCTGGTGACGCGCAACCAGCGCGAGGGCCGGCTCCAGTTCACCACCGACGTGGGCGCGGCGGTGGAGCGCTCCGACATCGTGTTCATCGCGGTGGGAACGCCGCCGGACGAGGACGGCTCCGCCGACCTGCAGCACGTGCTTGCCGTCGCCCGCACTATCGGCCGTCACATGAACCGGCCGAAGGTCGTGGTCACGAAGAGCACCGTCCCAGTCGGGACGGCCGCGCGGCTGCGGGCCGAGATCGCCAAGCACACCACCCTGTCGTTTCACGTCTGCTCCAACCCGGAGTTCCTGAAGGAAGGCGCGGCGGTCGAGGACTTCATGAAGCCGGATCGCGTGATCGTGGGTGCGGACGCGGATGAAGCCGCTCGCCTCCTCGGGGAGCTGTACGCGCCGTTCGTGCGCACCGGCAACCCCATCGTCTACATGGACGTGCCGTCGGCCGAGATGACGAAGTATGCGGCGAACGCCATGCTCGCCACGCGCATCTCGTTCATGAACCAGATCGCCCGGCTGTGCGAGGCGCTCGGCGCCGACGTGACGCTCGTGCGGAAGGGAATCGGCGCCGACCGGCGCATCGGCCCGGCGTTCCTGTTCCCCGGCCCCGGCTACGGAGGTTCCTGCTTCCCCAAGGACGTGAAGGCCCTCATCCGCACCGCCGAGGAACAAGGCGTGTCGCTCGACATCCTCCACGCCGTGGAGGCGGCGAACGAGCGGCAGAAGCGCCTGCTGTTCGAGAAGCTGGAGCGCCACTTCGACGGGCGGCTGGGCGGGCAGACGGTCGCCGTCTGGGGACTCGCCTTCAAAGCGGAGACCGACGACGTGCGCGAGAGCCCCGCGCTCGTGCTCGTGGAGGCCCTGCTCGGCGCCGGGGCCACGGTCCGCGTGCACGACCCGCAGGCGCTGGAGACGGCGCGGGCCCACCTGGGCGACCGCGTCGTCTACGCGGCGCAGGCTTACGACGCCCTGGATGGCGCCGCGGCCCTGACCATCGTCACCGAGTGGCTCGCGTATCGCAATCCCGACTTCGACCGGATGAAGGGGCTGCTCACGCGGCCGCTGATCGTGGACGGGCGCAACCTGTACGACCCCCAGCGCCTCGCGCGCCTCGGCTTCACCTACGACAGCATCGGCCGCCAGCTGGCATGCGCATCCTCGTAACCGGGGCCGGGGGGTTCTTGGGCTCGCACCTGTGCGAGCGGCTCCTGGCCCTGGGGCACCGCGTCGTGGGGATGGACACCTTCATCACCGGCAACTCCGCCAACGTCGCCCACCTGCGCGGCCACCCCGACTTCCAGTTCGTCCTGCACGACGTCACGACCTTCGTCGAGGTGCAGGGGCCGCTCGACGGCGTGCTCCATTTCGCGAGTCCCGCAAGCCCGGTGGATTACCTCGAGTATCCGATTCAGACGCTCAAGGTGGGCTCCCTCGGAACGCACAACGTGCTCGGGCTCGCGAAGGCGCGACGGGCCCGCCTCCTGCTCGCGTCGACCTCCGAAGTGTACGGCGACCCGCTGGTGCACCCGCAGCCCGAGAGCTACTGGGGCAACGTCAATCCGGTCGGTCCCCGCGGCGTGTACGACGAGGCGAAGCGCTTCGCCGAGGCGATGACGATGGCCTATCACCGCTACCACGGACTCGAGACCCGCATCGCGCGGATCTTCAACACCTACGGCCCGCGGATGCGGCCGAACGACGGCCGGGTCGTGTCGAACTTCATCGTGCAGGCGTTGCGCGGCGAGCCGCTCACGATGTACGGCGACGGCTCGCAGACCCGGTCGTTCTGCTACGTGGACGACTTGATCGAGGGCATCGTCCGGCTGTTCGAGCGGGGCGACCCCGAGCCGACCAATATCGGAAATCCGCACGAGTTCACGGTGCGCCAGCTCGCCGAGTGCGTGCTGCGGCTCACCGGGAGCGCGAGCCGGATCGTCGAGCGACCGCTCCCGGTGGACGACCCCAAAGTGCGCCAGCCCGACATCACCCGGGCGCGCGCGCTGCTCGGCTGGGAGCCCGGGGTGCCGCTCGAGGACGGCTTGCGCCGCACCATCGACTACTTCCGCGGGATCGTCCCGACATGAGCGAGCGCGCTCTCGTCACCGGCGCGGCGGGGTTCATCGGATCGCATGTGTGCGAGGCCCTGGTGGCCCGCGGCGACCAGGTCGTCGGCCTCGACAACTTCGACCCGTTCTACCCCCGCCCGCACAAGGAGCGGAACCTCGAAGGCCTGCGCGGCCATGCGGGCTTCCGGTTCGTCGAGGCGGACGTGGCGCGCGACCCGCTGCCGCTCGAGGGCGTGACCCTGGTGCTCCATCTCGCGGCCAAGCCGGGCGTGCGCCCGTCGCTCGAGGATCCCGCCGCCTACAGCGAGGCGAACGTGACCGGGACGGTGCGGGTGTTCGAGGCGGCGCGACGGGCCGGCGTGCAGCGGGTGGTGTTCGGCTCGTCCTCCTCGGTCTACGGCGACGTCACGCCCGCCCCCTTCGCCGAAGATGCTCCGGCGGTCTGGCCGATCTCGCCGTACGCCGCGAGCAAGCGCGCCGGCGAACTGATGGCGCGCGCTTTCGCACACCTCTACGGAATGCGGATCGCCTGCCTGCGGTTCTTCACCGTGTACGGGCCGCGCCAGCGACCCGACCTGGCGATCCGCCGCTTCACCGACCTGATCGCGCGCGGCTGGGCGGTGCGGATGCACGGCGACGGGTCGAGCGAGCGGGACTATACCTATATTACGGACTGCGTGGACGGCGTCCTCTCGGCCGTGGAGTGGACCGCGCGGCCCCGCCCGGGGGGCGGGGGGGGGGCCGGGGGGGTCGGGGGGGCTGGCGTCGCGGAACCGATCAACATCGGCGGCGGAGCGCGCGTCCGGCTCGACCGACTGATCGAGCTGATCGGGCTGGCGCTGGGGCGCGAGGTCCGGATCGAGCGACACCCCGACCAGCCGGGGGACGTGCACCTCACGGCCGCCGATCTGCACCGCGCCGAGCGGGAGCTCGGGTACCGGCCGAAGGTCGGCATCGAAGAGGGTATCCGCCTGTTCGTCCGCTGGTACGAGGAGGTCCATGGACGTCAGTCCTGAGCATCTCGTCGAGCAGGCGCGAGAGCGGTTCCAGCTCCAGGACTACTACGGCGCGATCCACCTGCTCGAGGAGGTGATCGCGGCCGGACGGGCCTTCGCCGACGCGCACCACCTGCTGGCGCTGTCCTACTCGCTCGTCGGCCAGCGGGAGCAGGCGCTGACGCAACTGGACCGCGCGCTGGAGCTGAACCCCCACTACGTCGAGGCGCTCATCCACCGGGCGATCGTGCTCAACGAGCTGGGCCGCGAGACCGAGGCCGACGCGGCATTTCGGCGCGCGGCGGACGTGGGCGGGGAGTCCCGGCAGGGCTTCCCGGCGCACGTGGCCGCGAAGCTCGCGAACCAGCACGCCGCCTTGGGCGACGCCTACCTCGAGGCGGGTGGCCTCGCCCAGGCGATCCAGCAGTACCAGGAGGCGCTGGCGCTCGGACCCGCATTCCACGACCTGCGGTATAAGCTGGGACGCATGCTGCTGCAGGCGGGCCGCGCCCTCGACGCGCGGGAGCACTTCGAGATCATCGTTCGCGCCCGGCCCAACTATCTGGACGCTGCCGCGATGCTGGGCCTCGCCTGCTACCTGGCGGGCGACGGCCTCGGGGCGAAAGCAGTGTGGGAGACGCTGCGCGCCCGCCGTCCGGAGGATCCCCGGGTCGAAGCCTACCTCGCCATGCTCACGCGCGGCGACACGGCTGGCCAGGCGCCGGCCGCCGGCGGCCCGTCGTCCCCACCGCCGGCCGCGCAGACCAGGGGAGGTCCCAGGGCGGAGCCGTGAGGCGCCCGCGACTGCACCTCGCGTGGCTCGCGCTGGCCCTCGCTTGCGCCCACAGCGCTGCGGACCACGAGGAGCTGGGCGACCGGGAGTACGCCGCCCGCGCCTACCGCGACGCGCTGGCCGAATATCAGCTGGGGCTGAAGGCGCAGCCGACGAGCGGTGACCTGCTCGCCAAGGCCGGTGCCGCCGCCCTCCACACCGGCGAGTTCGGGCTCGCCGCCGCCGACTACGTGACGCTCGGTCAGGAGGATCGCTCCCGCGCGGCGGAGGCGGCGGATGGCCTCGAGCGCGTGGTCCGCGCGGCGCTCGCCGCAAACGACCGCAAGGCCGCGGTGGCGGGCCTGCAGGGGCTCCGCACGGTGGCGCCGGACCGGCCGCTCGGGAAGTACGCGCGGCTCGCGGCCCTCGACGCGGCCGAGCGCGGCGACACGGGCGCGGCGCTGGCGCTGCTGCCGAGCGCCGTCGCCGCCGCGGGCGGCGCCCGGACCGCGGACTCCCTCCTGTTCGCCTACGGAATGGCGGCGGTGCGGGCGCGCGCCTGCAGCACGGCGGTGCCGGTGTTCGAGGCCGTTATCCGCCGCCAGCGTGAGCCGGCGGTCGCGGACGACGCGCGCGAGGGGCTCGGTCTGTGCGCGCTGGTCGAAGGTCAGCGACTGCTCGACCGCGGCAGGCCCGCCGACGCCGAAGCCTGGTTCCGGCGCGCGACCGCGCCGGGCTCGCCCGCCGACGTGGTGCGCGGCGCGTTTCTCGGCCTGGGGGACCTGAAGCTCGCGCAGGGCGACGTGGCCGGCGCGCTGGAGAGCTATCAGCAGGCGATGACGGGCGGCTCCCCGGGCGACACGATCGCGCAGCAGGCCCAGCAGAAGATCAATGCGCTGGGGAAGGCGGACGCGCCCGAGCCGCCCAGGCAGCCGTGAGGACGAGCTGGCTGATCGGCCTGGTCGCGCTCGTGGCCTGTCATCACGGGCCCAGGGTGACGCCCCTGCCCGATCCCGCCGCGGACCTCGCGAAGGCGCGGCGGCAGGTCCGGAGCGGCGACTTCCGGCATGCCTTGCTGACGCTGCGGCGGCTGACCTTCGAGCTCAGCCCGACCCAGCCGGAGATGGCCGAAGCTCGCTACTACCTCGCCGAGTGCCTGTTCCAGACCGGCGACCGCGTGCAGGCCGCGCACGACTTCCGCCAGGTCGCGGACGAATACCCGACGAGCGAATACGCCCCGGTCGCCCTGCTGCGCGCGGGGGACGCGAACCTGCGGCTGTGGAAGCGTCCGGAGCTCGATCCGTCGTACGGCGAAAGTGCCCTGGCCGTCTACCAAGAGCTCGCGGGACGCTACCCGGGCACGACGGCCGCCGCCCGGGCCCAGCTGCACGTGCGGCAGCTGCTGGAGTGGTTCGCCGACAAGGCGTACCAGAACGGCCTGTTCTACTTCAAGCGGCGGGCCTTCGACTCCGCGATCATCTACTTCAAGGACGTGGTCGCGAATTTCTCCGGGACGCCGCGTGTGCCCGACGCGCTGGTGCGGCTGGTCGAGAGCTACCGGGCCATCGGCTATGCCGAAGAGCGGAAGGAGACGTGCGCGCACCTGCGGCGCTATTATCCGGCGGCGCGCGTCGCCCCGCAGAGCTGCCCGGCCCCCGCCGATTCAGCCGCCGCTTCGCCCTCCTGACCTCACGTGGAGGCCCTGTTCGGCGGCTCGTTCGACCCGGTGCATCTCGGGCATCTCGCCGTCGCCGAGGCGGCGGGCGAAGAGTTGGGCGTGCGCGTGCGGTTCGTCCCGGCGCGCGAGCAGCCGTTCAAGCGCGCGGCCCACGGAGCCACGCCGGAGCAGCGCGCCGCGATGCTCGACCTGGCTGCCGCGGGGAATCCGCGGCTCTCCGTGGAGCGGATCGAGTTGACGTTGCCCGCGCCGTCGTACACGATCCGCACGCTGCGGGCGCTGGCCGAGCGGGAGCCCGGGAACCGGCTCACGTTACTGCTGGGGGCGGACGCGGCGCAGGAGCTCCCCGGCTGGTACGAGGTGGAGGCGCTGCCCGGGCTGGCCGACGTCGTCGTGTTCACCCGGCCCGGCTGCCCCGCGCCCCGTCCCCCCCTGCTCGGCCGGGTGATCGAGGTGCCGCAAATGGACATCTCGGCGACGCTGATCCGGGAGCGGGCGCGAGGCGGGCGTTCCATCCGGTATCTGGTGCCCGACGCGGTGCGCGAATACATCGCCGCGCGCGGGTTGTATCGTTAGAGGACCGATGGTCAAACGTTTTATCACGAAGCTGTTCGGCACGCGCTTCAAGCGCGAGCTGAAGCGCATCCAGCCGCAGGTCGACGCGATCCGCCGGCACGAGGAGCGCCTGCGGCCCCAGTCGGATGCGGAGCTGCAGGCGCAGACGCCGAAGTTTCGCGCAGGGATCGCCGAGCGCACCGGGACGCTCCGGGCCGAGGTCGAGCGTCTGAAGCAGGCGAAGCACGACTGCCCCGACGCCGACGAGCGGCTCAGGCTCTCCGACCTGCTCGCGCAGGCCGAGCGCACCCTGACCAAGGAGCTCCAGCGCACCCTCGACGATCTGCTTCCCGAGGCGTTCGCCACCGTGCGCGAGGCGTGCCGCCGCCTGGTCGGCACGACGCTCGTCGTGACGGGCCACGAGCTGCCGTGGGACATGGTCCCCTACGACGTGCAGCTCATCGGCGGGATCGTGCTGCACCAGGGTAAGATCGCCGAGATGGCCACGGGCGAGGGGAAGACGCTCGTGGCGACGCTGCCGCTGTACTTGAACGCCCTCGCCGGCCGGGGTGCGCACCTCGTCACCGTCAACAATTACCTGGCGCGCCGCGACTCGCAGTGGATGGGCCACCTGTTCCGCTGGCTCGGTCTCACGGTGGGCTGCATCGACGAGACCGAGCCGGGCACGCCCCAGCGGCGCGAGGCCTACCTCTGCGACATCACCTACGGCACGAACAACGAGTTCGGCTTCGACTACCTGCGCGACAACATGGTCGGCTCCACGGAGCAGCGGGTCCAGCGGGGCCACGCCTACGCGATCATCGACGAGGTGGACTCGATCCTGATCGACGAGGCGCGCACCCCGCTCATCATCTCGGGCCCCGTCGGCACGGAGACCGACGAGAAATACGCGCAGTTCAACCTGCAGGTCGTGCAGCTCGTACGCCGGCAGACGGCGGTCGTGAACGACCTGATCGCACAGGCGGAGCCGCTGGTCGCGAACGAGAAGACCGCCTATGACGGCGCCGTGCTGCTGTACAAGGCGCAGCTGGGCACACCCAAGAACAAGAAGCTGATGAAGCTGCTGAACGAGCCGGGCGTCAAGGCGCTGGTCCAGCGGGTCGAGCTCGACCGGCTCGCCGACCGCAAGGTGCCGGCGCGCGACCAGAAGATGCGGGACATCGAGGACGACCTGTACTTCGTGTTGGACGAGCGCGGCCACTCGGTGCACCTCACCGACAAGGGCGTCGAGGCGATGTCCCCGCAGGATCCGACCCTGTTCGTCGTGCCCGACATCTCGCACGCGGTCCACGAGATCGACCACGATGAGACGCTGTCGCCCGCGGAGAAGATCGAGCGCCGGCGCGCCGTCGAAGCGGAGTACGCGAAGAAGAGCGAGACCCTGCACATCATCCACAAGCTGCTCCAGGCCCATGCCCTCTACGAGAAGGACGTGGAGTACGTGGTGCAGGAGGGGCAGGTCCTCATCGTCGACGAGTTCACCGGCCGCCTGATGCACGGGCGCCGCTGGTCGGACGGGCTGCATCAGGCGGTCGAGGCGAAGGAGGGCGTGGCGGTCCGCGAAGAGAACCAGACGCTCGCGACGATCACGATCCAGAACTACTTCCGGATGTACGACAAGCTCGCCGGCATGACGGGCACGGCCGAGACCGAGGAGACGGAGTTCTACCAGATCTACGGGCTCGAGGTGGTCGTGATCCCGACGAACCGGCCGGTCCGGCGCATCGACAAGCACGACCTCATCTACAAGACGCGGCGCGAGAAGTACAACGCGATCCTGGACGAGGTCGAGCGGCAGCACGGGCGCGGGCTGCCGGTCCTGGTCGGGACGGTGAGCGTGGACGTGTCGGAGACGCTGTCGCGCATGCTCAAGCGGCGGGGCCTGAAGCACGAGGTCTTGAACGCCAAGTTCCACGAGCGCGAAGCGGAGATCGTGGCGCAGGCGGGCCAATCGGCCGCGATCACGATCGCCACGAACATGGCCGGCCGCGGCACGGACATCAAGCTCGGGGCGGGGGTCAAGAAGTGCCGGGTGTGCGGCATCACGTCGCACGAGCCGGCGTTCGGCCAGCAGCTCGAGCAGCCGGACCTGACGCAGCCCGAAATCAAGAAGCTCGGCTGCTACGAGGATCCGCCGTGCGGCCTCGTGATCGTCGGCACGGAGCGGCACGAGGCCCGGCGCATCGACCGCCAGCTGCGCGGCCGCTCGGGCCGCCAGGGCGACCCGGGCCAGAGCGTGTTCTTCCTGTCGCTCGAAGACGACTTGATGCGGCTGTTCGGGTCCGACCGCATCGCGCGCTGGATGGACCGCACCGGCGCCGAGGAGGGCGAGGTGATCACGCATCCCTGGGTCACGGGCGCCATCGGCCAGGCCCAGAAGCGCGTCGAGCTGCAGAACTTCCAGGCCCGCAAGAAGCTCCTCGAGTACGACGACGTGATGAACCAGCAGCGGGAGGTGATCTACTCGCTGCGGTCGTTCGCGCTCGAGGGCGGGGAGGAGCTGAAGGCCGAGGCGCTGCGCATGGTCGAAGCGGCGGTCGAGCGCCTCGCCGACGAGCAGATCGGCGCCGCGAAGGACCCGTACCAGTGGGACCGCGCCCAGATCGAGACCGAGTTCCTGCTCAAGTACCTGATCTCGGTCCCGGGCGTCACCGACGCCGCCAAGGTCAGGACCCGCGACGACCTGATCCGCGCCGCGCAGCAGGCTGCCCGCGAGGCGTTCCAGGCAAAGCTCGATCAGCTGACGGAGGCCGGGGCCGCCGTGCGCCGCGATCTCGAGGCGCAGCTGCGCCGCGAAACCGACCCAATGATCCGGCAGGCGATCGAGAGCCGGCTCGCGGGCCTCTCGGGGCTCGGGGGGCAGGCGCTGTCACAGATCATGCTGACCGTCATCGACGAGAAGTGGAAGGACCACCTGTACGACCTCGACCAGCTGCGCGCGGCGATCCAGTACCGCGCGTGGGGCCAGAAGGACCCGCTGATCGAGTACAAGCAGGAGGCCTACGACATGTTCGTCGGCCTGATGCACGACCTGCGCTCGACCTTCACCGAGCGGTGGCTGAAGCTGCAGATCGAGGTCGGACCGCCGCGCGGCGGAACCGTCACCGGCCCGGCGGGCGGCCGCTCGCCGCGCGGCCCGGGATCCGTCGTGGGGACCGGGGTCATCGGGGGCGCGGCGCCGCGCCGTGCCGCGCCTGTGGTCGCCACGAAGCCCACGTCGGACGGACTGGTGAGCGCCGAGCCCGCCGTGGCTTCCCGTCGGTCGCCGGTCGGTGCCGGGGTGCCGGTCGCGAATCCTTACGCGGGCGTCGGCCGTAACGATCCGTGCCCCTGCGGCAGCGGCAAGAAGTTCAAGAAGTGCCACGGGGCGGCGGTGTAGGGACCGGGCATCGGGCGCGGTTCGGGTGATCCAACCAGGAGATCGAGCCGCATGAAGGGACCACTTCCACGGGTGAGCGCGACAGGGGCGCTGGCGGTCATCGCGACCGCCGCGTGCGCCACGGCCACCCGACAATCCTCATCACCCGCCGTGCCGGCCTCACCCGCCGGGCAGGCCTGGGCCGATGGCCGGGCGCCCTACACCGCGGTGGACGTGCGCTTCATGTCCGGCATGATCTACCACCACGCGCAAGCCGTCCTGATGGCCGGCTGGGCGCCCACCCACGACGCGAGTCCGTCCCTGCGCGCCCTGTGCGAACGGATCGTCGTGGCCCAACGCGATGAGATCGCGCTGATGCAGCGCTGGCTCCGGGATCGCCACGAGACGGTGCCGCCCGCCGACCCAGGCGGTCACACGATGCCCGGCATGGATCACCCGATGCTCATGCCCGGGATGCTGACTCCCGAGCAGATGGCCCGGCTGGACAGTGCCCGGGGCCTCGCCTTCGACCGGCTGTTCCTGAGGTTCATGATCCAGCACCATCAGGGAGCCATCACCATGGTCGATGAGCTCTTCGGCCAGGGCGCGGGAGAGGAAGAGACCGTGTTCCGGTTCGCCTCCGACGTGTATGCCGATCAGACCACTGAAATCGACCGCATGCAGAGGATGCTCGCCGCCCTCCTCTTCGAGGGACGCGGCCAATGATGCGCCCTTCGTCACCTTCACAGGGAGCAACCATGGAACTCGTCGTCCAGGCGCCTGCCTCGCTCCGGTCTCTTGCGCTGACCATCGGGTTGGTCACCCTTGCCGCGTGCGCTTCATCGGGCGGCGGGAGCATGTCGACCATGGCCCGGAGTCCCGACCCGCGGGTCGGACTGCGTGCGGGACAGACGAACGCCGCTACCGCGTCCTGGAATCTGCGGGTGGTTTCGACAACGCCACCGTCGGAAAAGTTCGCCGGCGTCACCAACTCCGATCTCTCGTTCTCCCGCAGCTACGCCATTCAGGGGAACTACAACGGTTTTCAGGTCTGGGACATTGCGAACCCGGCGAGCCCGACGCTGAAGATCGGGTATCTCTGTCCTGCCTCTCAGAGCGACGTCTCGGTCTACAAGAACCTGCTCTTCGTGTCCGGCGAGGGGCAAGGCGGGCGCCTCGACTGCGGTACGCAAGGGGTGCACGACTCGGTCAGCACGGACCGGTTGCGCGGCATCCGCATCTTCGACATCTCGGACATCGCCAATCCGAAGTACATCGGGAATGTGCAGACGTGCCGGGGCTCGCACACGCACACCGTGGTGATCGACCCGCAGGACACGGCGAACGTGTACATCTACGTCTCCGGCTCCGCCCCGGTGCGTTCGCCCACCGAGCTCCCGGGATGCGTGAAAGCGGCTCCGGACTCGAACCCGAACAGCGCCCTCTTCCGAATCGAGGTCATCAGAGTGCCGCTCGCCGCTCCGCAACAGGCGGCGATCGTCAGCTCGCCGCGGATCTTCGATTCGCTGACCGAGGCGCCGCGGCACGGTGAGGCGCCCGAAGACATCGCGGCTGCGGCCCAGGCAGCCGCGGCGGCCCGGGCCAAGGGCGGTTTCACGGCGACGGTGAACGGGATGGAGCTCGTCGCGCCACCGCAATTCATCAATTCGATGCTCGACAGCATCGTCAAGGGTCGGCAGGGGGCCGGCGCGCCGACGGCCGCGGATAGCGCGACGCTGCGTGCCGCGTTCCAGGGCATCGTGGATCGGTTGGTCGGCACCCCCCCGCCGGGAGCCGTGAACGGCGGTCGCCCCGGGCCCAACCAGTGCCACGACATCACGGTCTATCCCGCGGTCGGGTTGGCGGGTGGCGCCTGCGGTGGGTACGGCCTCCTGCTCGACATTCACGACGTGGCCAACCCCCGGCGGATCGGCGCCGTGGCCGACTCGAACTTCTCCTACTGGCACTCGGCGACGTTCAACAACGACGGCACCAAGCTTCTCTTCTCGGACGAGTGGGGCGGCGGCGGGCAGCCCAAATGCCGCGCGACCGACAAGCCTGAGTGGGGGGCGGACGCGATCTTTACGGTGGTCCACGACACGATGCGGTTCCAGAGCTACTACAAGATGTCGGCTCCGCAGACGCCGTTCGAGAACTGCGTGGCTCACAACGGCTCGCTGATCCCCATCCCCGGGCGCGACATCATGGTCCAGGCCTGGTACCAGGGCGGCATCTCCGTGTTCGACTGGACCGATCCGGCGCACCCGAAGGAAATCGCCTACTTCGACCGCGGCCCGATGGACTCGACCAAGCTCGTCGGCGCCGGGTCGTGGTCCGCCTATTGGTACAACGGCTACATCTACAGCTCCGAGATCGCCCGCGGGCTCGACGTCCTCGAGTTGCAGCCCAGCGCGTTCGTCTCGCAGAACGAGATCGACGCCGCGAAGCTGGTGCATCTGGACTATTTCAATACCCAGGACCAGCCGAAGATCGCCTGGCCGGCGAGCTTCGTGGTGGCGCGCGCCTACCTGGACCAGCTCGCGCGCTCGAACGGGTTGGCCCCCGACAAGCTGTCTGCCGCTCGAAGTGTGCTCGCCCGCGCCGAACGGCTGTCGGGGCCCGCGCGCCGGGATGCGCTGACGCAGCTGGCCACGCAGCTGAACGGCGATTCGCAGGGAGCTGCCGATCAGGCAAAGGTGCGGACGCTCGCCGCAGCGGTCACGGACCTCGCCAACGTGGAGCGCTGACGGCCCATCGGCGGTCGACATACCCCGGCGCTGGAGACTGTCCTTCGTGGTGCTCACGACCGGCCTGCTCTTGGAGTGTCAGCGGGACTACCTCTTCCATACGGTAGCTCGCACCGCGGGCCCAGTGGAGCGACCTCCTGGACGGGCGCGGGGGCTCAGGATACGCTCCGGGTTCTTCTCCAGCAGGCCGGATACGCGGCCTCGCCGTCGATCGAAGTCCGCGAGGTGTATCGCGCGATCGCGGGAGCCCTCGGCGGACCCAAAGCCACGCTCATGGAGGGTCAGACGCACGCCCTGCGCGTGCTGGCAACGACATTCAGTCAGTGAACGGTGCAGCGGCCATGGAGCGCATCGACGCCCGAGCATCGATGACTCTCAGGCCCGGCTCATGCGGACGAAATAGAACACGTAAAAGGCGAGCCACGAGAGGCCGTGTAGCGCGCACCAGGGGAGTGCGTGGGCGTCGATGCGGCGGCAGAACAACAGCCGCAACGCTGCGACCAGCGCGAAGGTGGTCGGGATCCGGCGACCGCCGAGCCGGCGATCGAAGCGAGCCAGGCTACGGCGCCGGCCCGCAGCGAGAAGAGGGCGGCGAGGCTGATGTACACGTCGGGCACGATGAAGAAGACGAGCCCTTCCGCGAGTCCCCACCAGAAGCCCGCCTGACGCGCGAGACGCTCATCCCTGGCGAGGCGTGGGATCCGTTCCGCTTGCATATGGTTCCGCGGGCGCTGCGGGCGCCCGCCGGAATCCGAGGTAGAGCAGCACGAGCGCGATGCCCTGGAACACGTGGTACAGCGCGTTGTGGTCGAAGTAGACGGGGTGGATCGATACTGCAGCCTGCTGCAGCAGCGCCGCGACGCCGGAAAGGATGAGCGAGACGGCGATCAGCGTCCAGCCGGCGCTGCGGCTCCGGATCGCCTGCCGCGCCGCGGCGATCAGGAAGAGCACGAGAGTCGGCGCGTAGAAGCGCACGATGGTGGAGAACGACTCGTCCACGAGCAGCACGACGGCCGCGAAGCCAGCGGCGTACGTGGCGACGATCGATCGCCGGGCAAGCGGCGGAAGCCCCGGCCCCAGGACACGCAGGCACAGCTCGAGCAGCGTAGCGGCGACGACCAGGATCGAGAGCATGACGGGGATCCAGGCGATGAACCCGGAGGGCGTCGTCGTGTTGGCGGGGAAGAAGGCGTGGAAGATCGCTCCCCAAAACGCGGCGCTGGCGAGGCCGGCGATGACGAGGACGCCCTTCCTCTGCAGCAGTCCACCTCCGGGCGCCGTCCACAGCCGCCGCCCGAGGTAGGCGCCGAGGAACGCCAACCCGAGGTCGGTGAGAACGACGGCCGGCTCGGGGATGGAGAAGCCGGGCGGGCCGCTCATTCGCCGCGCAGCTGCCCGGCGCGAATCGGCTGATTCGAGATCACGCCGTACGGACGCTTGGAGAGGGCCAGGCGGAGGTCCTGCTCCGCGTCGACCGGCTCCACGCGCTCCACCCGCGCGGGCGCCAGGCGCGCGACGTCAGTCCTGACGAGCGGGTCCTCGGCGCGGAACAGGTCCCTGTAAGGGACGACGAACGTGCTGGCGTAGAGGGCGAGAGCGAGCAGGACGCCCGCGAGGACCCCAGCGGTCAGCCGTCCAGCCGTCACGCGACCCGGTCTGCGATCGAGCATGGGAGACCTCCGGACACACGCACAGTTTAGGCACAATTCCGCAGGAAGAAAGAGCGAAAAGAGGCCCCGTACGCATTAGTCGGGTACGCCGTCCCCGCCGCCGGGGCTTAGTTTCGGACCATGCCGCTCCGCCTCGCCGAGCACCCCGCATCCGACCGCCCGCGGGAACGCCTGTGGAGCGTCGGGCCGGCCGCGCTCACGGGGCAGGAGCTCCTGGCCATTTTGCTGGGCACGGGGTGCGCGGGGCGCGACGCCCTCGCCGTGGCGGGTGACGTGCTGGGCCTGGTGGAAGGGTCGCTCCGGCGGCTGGCGGCACGGCCCCTGGCCGAGGTGGCGCGGGTCCCGGGAGTCGGCCGCAGCAAGGCGGCGCGGGTGGCGGCCGCGCTCGAGCTCGGGCGGCGCGTGGGCGCCGAGGCGGAGCCGCGTCCCGAGCGGATCCGCGGGCCGGCGGACGTGCACCGCCTCTGCGCCACACGGTTCCGGGACTTGGCGGTGGAGGAGTTCCACGTGCTCGCCCTCGGCAGCCAGAGTCAGGTGCTCGGGGACCTCCTCATCACCCGGGGGATCTTGAACAGCTCCCTGGTCCATCCGCGCGAGGTGTTCCGGGCGGCGATCGCGGAAGCGGCGGCGGGGATCATCGTCGTCCACAATCACCCGAGCGGCGATCCGACGCCGTCCGCGGACGACCGGGCGGTGACGCGGCAGCTCGTCGACGCGGGGCGGCTGCTCGACCTGCCCGTGTACGACCACGTGATCGTGGGGGGCGATCGCTACGTGAGCTTCGCGGAGGCGGGGCTGCTGTGAGGGGCGGCTTGAGCCGTCCGGCCAGCGTTGACGCCGCCCTCGCTTCTCGCCATCGTCCTATTGTGACCAGCACTGCCCCCATCCTGGCCCCCGAGCTGGCCCGCGCCGTGGCCGCCCAGCGGGACCGGCTCGACCTCGACCTGTTGGCGCGCGCCTACCAGGCGAGCGTCCAGGCGCACCGCGGGCAGAAGCGCCGTTCGGGGGACGACTTCGTCTCCCACAGCGTGGCGGTGGCCACGATTCTCGCCGAGCAGCAGATGGACACGACGACCATCGCGGCGGCCCTGCTGCACGACGTGGTCGAGGATTCGAACGTCTCGCTCGACGACATCCGCCGCGATTTCGGCAACGAAGTCGCGGAGCTGGTGGACGGGCTGACCAAGCTCTCCACCCTGACCTTCCGCTCGACCGTCGAAGAGCAGGCGGAGAACTATCGTAAGCTGCTCGTCTCGGTCGCCAAGGACGCGCGGGTCATCATCATCAAGCTGGCCGATCGGCTGCACAACATGCGCACGCTCGAGCACCTCGACCAGGAGAAGCAGCGGCGCATCGCGCTCGAGACGCGCGAGATTTACGCGCCGCTCGCGCACCGGTTCGGGATGGCCGGCGTGAAGGCCGAGCTCGAGGACCTCGCCTTCAAGTTCCTCGAGCCCGACGAGTACCGGGCGCTGTCGCGCAAGGTCCGGGCGAAGAAGGCCGAGCGCGAGCGGACGATCGAGCGCCTCCACGGGCCGCTCGTGGAAGAGCTCGCCCGGGCGGGGCTCGCCGGGTTCGAGATCACCGGCCGCCCGAAGAACCTGTGGTCGATCTACAAGAAGATGAAGAAGCGCGAGAAGCCGTTCGAGGAGATTTACGACCTCCTCGCGGTCCGGGCGCTCGTGAACACGATCCAGGAGTGCTACCACGTGCTCGGCATCATCCACCACAAGTGGACGCCGTTGCAGGAGCGCTTCAAGGACTACATCGCGAGCCCCAAGTCGAACGGCTACCAGTCGCTGCACACGACCGTGTTCGGGCCCACCGGCCAGCTGTACGAGATCCAGATCCGCACGCGCGAGATGCACCACACCGCCGAGTACGGCATCGCGGCGCACTGGCTCTTCAAGGAAGGGAAGAGCCCGGACGAGCTCGACCGCCACCTGGCCTGGTTCCGCCAGCTCCTCGAGTTGCAGCAGGACACGCACACGCCCGAGGAGTTCCTCGAGTTCCTGAAGGTGGACCTCTACCAGGACGAGATCTTCGTGTTCACGCCGCGCGGCGACGTGAAGCGGCTTCCGAAAGACGCGACCGCGATCGACTTCGCGTTCGCCGTGCACACCGAGGTCGGGCAGCACTGTCAGGGCGCGCGCATCAACGGCCGCATCGCGCCGTTGCACCGTCCGCTCAAGAACGGCGACACGGTGGAGATCATCGCGAGCCCGCAGGCCAAGCCCTCCCGCGACTGGCTGGCGCACGTGCAGACCGCGCGCGCCCGCCACAAGATCCGCCAGTGGATCCGCCAGGAGGAGCACGAGCGGAGCCTCGAGCTCGGGCGGGAGATCCTGGCGCGGGAGGTGCGCCGCCGCCGGCTCGATCCACCGGACGCCGAGCGGCTCGCTCGGGCCGCGACCGCGCTGTCCATCGGGACGCCGGAGCAGCTCCAGGCCGCGCTCGGCACCGGCGACATCGCGCTCGGTACGATGATGCGCGCCCTCTACCCGGATCTCCCGGTGGAGGAGCTCCAGCCGCCGAAGGCGACCGCCTTCGGCCGCGTCATCGAGCGGCTGCGGCTGGGCCGGGGGATCAAGATCCAGGGGGTGGACGGGCTGATGGTGCGGTACGCCCAGTGCTGCCAGCCGGTGCCCGGCGATACCGTCGTGGGCTACGTCACGCAGGGGCGGGGCATCTCGATCCACCGCAGCGACTGCCCGAACCTGCTCGTGCTCTCGACCGAGGCCGAGCGGCGCGTCGAAATCGACTGGCAGGAGTCGGAGGGGGAGACGTTCGTGGTGCGTCTCGCGGTGGGCGGGGAGGACCGGCGCGGCTTGTACGGGGACATCTGCTCGGCGATCAACGAGTCGGGGACCAACATCAAGAGCGCCGAGCTCGCGACCCGGGACGGCGCGGTGTTCGGGTCGGTGCTGGTCGAGGTCGAGAACCAGACTCACCTGCTCAAGGTCATCCGGGCGATCCGCCGGGTGAAGGGCGTGACCGACGTCTCCCGCCGCGAGGCGGGCCCCTCCGGCCCCCCCGGCCCGCAGGCGCAGTCGGCAGCCGGCTAGGTTCCAGCCGATGCCTTTCGACCTCGTGTCCCCCTACGCGCCGGCGGGGGACCAGCCACGCGCGATCGGGGAGCTGTCCCAGGGCCTCGCCCGGGGCGACCGCTATCAGACGCTGCTGGGCGTCACGGGCTCCGGGAAGACGTTCACCATGGCGCACGTCGTCGCCGGCTTCGGCCGCCCGACCCTCGTGCTCTCGCACAACAAGACGCTCGCCGCGCAGCTGTACGGGGAGCTCAAGGCCTTCTTCCCGAAGAACGCGGTGGAGTTCTTCATCTCGTACTACGACTACTACCAGCCCGAGGCGTACGTCCCGCAGACTGACACGTACATCGCCAAGGACTCCTCGATCAACGACGACATCGACCGCCTGCGGCTGCGCGCGACGTCGAGCCTGATGGAACGGGACGACGTGATCATCGTGGCGAGCGTCTCGGCGATCTACGGGCTCGGCGACCCGCAGCTGTACCGTCAGCTGCTCGTCACGGCGACCGTGGGCGAGGAGCGCGGGCGCGACGCTTTCCTCGAGGAGCTGGTGCGAGTGCAGTACCAGCGCAACGACGTCGCGTTCGAGCGCGGCACGTTCCGCGTGCGGGGCGACACGGTCGAGGTCTTCCCCGCCTACGACGAGCAGGCCGTCCGCGTGGAATTCTGGGGCGACACCGTGGAGCGCGTCGCCAAGATCGATCCGCTCACCGGGGACACGATCACGGAGCTCCCCCGCTCGGCGATCTACCCGGCGACGCATTTCGTGACGGAGCGGCCGTCCGTCGAGCGCGCGGTGCGCGCCATCCGGGAGGAGCTGACGCAGCGGCTTGCCGAGCTCCGGGCGCAGAACCGGCTGGTCGAGGCGCAGCGCCTCGAGTCGCGCACCAACTTCGACGTCGACATGCTGCTCGAGGTCGGGCGCTGCACGGGCATCGAGAACTACTCGCGTCACCTCACCGGCCGGCAGGCGGGCGAGCGCCCGGCGTGCCTGCTCGACTACTTCCCGGACGACTACCTCTGCATCATGGACGAGTCCCACCAGACCCTGCCGCAGGTCGGCGGGATGTACGAGGGGGACCGCTCCCGCAAGCAGACGCTCGTGGACTACGGCTTCCGGCTCCCATCGGCGCTCGACAACCGGCCGCTCCGCATCGACGAGTTCATGCGCCTCGTCCCGCGCATCGCCTTCGTGTCCGCGACGCCCGGGGACGAAGAGCTGCGTCTGTCCGGCGGCGTCGTCGTGGAGCAGATCATCCGGCCCACCGGCCTGGTCGACCCGGAGGTGGAGGTGCGCCCGGTGAAGGGACAGGTGGACGATCTGCTGCACGAAATCCGCCTGCGGGAGAAGCAGAACGAGCGCGTCCTGGTCACGACCCTCACGAAGCGGATGGCCGAAGACCTCACCGACTACCTGCAGCAGCACGGGGTGCGCGTGCGCTACCTGCACTCCGAGATCGACGCGATCGAGCGGGTCGAGATCATCCGCGGCCTGCGGCTCGGCGAGTTCGACGTCCTGGTCGGCATCAACCTGCTGCGCGAGGGCCTCGACCTTCCCGAGGTGTCGCTCGTGGCGATCCTCGACGCGGACCAGGAGGGCTTCCTCCGCTCCGACCGGTCGCTCATCCAGACCGTGGGGCGCGCCGCCCGCAACCTGCACGCCCGGGCGATCCTGTACGCTGATCGCGTCACGGGCTCGATGCAGCGGGCGCTGGACGAGATGAGCCGGCGGCGCGGGCGCCAGCGGGCCTATAACGAGCAGCACGGCATCACGCCGCGCTCCATCGTGAAGTCCGTGGACCAGGTGCGCTTCGCCACCCGGGTGGCCGACGCCAAGACCGTCAAGGCGGCGGGCTCGGCCCTGCGCCGCCCGGCGGACGCCCGGGAGCGCGAGGCGCTGATCCGTCTGCTTGAGCAGCAGATGCAGGCCGCCGCCGAGGAGCTCGACTTCGAGCTCGCCGCGGTCCTGCGCGACCAGATCCTCGAGCTCAAGGCCGAAGGGGATGCGGTGCACCATGCGCCTGCGGGTGAACGAGCTCAACCGGTTCGGTGAAGCGCTGGGCCGCTCGCTCGCCGCGCCGCAGGTGATCGGCCTGTCGGGCGAGCTGGGCACGGGGAAGACCACGCTGGTGCAGGCGATCTGCCGCGGCTTCGGCGCCGGCGCGCTCGCGACCAGCCCCACCTACGCGCTGGTCCACCACTACGCGGCGGGGGAGACTCCGGTCTACCACGTCGACTGCTACCGCCTCCGGTCCCCCGACGAGGCCCGGGACCTCGCCTTCGACGACATGCTGCGCGAGCCCGCCATCGTGCTCGTCGAGTGGCCCGAGCGCGCAGGCGCGTGGGCGCCGCCGCTCGACCGGTACTTTCGGCTGAGCTATGGTGACGCACCGGACATTCGGGAGCTGGAGGAGATCCGGTGAGGGGGAGGGCTGCGTTCGGGATTGCGGATTGCGGATTGGGGATTGCGGATTGGACGCCTCCCCATCGATTCCCCAATCCGCAATCCGCAATCCCCAATCCGCAATGGTGGAGGGGCTGATGGGTGGGGTCTGGCTCGCCATCGATTCCGCGACCGAGATCGCGAGCGTGGCGGTCGGCACGCCGGGTGAGGTGCGGAGCGTCGTGGCGGTGAAGGGCGCGCGCCGGCACGCGGCGCAGATCGTCCCGCTGGTGGACCGGGCACTCGACG
>DASPXO010000295.1:0-10622 GCA_035637235.1 Gemmatimonadales bacterium | reverse complement strand
TGGCACGCCGGCGGACATCCGGCAGGCGGCGCGACTCATCAACCGGTCGCGCGTGGAGACGGGTGGCCTGCCCGCGCTCGACACTCTGACGCTGGCCGACACGAGCACGGTCGTGCCTGGCGGCACCGCCTGCATCCCGCGCGTGCCCGACTCCACGCCGGGGCCGACGCAATTCAAGCGCAGCCGGTGCGGCAACATCTGGGACGCCCTCAAGTACGAGTACCGGCTGGAGACCGCCTACGTCGGATACGGCATGTGGTTCTTCGCCGCCCGCGGGTGGGGAGATCTTCCCGAGGGCACCGCGATTCAGTGGCCCGTTCCGTTCAATGAGATGCAGGTGCGCCTCGAGCTGTTCTACCCGCTCGGCGGCGTCGCGCAGCCCGGCGGGGCGGCCAAGGGCAACTATGGGCTGTTCCAGGGAGGCGTGTACTGATGGCCGGCCTGACGCGGCGCGCGGGGGCGGCGCTGTTGCCGGCCGTGCTTGGGGCCTGCTACGCCTACACGCCGCTCGCCACGGTGAATCCGGCCCCCGCGACCTATGTGTCCCTGCAGCTCACGGATCAGGGACGCGTGGGCGCGGGCCCGACGCTGGGGTACGGCCTCGACCGGATCGAGGGAACGCTCGTCCGTGCGACGGACTCGACCTACGTGGTGCGGGTGGCCGGCGTGACCGACGTGCGCGGGGCACGTAGCAAGTGGAGCGGCGAGGAGGTCGGCGTGCAACGCGCCTGGGTGGGGAACGCGGGTGAGCGCCGCTTCTCGCGCTCGCGCACCTATCTCACGGCGGGCGTGGTCGGGGCAGGCATCGCGGCGTTCATCGCGACCCGCGCGCTCGGCGGCGGCGGGGGAATCCTGCAGACCGGCGGTGGGGGTGGGGGCGACAACCAATGAACGACTACAACCACTCTTTCAGTTCGAGCGTGCAATGAATCCATTTCGGTCTTCGCTTGTATGCGCTCTCGCCGTCTCGGCAGTCGGGTGTCACGAAGACGCCGTCACGGACTCGCCCCGGACCCCCGTGGCGGGCATCAGCTTCGTGAACGCGGTGCCGGATACGAACAAGCTGGCGTTCCGCGTCGTGGATATCGTCTCGGACGCCGGGTTGTTCGGGGCGACCTTTCGTGCCGGCACGGCGTTTCCGGTTGGGATAGAGGCCGGTACGAGACGCATCCGGGTGTTCTTCGACACCACGGACGTGGTTCTGGCAACGCAGGTGATGCTCGATACCACTTACACGTTTACCGAAGGCGAGCACTACAGCTTCATGCTGTCCGGGTTCGCGCGGGCTGGCCAGTCTTCTGCGCTGGGCGCGTTCATCTTGAGTGACGGCGTCTTGCCCACACCCTCGGCCGGGAAATTCGCGATCCGCGTCGTCAACTTGGCACCGTCGTTTGCAGGAGCCGCCCCGACACTCGCCGACACGACGGTGCGCTCGGATGCATTTGTACGGCGGCTCACCGCCGCGGTCGGTGGAAGCCCGGACGCGGCAAATCTGGCGTACCGAGCTACGTCGCCGTACGTGCAGGTCGATACGGGACGCTATCGCATCGCGTTGACCCAGACGGGAACGATCGGTCCAGTGATCGTGCAGGCCACGCTGCCCCCGGGAATCGCCGGAGCGGCTCCGATCGCAGGGTCGTTGGCACCCGGCTCGGTGATTACGGCAGTGATTGTTCCTCGCTCAGTCGGAGGGAGCCCCGCACCCCAGGGCGGCCGGCCGACGGCCAAGGCCGTCGAGTTGGTGACCCGTAGCAACGACACCGTCACGCTGCAGAGCGGCTCCATCTCGATTCTCACGAATCGCTCCCCCTCCAAGCCCGACTCGACCGTGGCGACAACCGGTACGGGAGCGGCCACAGGCGTCGCTCTCTTGGACAATGTTTTGGTGACCGGTGCGGCGGAGCCGGAGTACAACGGCTGGCAAGTGGTCATGCAGCTCGCCGATTCCCTCTCCTGCATCCCGACCGATGCGGGCGATACGACGACGCGCTGCGCGGCCACGAATGCGATTGCGACTACGCGTTTCAGGTTCAGATACCGGATCACGGGAACGCCTACGTCTCCGGCGACGGGGACGGTTGCTTATCGGATCTATCCGGTGTCGTTCACCGCGGCGGACTTTACGATCCCGAACATCGTGTTCTTGGTGGACAAGCGACCCTAGACCGCGCCGGTCAGCAAAACCAAAGGGGGCACCCTGCTCGGTGCCCCCTTTTCAGTCCGCCCGTCCGCCCGTCCGCCCGCCTTCAATCCACGATCGCGTCCGGCAGCACGTACTTGATCGGATCCACCGGATGGCCGTTCACCCACACCTCGTAGTGCAGGTGCGGCCCGGTCGAGAGGCCCGTCGAGCCCACGAGGGCGATCGTCTGGCCGCGCTTCACCCGCGTCCCGCGGGCCACCAGGATCTTGGAGCAGTGCGCGTAGCGGGTGACCAGGCCGTAGCCGTGGTCGAGGGTGATCATGTTGCCGTAGCCCTCTTCCCACCGCACCTCCGTCACGATGCCGGAGGCGGGCGCCTCGATCTCGGCGCTCATCGGGGCCGTCACGTCGATCCCCTCGTGCGGGCGCGCGAGGTGCAGGATCGGATGGACCCGCTCGCGCATGAAGGCGCTCGTGAGCCAGCCCTTTGTCGGCATGATCGACGGCATGGCGGCGAGGCGCGCCTGGTGCCTGGACAGCGAGTCGTACGCCTCATTGAGCGAGCGCACCAGGACGTTGGCGCGGCGACTGAGCGCGTCCACGTCGACGCGCGCGGCGAGCGCCTGCTGGCCGCTCGGCCCCAAGGCCGCGAGGCTGTCGCGCTCGGACCAGGTCCCCGCCGGCCCGCCGATCCCCGCCTGCTGCACGCCACGGTCGGTCGGGGTGAGCCCGGCGAGCAGCCGCAGCTCCTGCTCCCGCTCGCCGAAGCGGGTGAGCGTGTCCTGGATTCTCGCGAGCCGCTCGCGCATCCGCTGGATCTCGCCGGCGAGCAGGCGATTCTCGTTCTCGAGCGCGCGGCTCTTCGTGATGCTGACGCCGCGCGAGATCGCGGCGACGCCGAGGACGAGGAACGTCAGCGCGACGACGCTGCCGATCCCGATCAGCGTCTTGACGACGGTCTGCGACACCTCCACGGCGCGAGACGATCCCGAGCCGTGAGGCACCATCATCAGCGTCCAGCGTCGCTCCGCCCTCTTGCGCATTCCGCCCTCTCAGACCTCGCGTGATACCACGTGGGCCGGCGCGCACGCGCCGGTACTCGAACGACCGACAGGGCCGAACAGACGAATCCGGACTAGGGCGTGCGTCCGGTTTCGGCGGGTGCTCAAAGGTACGGGTCGATCGGACGCGCGTCAACACGACCGGGCGTGAGCCAGGTCACGAACGGCCGGATGTGAGCCAGGTCACCCCTGGGGTTTCACTCCGCGACCAGCCGGGGCTTGGGGAAAAGGATGGGCGGCTTCTGGACTTGGGCGCCGCTCACGTCCAGCGCGTCCAGGTCCGCCAGGCGGACCAGGCCGAGCGGCGGCACGGCGCTGAACAGCGACCAGATGGTGTCGGCCGCGGCGGGGACGAAGGGCCGCCCGAGCACCGCGAGCCGCGCGACGGTGCGGGCCAGCTGCGCCAGCACCGCGTCGACCTCCGCGCTCTTGCCGGCCTTCGCGAGCTCCCAGGGAGCGGTCTCCTGGATGTAGCGGTTGGCCCGGGTCGCGAGCTCCAGCCACTGCGCCGCGCCCTCCTGGAGGCGGTTCTCGTCCATCGCGCGCCGGTACGCGGCGGCGCATTCGCTCGCCGCGTCCTCGAGCGGCCCGGTGCGCGGCGCCGGCTCGAGCGGCACCCAGCCGCCACCGTAGCGGTGGATCATGTCGAGCGCGCGCTTCACGAGGTTGCCCAGCGTGTCGGCGAGGTCGGCGACGTAGCGCGCGTCGAAGCGCTCCCAGGTGAAATCGCCGTCGTTCTCGAACCCGACCTCGCGCAGCAGGAAGTAGCGCAGCGCGTCCGCGCCGTGATGGTCGATCGCCGCGTCGAGGCTGACGCCCGCGCCCGCGGTCTTGCTCAGTTTCGCGCCTTCCCACTGGACGTAGCCATGCGCCCAGACGAGCCGCGGCAGCTCGAGTCCCGCCGCCAGCAGCATCGCCGGCCAGATGATGCAGTGGAACCGCGTGATCCCCTTGCCGATCACGTGGAGGTCCGCGGGCCAGAGCCGGTCGAACCCCTCGTCGGGAAACCCGGTGGCCGAGAGGTAGTTGATGAGCGCGTCGAACCAGACGTACACGGTCTGCTGCGGATCGCCGGGGAACGGAATGCCCCACGGCTGTCGCTGCCGCGAGATGGACTGGTCCTGCAGCCCGTCCTCGAGCAGCCGCACGACCTCGTTGCGGCGGATCTGGGGCTCGACGGCGAACGCCCCGGACCGAATGCGCTCGAGCACCGCGTCGCGGTACGCGCTCAACCGGAAGAAGTGATTGCGCTCCTTGGTCGGGACGAGCGTGAGGGTGGGGTGCTCGATGCAGCGGCCGTCGGATACTTGCGTCCCGGTCTTGAACTCCTCGCACCCGGTACAGTACAGCCCTTCGTACTCCGCCTCGAACAGATCGTCGGGCCGGCGCTCCCGGATGCGCTCCAGCAGGGCCGTCACCGCGCGCGCGTGCCGCGCCTCGGTCGTGCGGATCCAGTCATCGTGACTGCAGGAGAGGCGGCGCCAATACCCGGCGAAGCTGTCGGCCATGCGGTCGACCCACTCCTGCGGCGTCAGCTCCGCGCGCCCGGCGGCCTGGACCACCGACTGGCTGTGCTCGTCCATCCCCATCAGGAAATGGACGCCGTCCCCGCGCAGCCGCCGATAGCGGGCGATGCAGTCGGCGCCGACCTTCTCGAGGGCGTGGCCCAGGTGCGGCTCGCCGTTCGAGTAGTCGATCGCCGTCGTCAAGTAGAACTTGACCGCTCCACCTCCTCCTTCAGTTGCTCGAGGGCCACCACGCGCGTGTCTCCCGCCTCCGCCCGCAGCGTCACGGTCTCGCGGAAGATGTCGACCGCCAGCACCTTCTCTGATCCCACGCGCGTGCGCAGCAGCTTCCCTTCCTTGGGGAAGCGCTTCCGGGTCTCGACGTAGAAGTCGTGCTCGTAGCGGAGGCAGCACAGCAGCCGCCCGCACCCGCCCGAGATCTGCGACGGGTTGAGCGACAGGTGCTGGTCCTTCGCGAGCGACAGGCTCACCGGCCGGAGCTCGGGGAGCCAGCTCGAGCAGCAGTACTGCCGCCCGCACCGGCCCACGCCGTCCAGGCGCTTCGCCTCGTCGCGGGCGCCGATCTGGCGCAGCTCGATCCGTGTGTGGAACAGGCTCGCGAGATCGCGCACCAGCGCGCGGAAGTCGACGCGCTGCTCCGCGGTGAAGTACACGGTGAGCTTTTTCCGGTCCCATTGCCATTCGGCGTCGGACACCTTCATCGGCAGGGCGTGCCGCCTGACCTGGTCCAGCACCGTGCGGCGGACCTGGTCTTCCTCGCTCTGGAGCTGGTCGGCCGTGCGGGTGTCGGCCCCGGTGGCACGACGCAGGATCCGCCGCTCGGGGGCGGCAGGGGCCGCAGAGGTGGCAGAAGAGACGCTACACCCCTGGCAACCGGCGCCGCACTTCCGCGCGGCGATGGCGCCCAGCGCGGACACCCGGCCCAAGTCCTGTCCCCGCTCGGCCTCCACGATCACGGGATCGTGCAGCACGAGCGGCTCGTCGGACGGCCAGGTGAAGTACTCTTTGCGGTTCCCCTTGAACCGGACTTCGACGACCGAGGTCAACTTCACTTCTCGCTCAGTGCACCCATGGAAAGGTACTTCTCCTCGCGCCGTTTGAGGAGCTTCTCGATCCTGATCTTCCGGAGGTGGCGGAGGTGGCGGCGCAGGGCTTCGCCGAGGGCCGACGCTGCGGCGTCGGGGTCGGCGTGGGCGCCGCCCGGCGGCTCGGGGACGATCTCGTCGACCACGCCGAGGTCGAGGAGGTCCCGGGCGGTGATCTTGAGCGCCTCGGCGGCCCGCTCCCGCTGGCTGGCGTCCTTCCACAGAATCGCGGCGCACCCCTCGGGGGAGATCACCGAGTAGACCGAGTTCTCGAGCATCAGCACGCGGTCGGCGAGCCCGACGGCGAGCGCCCCCCCCGAACCGCCCTCGCCGACCACGGCGGTGACGATCGGCGTGCGGAGCGTCGCCATGTCCACGAGGTTCCGGGCGATGGCCTCCGCCTGGCCGCGCTCCTCCGCGCCCAGGCCGGGATAGGCGCCGGGCGTATCCACGAGCGTGATGGCCGGGGCGCCGAACTTCTCGGCCAGCTGCATCAGGCGCAGCGCCTTGCGGTACCCCTCGGGGTGCGCCATGCCGAAGTTGCGGCGCAGGTTCTCCTTCGTGTCGCGGCCCTTCTGGTGGCCGATCACCATGACGGTCTGCCCGTCGAGCCGCGCCCACCCGCCCACGATCGCGGGGTCGTCGCGGAACAGGCGGTCGCCGTGCAGCTCGACGAAGTCGGTGAAGACCGTGTTGAGGTAGTCCAACGTGTAGGGGCGCTTCGGGTGGCGGGCGACCTGGACCCGCTGGATCGGCGTCAGGTGGCGGTAGATCTCGACGCGCAGCTCGGTGAGCTTCTTCTCGAGCGGGGCGAGCTCCTTGGCGACGTCCATCGCCGTCTCGCCGGCGACGCGCTTCAGCTCCTCGATCTGGCGCTCGAGCTCGAGCAGCGGGCGCTCGAAGTCCAGGGTATGGGTCGCCATCGGTCAGCCGGCCCTCACGAGATGGACGTGGTCGGGGCCGAGCAGGGCGCGGAGCCCGGCCAGCAGGTCGTCGGCGACCGCGACGCGCAGCGAGCGGCTACGCAGCCGGGCGATGGCTAGCGGCGGGGGAGCCCCGGGGTGGAGCCAAGGGTGGAGCCCGGGGTCAGCCCCATCCGCCCACTCCACCAGCACGGGCGCGGGCCCCGGATGGGCGGCGCACAGCGCGGCGACGGCGCGGGCCGCGTCGGGCGGCGGCGGCGCGGCGCGCGACCACGCGATCGCCACGCCGATCGCGCCGCTCGCCCGCAGCTCGTCGAGCGGCTGCGCGGCCTCGACGATGAACGGCGCCTGCTCCTCCTCGCGGTCGCGCGCGCTGTGACTCCCGGTGAAGAGCAGCGCTCGGTCCGGCCGGATCGCGTCGCTCAGCTTCGCCCACGCCTCGGGGAACACGAGCGCTTCAGCCGTGCCGTGAAAGTCTTCGAGCGTGAGCCGCGCGTACTCGGCGCCGCTCCGCTTCGCGGTCTGGCGCTTCACCACCGTCACCACCGCCGCGATCCGCACCCGCTGGTCGCTCCACTGGCCGAGCGTCGCGGTCGTGCGGCTCCCGAAAAGCTCCACCTCCGCGCGGTATCTCGCGAGGGGGTGCCCGGAGATGAAGAAGCCCAGCACCGCCTTCTCGCGCGCCAGGCGCTCGTGCTCGGTCCAGGGCGGCACGTCGGGGAGCGGTGAGTGGTGAGCGGTGAGCGGTGCGGCGTCGCCGAACAGCGCACCCTGGCCCGCCGCCCGCTCCTGCTGCAGCACCTGCGCCTCCGCGAACGCGGTCTCGAGCGCGGCGACGAGCTGGGCGCGGTGGCCGCCGAGGGAGTCGCAGGCGCCGGCGTCCACGAGCGCCTCGATGACGCGCTTGTTGCAGAGCCGGAGGTCGATCCTTTCGCACAGGTCCACCAGCGAGCGGTACGGGCCGGCCGTCCGCCCGGCGATGATGGACTCGATCGCGCCCGCGCCGACGTTCTTGACCGCCCCCAACCCGAAGCGGATGCGCCGCTCGCCCACCACGGTGAACTTGAAGCCCGACTCGTTCACGTCGGGCGGAAGCACCTCCAGCCCCAGCTCCCGCGCCTCGTTGATGTACTGCACCACCTTGTCGGTGTTGCCGATCTCGGACGACAGGAGCGCCGCCAGGAACTCGGGCGCGTAGTGCGCCTTGAGCCACGCCGTCTGGTAGGACAACACCGAGTAGGCGACCGCGTGCGACTTGTTGAAGCCGTAGCGCCCGAACGTCTCGATCTGCGCCGCGATGTCCTCGATCACGCGGCGGTCGTGGCCCCGCGCCACCGCGCGCTCGACGAATCGTCCCAGGTCCTGCTGGATCAGCTCCTTCTTCTTCTTGCCCACGGCCATGCGGAGCACGTCGGCTTCGGCGAGGCTGTAGCCGGCCAGCACGTTGGCGATCCGCATCACCTGCTCCTGGTAGGTGATGACGCCGTAGGTGGGCTTGAGGATCTCCTCCACCGCGGGGTGCGGGTAGCGCACCGGCTCGCGGCCCAGCTTGCGGTTGATGAACACCAGGTGCATCCCGGTGTCGAGCGGCCCGGGGCGCAGCAGCGCGTTCGCGGCGACCAGGTCGTCGAACCGGTCGCACCGCATGTTCCGGAGACAGTCGGTGGCGAGCGGGGACTCGAACTGGAACACCCCGGCGGTGCGGCCGGAGCGCAGCAGCTCGTAGACCGCGGGGTCCTCGAGGTCGAGCCCGTCCATGTCGAGCGTGGCTCCGCCGTGACGCTCCGCGATCATCTGCACCGCGTCGTGGATCACGGTCAGGGTCTTGAGGCCGAGGATGTCGATCTTCAGCATCCCGACCTGCTCGAGCGCGACCATGTCGTATTGCGTGATGATCGCGTCCGCTTCCTGGGGGGCGAGGCACACGGGGACGTAGTCCGTGAGCGGGCCGGGGGCGATCACCATGCCGGCGGCGTGCACCGACGCATGGCGCGCCAGCCCCTCGATCCGGCTCCCCAGCTCCAGGATCTTGCGCACCCGCTCGTCCTGGCGGGCGAGCGCCCGCAGCTCGGGAGAGCGCTCCGGCGCTTCGGCGAGCGAGACGCTCACGCCGGGGCCCGCGGGGATGAGCTTCGTGAAGCGGTCCACCTCCCCCGGCTCGACCCGCAGCGTGCGCGCCACGTCGCGGAACGCCGCGCGCGCCTTGAGCGTCCCGAACGTGATGATCTGGCCGACCGACTCGCGCCCATAGCGCTCGCGCACGTACTGGATCACCTCGCCGCGCCGCTCGAAGCAGAAGTCGAGATCGATGTCCGGCATCGAGATCCGCTCGGGGTTCAAGAACCGCTCGAACAGCAGGTCGAACTTCAGCGGGTCGACGTTGGTGATCCCGAGCGCATAGGCGACGAGCGAGCCCGTGGCCGAGCCCCGCCCCGGCCCCACGGGGATGCCGCGCTCCTTCGCCGCCGTGATGAAGTCGGCGACGATGAGGAAATACCCGGCGTACCCCGTGTGCGAGATGACGCCCAGCTCGTAGCTCAGCCGCTCCTCGACCGCCCCGGGCAGGGGGTCCCCGTAGCGCGCCGCCGCGCCCGCGCGCGCCAGGTGCACGAGCAGGTCGTTGTCGGAGGCGAACTCCGCGGGCCTGGGAAACTGGGGCAGGAAGTACCGCTTCTCGAAGTCGAACTCGCACAGCTCGGCGACGCGCGCCGTCTCGGCCAGGACCTCCGGGTGGTCCGGGAACAGCGCCGCCATCTCCGCCTCCGACTTGACGTAGCTCTCGCGGCCGAGGAACCGAAACCGGTTCGGGTCGTCCAAGTCCTTGCCGGTACCGATGGCGAGCAGCACGTCGTGCGCCTCGGCGTCGTCCTTCCTGAGGTAGTGGGCGTCGTTGGTCGCCACGACCGGGAGACCGAGCTCCGCGGCCAGCCGAAACATCCCCGCCGTGACGGTCGCTTCGTCCGGGATCCCGTGGTTTTGCACCTCGAGCCAGAAGGCGCCCGTGCCCAAGGCCCTGGCGAAGTACTCGGCGCTGGCCCTGGCCGCGTCGTAGTTCCCCTGCCGCAGGTACAGGGCGATCTCGCCCGAGAGACACGCCGCCAGGCCGATCAGCCCCTCCCGGTGCTGCTCCAGCACCTCGCGGTCGATGCGGGGCCGGCGGTAGTAGCCCTCCAGGAACCCGATGGAGGACAGCTTGATCAGGTTCTTGTAGCCGGTGCGGTTGGTGGCGAGCAGGACGAGGTGCGAGTAGGGGGCTGGAGCGTCGGCGGGCCGCTCGCGCTTGTGCCGGCTGCCGAACGCGACGTAGGCCTCGAAGCCGAGGATCGGCCGGATGTGGCGCGCCTTCGCCTCGGAGTAGAACTGCCACGCCCCGTGCAGGTTGCCGTGGTCGGTGAGGGCGAGGGAATCCATGCCCAGCGCCTGGACCCGGTCGAGCAGTTCGGGGATCCGGTTGGCGCCGTCGAGGAGGGAGTACTCGCTGTGGGTGTGGAGGTGGACGAACGCCATCTCGGGCTACCGGGCTCGGGCGTCGAGCTCCTCGAACACCCGCTCGAGGGGGAGCCGCTTCGCCTCGAACAGCACTATTAAATGATACAGCAGGTCCGCCGCCTCGCTCGCCAGGCGGGGGACGTCTTCCGCGGTGGCGGCGACCACCGTTTCCACGGCTTCCTCGCCCACCTTCCGCGCGATCCGGGCGAGCCCGGCATCGAGCAGCTGCGCCGTGTACGACCCGGCGGGCCCGTTGCGCGCCCGCTCGGCGACGGTGCGGGCGAGCCGGGTGAGCGTGCTGCCCGTGGGCTCGCCGAAGCAGGTCGGCGCCCCGGTGTGGCACGCGGGTCCGTGCTGGCGCACCACGTAGAGGACCGCGTCGCCGTCGCAGTCCAC
>DASPXO010000294.1:0-7124 GCA_035637235.1 Gemmatimonadales bacterium | reverse complement strand
CGCGCGCGACAGATCGACGTGATGATCGCCATCGTCGTGAGCGCGCTTTGCATGATGCCCATCGTGCTCGGCGCGGTCGTGCCGCACTTCCCACTGCGGTGGTTGCCGGGCCTTGCCTGGCCGTGGTACGTGCCGCTGGGGACGGCCGTGACGGTGGCGGTGGGGATGCTATCATCGGCGGTCGGGCGGTCAGGCGGTCAGGCGGTCAAAACCTAACCCGTGCCACCGACCGCCCAACCGCCCGACCGCCCAACCGCCGTCTTTCTCGGGGGCGACGCCGGCGGCTCGCACTCGACAGTCGTCATCGGCACGGGAGACCTCGTGGTCCTCGGTCGTGCAGAGGGGCCCGCCGCCGCGATGAAGCCGGGCGGCGGCGCGGCATCGGCGGCGGTGCTGGTCGAGACGGCGCGCCGGGCGGCGGCGCAGGCGGGCATCGAGCTTCCCGCGGAGCGGGCGGTGGTCGGGGCGGCCGGCGTGGGTCGCGCGCAAGAGGGCGCGGAGCTCGAAGCGGCCCTCGAGCAGGCGGGCCTCGCGCGGCGGGTGCGGGTCATGTCGGACGGGGAGGTGGCGCTCGCGATGGCGTTCGAAACCGGCCCGGGGATCATCGTCAGCGCGGGCACGGGCTCGATCGCGTACGCCCGCGACGCCGTGGGGCAGGTCCACCGCGCGGGCGGCTACGGCTGGCAGCTGGGCGACGAAGGCGGCGGCTACTGGCTCGGACGCCGGGCGCTTGACGCGGCCGCGCGCGCCCAGGACGGGCGGGCGGAAAGCTCCACGCTCCTGGCCCGGCTCCTCGCCGCGCTCGGCCTGCAGACGTTCGACGACCTCGTGCGCTGGACCGTCACCGCGACCCCGGCGCAGGTGGCGGCCCTCGCGCGGCACGTGCTCAACGCCGCACGCGAAGGCGAAGCGGTGGCGCAGCGCGCGGTGGAGGACGCGGCGGGTGAGCTCGTGGCCCTGGTGCTGATGCTCGAGCGGCACTTCCCGGACTCGGGCCCGATCCCCGTCGCCTCCGCTGGAGGCCTGCTCCACCCGGACTCGCCGCTCGCCGCCGCGTTCCGGAAGCGGCTCGTCGCGGAGACGCGGCGCGCCCGCGTGGTGCCGAACACGATCGATACGCCCGTCGGGGCGCTGAAACTAGCGGTGAGCAGTGACCGATAACCGTGAGCGGTGAGCGGTCGGCGTATCCAACCTCCCGCTCACCGCTTACCGCTCACCGTCTTCGGATCCCACTCGCTCTCAGTCCGCGCCACGTAGACGGCGGCGCTCAGGTCCCCGACGACGTTGATCGTGGTGCGCGACATGTCGAGAATCCGGTCCACGCCGATGATGATCGCGATCGCCCCGGGGTCGATGCCGACGATACCGAGCACGCCCATGAGGAGCGGCAGCGAGCCGCCGGGGACTCCCGCCGCGCCGACGGCGGTGATCACGCTCAACACGATCACGATCACCTGCGTGGACAGGCTCAGCGACAGGCCATAGACCTGCGCCAGGAAGAGCACGGTCACGCCTTCGAACAGGGCGGTGCCGTTCATGCACATCGTCGAGCCGATCGGCAGCACGAAGCCCGCGATTTTGGGAGAGATCTTCAGCTCCTGCTCGGCGACGGCGATGTTCGTGGGAAGGGTCGCGTTGCTCGAGCTCGTCGAGAAGGCGGTCACGATGCTGGCGCGGATTCGGCTGAAGAACACGCGCGGCGAGAGCCCGCCCAGCACCCGCACCAGCACCGAGATGGACACGAGCCCGTGCAGCAGCAGGCCGGCGAGCACGACCGCCACATAGATCCCGAGCTGCTTGAGCAGGCCGTAGCCGAATCGCGACGTCACGACGAAGATGAGGCCGAACACGCCGTAGGGAGCGACTCGCATCGCGATGTCGATGATCTTCACGACCGCCTCGCCCAGCGCGTCGAGCACGCTCAGCATCGGCTTCGCCCGCTCGGCCGGGAGCAGGGTGAGCGCCGCACCGAACACGAGCGCGAAGAAGATGATCCCCAGCATGTCGAGCGAGGCCGCCGCCTGGATCGGGTTGCGCGGCACGATGTTCACGAACGTCTCGACGCCGAACCCGACCGTGCCCCCGGCCTGGAGCCCGGCGGCCTGGGACCGGTAGGTCGCCATCAGCTGCTCCCGGATCGCGGGATCGAGGCCGGCCCCGGGACGGACCAGGTTCACGAGGATGATGCCGATCGTGGCGGAGATGGCCGTCGAGACGAGGAAATAGGCGATGGTCCGCGCCCCCACCCTCCCCACCCGGCGCACGTCTCCCAACCCCGCGACGCCCAAGGTGAGCGACGCGAACACGAGGGGCACCACCGTCATCAGGAGCATACGGAGGAAGATCTGGCCGACCGGTCCCGCCACGTTGTCGGCGATCCATTTCACCCACGCGGCGCCCGGGGCGAAGGCGTTCGCCGCGGTGCCGCACACGGCCCCGAGCGCCAGCCCGACGACGATCTTGGTGTGGAGCTTCACGCCCCGGCCACGGCCCCGGCGCGCCGGTGCAGGCCGCTGTGGCGGTACCCGTACAGCACGTACAGCGACAGCCCGATGGCGAGCCAGATGCCGAAGCGCTCCCATGCCTGGCGGGGCAGGCCGGCCATCACGAACACGCAGAGGACCGCAGCCGTGACCGAGACCGGCCAGACGAACGGGACGCGGAACGGGCGCGGCCGGTCGCGATCCTTGTACCGCAGCACGAGCACCCCGATCGCGACCAGCGCAAACGCGAACAGCGTCCCGATGTTCGTGAGGTCGTACGTCTCGCCCGCGTCGCCGATCAGCGCCCAGAGCCCGACGAACAGGCCCGTGATGACGGTGGTGACGTGCGGCACGCGATGTTTCGGATGGATCTTCGCCGCCCACGCCGGGAGCAGCCCGTCCCGCCCCATGGCGAAGAAGATGCGCGGCTGCCCGTACTGAAACACCAGCAGCACCGCCGACATCGAGATGATCGCGCCGAGCGCCACGATCCAGCCGACCGTCGTGAACCCCGCGCTGGTAAGCGCCTTCGCGAGCGGATCGGCCACGCCGAGCTCGCTGGAGGGCACCATCCCGGTGAGCACCGCGCCCACGATCACGTAGATGACGGTGCAGATCGCGAGGCCGCCGAGAATGCCGATCGGCAGGTTGCGCTGCGGATTCTTCGTCTCCTCGGCGGCCGTCGAGATCGCGTCGAACCCGATGTAGGCGAAGAAGACGATCGCGGCCCCCTGATGGATGCCCCGGAAGCCGTGCGGGGCGAACGGGTGGTAATTCGCCGGATCGATGTGGGTGAGCCCCGCCGCGATGAACAGCCCGATCACGAGCAGCTTGATCGTCACCATGATGTTGTTCGCCGTGGCGCTCTCGCGGACGCCGAGCAGGAGCAGCCAGGTGATCAGCATGACGATCGCGAACGCCGGGAGATTGAGGAGAACGGGGATGCCGGCGACGTGGGGGGCGGTTTGCAGCAGGCCGTGCAGCTTGGCGTCGGGTGACAGCAGCGCGGTGCGGTAGCCCGTGGTGAGCCACACCGGGAGCTGGACGTCGAAGCTCCGCAACAGCGACGTGAAATAGTCGCCCCACGAGATCGCCACCGCCACGTTCCCCACGGCGTACTCGAGGATCAGGTCCCAGCCGATGATCCACGCGACCAGCTCGCCCAGGGTCGCGTACGCGTAGGCGTAGGCGCTCCCCGCCTGGGGGATCATGGCCGCGAGCTCGGCATAGCACAGGCCTGCCAGGGCGCAGGCGACGCCGAGCAGCAGGAACGACAACACCAACGCCGGTCCCGCCCCGCTCCGGATCATGTGGCCTGCCGCGTCGTACTGGCCGGCGGCGGCGGTTCCGATGGCGCCGAAGATGCCCGCCCCGATCACGGCGCCGATGGCGAGCATGATCAGATCCCCGCCGCCCAACGCCCGTTTCAGCGCGTACGGGCTTTCGCCCTCGACGAGCAGCTGGGAGATCGGCTTGCGGGCGAACAGCTGCTCAGACAAAGAGCGGCGCCAGCACCAGGGTGACCGTGCTCAGCAGCTTGATCAGCACGTGCAGGGACGGCCCCGCCGTGTCCTTGAAGGGGTCTCCGACCGTATCGCCCACGACGCCGGCCTTGTGGGCCGGGCTCCCCTTGCCGCCGTATTCCCCGGTCTCGATGAACTTCTTGGCGTTGTCCCACGCCCCGCCGCCGTTGTTCAGCATGGTGGCGACGAGAATCCCGCCGATCGTCCCGACCATCAGAAACGCGGCCACGGACTCGGCGCCCACGCCAAACGCCTTGAAGACGAGCCCGACTGCGATCGGCATCCCGACCGCCAGCAGCCCGGGCGCGACCATCTCTTTCAACGCCCCGACGGTCACGATGTCCACCGCCCTGCCGTAATCGGGCTTGGACGTACCCTTGAGGATCCCCGGGTCGGCCTGGAACTGGCGGCGCACTTCCTTGATCACGCTCACCGCGGCCCGCGTCACCGCGCCGATCGCGAGCGCCGAGAACCAGAAGACCAGCATGGCGCCGAGCAGTCCGCCCACGAACACCTCGGGCTTGGCCAGGTTGATCGACTCCAGGGGCGAGCCGAGGGCGGCCACCTCGTCCAGGTAGGCGGAGAACAGCAGGAACGCGGCGAGCGCGGCGGAGCCGATCGCGTAGCCCTTGGTGAGCGCCTTGGTCGTGTTCCCGACCGCGTCGAGCCGGTCGGTGCGCCGGCGGATGTCCTCGGGCTGGTGGGACATCTCGATGACGCCGCCCGCGTTGTCGGTGATGGGCCCGAAGGTGTCCATGGCCAGGATGTAGGCGGCGGTGCCGAGCATGCCCATGGTCGCGACCGCGGTGCCGAACAGGCCCGCGTGCTCGAGGCCGCTCGACGCGCCGAGCCGGTACGACGAGATGATCGCGGCCCCGATGGCGAAGGTCGGCAGCGCCGTGCACTCGAGGGCCACCGCGAAGCCGGCGATGATGTTCGTCGCCGGGCCGGTGACGGACGCGGCGGCGATTGATTTGACCGGGCGGTAGCGGTATTCGGTGTAGTACTGCGTGATGTAGACGAACGCGATGGAGGTGGCGATGCCGATGACGCCGCTCAGCGCGAAGTGCCACCACGCGTCGGGCGCGCTCGCGGGATTCAGCAGCCAGTACGTCCCGCCGATGAACCCGACGGCGGCGAGCACCGCGGCGATCATGTACCCGCGGTTGAGGGCATGCATCGGGTCCTCGTCCTCGCGGGATTTGACGACCAGGATGCCGATGATCGAAGCCACGAGCCCGAAGGCCCGGACGACGAGCGGGAAGAGGATCACGGCGAGCGCGGCCAGGCCGCCGAACGCCGTCGGGTTGGCCGCGGCGAGCCCCGCGCCGAGGATCATCGCGCCGATGTTCTCGGCGGCCGTGGACTCGAACAGGTCGGCGCCGCGGCCGGCGCAGTCGCCCACGTTGTCGCCCACCAGGTCCGCGATCACGGCCGGGTTGCGCGGATCGTCCTCGGGGATTCCGGCCTCCACCTTGCCCACGAGGTCCGCGCCCACATCCGCGGCCTTCGTGTAGATCCCGCCGCCCAACTGCGCGAACAGCGCCACGAACGACGCGCCGAAGCCGTAGCCGACGATGAGGAGCGGGATCCGCTCCGGCGGCACGACGTCGAATGCGTGGACGATCGTGTACAGCCCCCCCACGCCCAGCAGACTCATGGCCACCACGAACAGGCCGCTCACCGCCCCGCCCCGCAGCGCGATCTGGAGCGCCCGGTTCAGGCTGGAGCGCGCGGCGCTCGCGGTGCGGATGTTCGCGCGCACCGCGACGAACATGCCGATCAGCCCCGCGACCCCCGAGCAGACCGCGCCGAACGCGAACGACAGCGTGGTCCAGAAGGCCATCGTGGCCGCGGACGGCTCGCCGGGGTGCGGCGTCCGGAAGAACGCGTACAGCACGAAGATGAGCGCGGCGAGGACGATGCTCATGCCGAAGATGGTCCTGTACTGCCGCCGGACGAAGGCACCCGCACCCTCCTGAATCGCATCCGACACCTTCCGCATCTCCGGGGTGCCGTTGTCCTGCCGCAGCACCCAGCGCGCCAGACCGACGGCGACCGCCAGGGCGCACACACTCAGCCCCAGCACGAGGGGGATCAGCATAGTGAGTTTCGGCTCCTTGGAGCCCGCCTCCGCCGGCGGGCCAGTAACGGACCTAGTTACCGCGTGAGTATCGGATGGAGTAGACGCTCGCCACCGGCTGGCCGTCCTTCGTGGCCGGGTAGAATTGCGTCTCCATCATCAGGTTCACGAACTCCCGCCGGCACCCTTCGTCCTTCGGTGGCGGGTCGATCTCGACCCGGGTCGGACGTCCGTCGGCAGCGACCGAGAAGCGCACTTCGAGCGCACCCCGCGACAGGCACGCCGGCAGCCGGGGAATCACCCGACGAGGATGGGCGGGAACAATGTAACTGCCTTCGCCTCCCGTTCCAGGCCCCACACCCGCCCCGGCAGCCGTTCCTGTCCCCGTGCCCTGCCCTCCCGCGGCCCCCGCCCCCTGCCCCGCAGCCGCTGTCGCGCTCGCCGCGTCCGGAGCGAGTGCCGCCAGCGTCGCCTGCGGCAGCGCCAGCGGCGGCAGGTCGACCTTCACCTGCTCGAGCGAGGGCAGCTCCCGTACGGTGACGGGAGCCGCGGCCGGGAGATCCAGCGCCGCGGGCCCGGCGGCCGGCACGGCGAAGAAGTTGACGGCGTCACCCCCCCCGCCGCGCGAGCCCGGGCCAGCCGGGACCCGCTGGAGCAGCTCCCGCCCCCGGACGACGACCAGGGCGATGACAGCCGCGTGGACGACGAAGGACAGGGCAGCCCCTGGGCCGATCCGCCGGGAGACGAGCGGCAGGCGGAGCCCGGGGAGCCTCGGTCGGCCCGGCGGGGTGGAGGTAGCAGGCACGGGTATTACATACCCCACACAGACATAGCCCCGCCCGTGAGGGCGGGGCTCTAACGGGCCGGGGCTGCGGAGCCTATGGCTATGGCGATTTGCCCGGCTCGACTGGCGTGAACCCGATGACCTGTACGCCGGCCGCGTGCGCGATGTCCATCGCCAGCATCACCTCGCCGTACTTGCGGTTGGGCGCGGCTTTGATGAACAACAGCTTCGCCGGGCGGGGGTCGTAGATC
>DASPXO010000293.1:0-4245 GCA_035637235.1 Gemmatimonadales bacterium | reverse complement strand
AGCCAGGCGTTGAAGCCCGTCACAAACGGGTTTCCCCCGTTGCGACCCTCGAACGTCGCGGGCCACAGCGGGTCGAAGCCCTGGCTCCAATAGAGGTACTGCCAGTAGCCCATGTCCACGCCTTCCGCCGTCGTGGCGGCTGCAAAGTGCCGCTTCGAGTGGGTCAACGCATACAGGACGTGGTAGCGGGTCCGGCTGAAGCCGATCAAGCCAACCTTGAGCGGATCGATCCAGCCGCGGCGCTCGAGCTCAGCGATCGCCGCCTCATAGGCGCCCATATGGATGGCGCCCTCCTCACGAGACTTCGCCACGGCGTCAAAATCATCGTCCATCTGGAGGACGACGAACCCTCGATTCGCCAGTGGCTGCGCCGGGTACGCGGACGAATAGATGCCGTCCACCATGAAGCGATCCTTCCGAAACCCGTGGGTCTGGATGACGAACGGATACCGCTTGCCCTCCTCGAAGTCCGTGGGCGGGAGCAGGCCGCCCTCCCACTCCTTGCCGCGAGCGTCCTTCCACCTAAACACCTCCCACCGGCTCAGCCGCAGCTCCGCCAGCCGAGGGTTGAAGTCGCGCAGCACAACCTTCGCGCCGGATGAGTCATCCGTCGCAATCACCTTCGGCTGGGTGTTCAACTCCTCCACCACGGTGACAGCAATCCTCCCGGCGTGTGGCGTGGAATCCTTCACCGCCGTCGCGCCGGTCAGCGTCCATCCGTCGGCGGTTCGCTTGAAGCCGAGATCTTCCATGGCGCCCCCGCGACCGAGACGGTCACCCCTGACGGACCTGCGGACCAGTACCTCCGTCCCATCGACCACCCATTTCAGGTCCATGACCGTGGCGTTGGAGTCTTTACCGTCGCTCACGTACGTCACGACCCGCACCGTGTTGGAGGGCACTTCCAGCTCGATCACCGCGGCGCTGCGGCGGCGCTGCTCGTACTTGTCGGGCGACCCGGCGTCATCCAACGGAAGGAACGTGGCGGAGACGATGGCCCGCGTCCCGTCCTTGGACCAGATCACGCGGCGGGGAGCGTAATTACCCAGGGCCTCACCGATCGGCGCCCGCACGATCGGCTGGACACGCCCGCTCCGACCGTCGATCAGCACGTATTGCGTGGTGAAGCCATGGCGCGGCATCGTGCCCTCCGGGATTTCCCGATACCGCAGTTCATCGCCCAGCGAGCTCAGATAGCGTTCCCACAGCTTGGGAATGCTGGTCGCGCGACGGATGCCCACGGCATAGTGGCCGTCGGGTGAGAGCCAATAGCCAAAGGAGTACTTCGCCTGACGTATCGGGTGCTCGTCGACGGTAACAACTTTTTCTTGGCCGAGGCGAACGACGTGCGTCGTGAAGTCCGGCATCCAGTCCCAGTTGGTGAATTCGGGGTTGACGAGCTCCGCGAGCGTCTCATCGCCGATGACGAACCCACCCTTCGCCCGTTCCTTGAAAGGGCCGGCGGGAATAGTGTGCACGGCGGAGTAGACCAGGGTCTGGGCGTTGAGATCGTAGTTGATCACGCTTTCGTTGCTGTTGGTGCGGCGGGTCAACGCCTTGGTCTTGAGATCGTACGTGTAGACCTGGGCCGGGCGATGGGGCGATTCGCCAATGAAGACGATCGCCTGGCCACCCTCGATCCAGCGCACCTGGCGGATGGCCGGATCGTTCGACGTCGACCGCATGGTCACGAGGACTCTGCCCGCCGGCCGTTGAGGATCGGTCCCCCGCGCGGTGGCGGCTTCGACTTCGGCCATGTCGAAGAGCCAGAGCTCGTCCTCGGTCAGGTTGCCCCGCATGACCCCGCGCGTGGTTTGCACCAGAAAGGACCGTCGATCGGGCGAGTAGAGGACCGGCGAGTCAGATGGTCCCCGTACCACCCGTCTGAGTTCGATGGCGTCAACGACGGTGAACGGCCGCTTGGCCTGCGCCATTGCGGGCGTAGCCCCGTACGCGGCGGCGACGGCCAGGCAAAACCAGTCCCTTATGGACAGCAAAGGCACAGTGCAATTCTCCTAGGGCCGGCGCTCAGCGGTTGTTGTCGGCTTGAGATGGCGGTCGAACCAGGCGAGAACCCGGGTGAGGTAATCCACCTGGGCAGCGTGGCGCCAGCTCCCCTCCCAATGTTCTTCGCCGGGGTACCTGGCGTAGATCACCTCTTTGCCCAGCCGGCGCAACCCGACGAACACCTCGTCGGCCAGGAACGGAGGCACTGCCGTATCCTCCTCGCCGTGGACGATGAGGAGCGGCGTTCGCACGCGGTCGAGGTAGAGCAGGGGCGAGTTCTCCAGGTAGCGCTCGCGGTACTCCCACGGCGTCCCACCCATCTTGCCCTGCCCCCGCTCGGCGACCGTCACGCCGAAGCTGCTGCCGTCCGGCAGCATCTGCCCGTACATGCCGAGCTGGTTGCCGAAGCCCGCGCTCATGAGCGCCGCCCGAAAGCGCGGCGTCTGCACGATCAGCGAGAGCGTCGAGAAACCGCCGTAGCTGTGCCCGAACACGCCGAGCCGCGCCGGGTCCGCGATACCCAGATCGATGACCTTTTGCACCCCCGGCATCACGGTTTTCACCAGGTCCGCCATCGACGTGCCGGGATGAACGCGCGAATCCGCGACGAGCACAGCGTAGCCGCGGCTGGTGTAGATGTGCAGGTTCTCGATCAGGCCCCGCTGGTAGCCGAACGCATTGAGCTGATCCGACAGGGTGCCGCCGCCGTACACGCGCACCAGCAGCGGGTAGCGTCGCGTCGCGTCATAATCGGCGGGAAGCGCGAGCGCGCCACGGAGCGTGTCGCCGTCCATCCCTATCCATTCCACCAGCCGGGCGGTGCCGAACCGGTAGCGGCCGAGTTCGGGGCTGAGCGTCGTGAGCGGCCGCGGCGTGCGGAGATCGCCGCCGAGGCGCCAGAGATCCGGCGGGTGAGTGCCGTCCTCGGCCACGTAGACCAGCGTGCTGCCGTCGTCTGAGGTGGCCGGTGGGGTTTGGTATCCTCCGTACGTTTTGGCTTCGAGCACGAGTTGATCCACTTTCCCGGTGGCCAGATCGACGTTTACGAACCCCGCCTGCTTCGTGACCCGGTCCGTCGTGCCGACCACGACACCGCGCCCGCCATCGGGGGACCAGAACTCACCCCCCCGCTGCGGAATCAGCTCGAGCTGTGTGGTCGGGAGCTCGACGACTTTCGCCGCGGCGAGGCCGGGCTCGGGACCGCTATCAACCAGCGCCCGCCACAACTCTCCCCCGCGTGCGAAGAGGACCGCGCGACTATCCTGGCGCCAGAGCGGTTGAGACCCAAAGAACGGCGCCGCAGTCCCCGGCGCGACGCGCCGCGGTTCTTCACCCCCGGCCGCGGCTACCACGAAGACCGCCCCATCGCCGAGCGATCCGGTCTTCCGATACGCAACATGGCGTCCGTTGGGTGACCAACTGAACTGTGCCCCGTCGTAATCGAGCCGGATGCCGCGCGCGACGACCCGGCGCGCGCCGTCGGGCAAGTCCATGACAAAGAGATCGTACAGAATCTGCTGGGAGCCCGACGCCTCAAACCCACGGGGCACAGTGTAGGCCACGCGGCGCCGGTCGGGCGACAATCTGGGATGGGCAATACGCTCACCGGTAACGAGGCGCTTCACGTTCCCGGTGCGGGCGTCCAGCAGGCCGAGGTCCCGCCGCTGCCACTCGAGGCTCCAGGCGTCCGAGGTCGCTCGGACCCCCGACGAGTCGCGAGACGCACCACCCTCGTACACACGGACCAACGGTCCGCTGGAGTCGGCCCGCGTGGCCTCGGGCCCCAGGCTGACGAGCAGCGTCTCAACGTCCGGCAGCCACATCGGAGCGGTGGCGCCGGGCGCGGCCCACGGCCGCTCCACACCGCGATAGGGGTCGAGGACCGCCCTCAGGCGTCCTGTGCGGCGCTCCCAGATCCACACGCCGAGGACATTGACGGCACGCGGCCCGGTCAGGTCCGCGTAGAACGCGAGCCGGGTCCCGTCGGCAGACCAACTGGGCAGCCAGGCGTTCCCGCGAGCGCCGGTGACGGAGATCTCGCGACCGGTGGCGAGCTCGCGCACCCGCAGCTCGGCGCCGATCGCCATCCACGGCACGCGCAGGCGCCGGGTCTCCGGGGACATCACCGGCACCACGTGCCGCGCGTTGTCGTCTACGAGGTACGCAAGCCAGCGGCCGTCTGGGGAAAACCGTGGTTGCGCATAGGCGGCGGGGATCTTGATGCGCAGCAGCACCTCC
>DASPXO010000292.1:0-5973 GCA_035637235.1 Gemmatimonadales bacterium | reverse complement strand
TAGCTCAGCGTCGCCGTCGCAATTCCGCCGAGGCTCAGCTTGGACGCCACGAAAAAACCCGCTCCCAGCTCCCCAAACAGGCCCGCGCTCCAGCCGTTCGTCTCTGCGCTGCCGCCGCCGGACGACCCGCCTCCGTTGTGGGTGAATCCACCCAGGAAGCCCAGCGTCTGGAAGCTGACGATCTTCGGCTCCGGGGCTTGAAAAAACCGCCTCCCCAATTTGAACGAGATGCTGGCATTCGACTCGAACGAGGACAGGACTGTGTCGGTGGGGTACGTCAGATGAGTCGTGGTGTGCTGGTGTCCGCCGCCAACTGCTGCGTCGATGAGCCAGGCCCGGGTCGAGGAGGTGAATCTTAGAACGCCCAGGCTCGCGATGCTGAACCCGCCGCCGAATTGCATCCCCCACTGTCCACGGTGGAACGGCGGCGTGTCGGGAGTCGCGAGATTCTGCGCTGCGGCCAGGGCCGGTGAGCACACAAACGCAAACGAGAGCGCGGACCGAAGGCCAAACACGAGCGGCCTCTCACGAGAGGGGGCTAACTATCCACTACAACCCTCGGAACCGCTAGCCTGGGAACGCGCCGGCGACTTTACCCACCAGCACGAACCCCACCACCACGCTCGCGGTCGCCGAGCAGAGATGCATCACCGCCGCCCAGCGCACGCCCCACCCCGACGCGAGCCGCATCACAGCGGCGAGCGACAGCGACACGGCGAACATCCCGATCATCGTGCCCACCGCGAAGGCGGCGAAGTACGCGAGTTGCGCGCTGCGGGTCGGCGCCGCGGCCACGAGCAGCACGAGGATCGCGCCGCTCCCGGCGAGCCCGTGCAGTAACCCGAACCCGAGCGAGCGCCGCGCATCACCCCGCGGATGCCGGTGCGCGTGCGCCGCGCCGCGGGCGTGGCTGTGAAGATGGAGATGCGGGCCGTCGTCGTGGGTGTGTGCGTGGAGGTGCCAGCGGCCGCGCGCGTAGCGCAGGATGACCGACGCGCCCAGCGCGATCAAGAGCAGCGCCACCAGGAAGTCCGCGGCGGGCCAGAGCCGGGCCGGCAGGTGGAGACCGAACAGCACGATCGCGGCGACCACGACGGCGACGCTCGCGGTATGGCCGACCGCCCACGCCACGCCGAGGCGGCAGGCGTCGCGCAGCCGCCCCTGGCGGGTGGCGAGCGTGGAGACCGCCGCGAGGTGGTCCGGCTCGAACGCGTGGCGGAATCCGAGCAGGAGACCGAGGCCGGCGAGGGCGAGGAGGCCGGGGGAGCCGGGGGTCATGGCGGCCGCAAATGTAGCCTATTCTTCAGGAAGAATCATGGAACCCGGGATGATCGCGGCTTCTGAACGGCGGGCCCTGGAGGGGATCCATGCCCGCTACGCGCCGGTGGACGCCCGCGTCGCCGAGATCCTGGAGAACATCCGCCGCGACCGTCGAGCACAACCGCCGCAACGTGAACGGCGTCTACCGCGCGACGGCCACCGTCGACGGGAAGCGCGCCGTGGCGCGGGCAGGGGAGCTGGTCGGCTGGGGCGTCGAAACGCGTCTGCGCGATCAGGTGGCCGACGCCTGCGGCCGGCTGGGGCTCACGTGGGAGCGCGAGCGCATCGACGAGCTCGAGGTGATCGGGGACGGCGCGCGCCTCCGCTTCGCGCGGCGCCTGTCGCCGCTCCAACGGCTCGCCAAGGCCTATCATCGCGCGGTCGCCGCCGCCCAGGGAGTGGTCCGGCGCTTCATCTTCGTACGGTTACCGGCATGAGAATAGGGCCGACAATCTGGGAAGCCTCCGGAGGGTGAAAGGTTAGGTACAACCTTTGACGCCTAAGCCCTATCAGACAGGGCACATGGAGCTCACCAGTCCAAGGGTGGCCACACTGCGCAGAAATCCGGACCAGGCGGCGGGGGATGCCGAAGCGGCCGACGCGGCGCTCGCCGCCTCGGGCGACGGGCGCGCCTTCGAGCGGCTGTACCGGGGTCACGTGGCCCGGGTCCACAGCCTGGTGCGGCGGATGATGGGGCCCGAGCACGCGGACGACGTCGCGCAGGACGTGTTCGTCCGCGTCTGGAACAAGCTCTCGACGTTTCGCGGCGAGGCCGCCTTCGGGACGTGGCTCCACCGGCTCGCGATCAACGTGATCCTGGCGCGCCGCACGACGCTCGGCACGGAGCGCGGCCGCTACGTCGACTCGGAGAACGCGCTCGAGACGGCGGCGGGCAGGCCGGCCCGGCCCGAGCTGTCGCTGGACTTCGAGGAGGCGATCAGCCGGCTTCCCGACGGGGCGCGGCAGGTGTTCGTGCTGCACGACGTGGAAGGCTACAAGCACGAGGAGATCGCCGGGATGCTCGGGATCGTGGCCGGGACGTCGAAATCGCAGCTGCATCACGCGCGCATGGCGCTGCGCAAACATCTCGAATAATGCGGAGTGCGGAATGCGGAACGCGGAATTGAAGGGAGAGCGCCGATGAGCGACACGTGGACGGATCGACTCTCTGAATACTTGGACGGTGAGCTCGGTGGCGCCGAGCGGATTGCCCTGGAGGCCCACCTCGCCGGTTGCGCCGTGTGCGCGGCGGCGCTCGAGGAGCTGCGGCGCGTCGTAGCGCGGGCCCGGGCGCTCGACGACCGGCCGCCGGCGGCGGACCTCTGGCCCGCGATCGCGGAGCAGATCGGCGTCTCGTCCCGGGCGCACGCGGCCAGAGGCCTCGAGGCGCCGCGCGCGCGCCGGCGGCTCTCCTTCACCATTCCGCAGCTGGCCGCCGCGTCGGTCGCGCTGGCGCTCCTGTCGGGCGGCGGCGCCTGGTTGCTGGTCGGCCGTCACCAGCCCGAGCGGAACCCGAGCGTCGCGACTCCCGGTCCGAAGGCCTTTGGCGTGAACGCCGGGCCGGCGGATCCACGGTACGCCGCGGCCGTCGCCGACCTGGAGCTGGTCATGGAGCGGGGGCGCGGCCGGCTCGACACGGCGACGGTGCGCGTGATCGAGAAGAACCTGGCGATCATCGACCGGGCGATCCACGACGCGCAGCGCGCGCTCGCAGCGGATCCGGCCAATGCGTACCTGAACCTGCACCTCGCCGAGCAAATGCGGCGCAAACTGGAGCTGCTGCGGCAGGTGAACGCCCTCGCCGCCCGGAGCTAGAGAGGATAGAGCGGAATGTTCACGACACTCGCGACGCTGGCGGCCCTCACGCTGGCTTACCAGGGTGAGAGCGACACGACGGTCGCCGTCCAGGCCGGCGCCCGGCTCGACGTCAACAACTTCGGCGGCGAGATCGCGGTGCGGACCTGGAGTCAGAACAGCGTCCGGGTGCGCGCCAGCCATTCGACCCGCGACCGCGTGGACGTCTCGGCGTCCGCGACAGCCGTGAGCGTGCGGACGAGCGGCCGCCGGGGCCCGTCCTCGATCGTGGAGCTCCAGATCACGGCCCCGACGTGGATGGCGTTGACCCTGAGCGGGGTGTACACCGACATCACCGTCGAGGGCGCGGGAGACGCCGTGACCGCGGAGTCGGTCCAAGGCGACGTCACGGTGACGGGGGGCAACGGCAACATCTCCCTCAAGTCCGTCGAGGGCTCGGTGACACTGTCCAAGACACACGGCCGTATAGAGATCACGACCGTGGAAGGCGACGTCACCGTGAGCGACGCGGTCGGCGAGATCTCGGCCGAATCGGTGGATGGCGACCTCCGGCTGCTCCACATCGAGGCGTCGAGCGTGGACGTGAACACGGTGGACGGCGACATCACCTACGACGGGACGATCAGGGACGGCGGCCGCTACCGGCTCTCCACGCACGACGGCGACGTCACCGTGTCGGTTCCCCCGAACGCGAGCGTCGTGGTCTCGGTCGCGACGTTCGATGGCGAGTTCGACGCGAGCTTCCCCGTGAACCTGACCCGCGCCGGCAAGCACCGCTTCAGTTTCACGATCGGCGGGGGCAGCGCCCGCCTCGAGCTGGAGACGTTCGACGGCAACATCCGGCTGCGCCGCCCCGGCCAGCTGACGGAGCCCGCGCAGCCGGAGCGCAAACCCAAGCACGACAACCCGTACTGAGCCCAGGAGGGTCCCATGCGCCTCGACCTGATCGCGACCACCCTTCTCCTCGCAGCGACGGCTACTCCCGCCGCCGCCCAGCAGGAATTTCGCTGGCACGGCCGGATCGCGGCCGGCAAGTCGATCGAGATCAAGGGCGTGAACGGCGACGTGAGCGCGGTGGCGGGGAGCGGCGAGACCGAGGTCACCGCCGTGAAGCGGGCGAAGCGCTCGGACCCCGACGACGTGAAGATCGAGGTGGTGGAGCACGCCGACGGCGTCACGATCTGCGCCGTGTACCCGAGCGACGGCCGGCGCGAGAACAGCTGCGAGCCGGGCGAAGGCGGGCACATGAATACGCGCGACAACGACGTCGGGGTGTACTTCACGGTGCGCGTGCCGGCGGGAGTGAAGTTCATCGGGAAGACCGTGAACGGCGAGATGGAGGCAGCGAATCTCGCGAGCGACGTGGACGCCGTGACCGTGAACGGCAGCATCCGGATCTCCACGTCCGGTTTCGCGGAAGCGACCACGGTCAACGGCTCGATCGCGGCTTCGATGGGTCGCGCCAACTGGACCGACGGACTCGAGTTCCGCACGGTGAACGGCGGGATCACGCTCGACCTGCCGGCGGGTCTGTCCACCGAGGTAAGCGCGTCGACCGTGAACGGCGACATCGTGAGCGACTTCCCACTCACCGTGACGGGCCGGCTGGGGCCGCGCCGCGTCCACGGCACCATCGGCAGCGGCGGGCGCGAACTCTCGCTGACGACCGTGAACGGCTCGATCAAGCTGCGGAAGGGCTCCTGAATGCGGCGGGCGACCCTGACTACGGCAAGGCGACCGAGACCAGGGGAATCCTGAGGACCGTCTCCCACCGGACCCGCCCGTTCCGAGCCAGCGTCCGAACAGCGGCGGGAACGGCGGTTGGCTCGCCGTAGCCGAGGCGGCCGCCACGGATCTGGAAGAGGGCGCCCGGTGTGTGGTCGAGCCGGGCGTCCCCGACCCCCTTGGGCCGGGTCCACCGGGAGCCCACGACCAACCCGACCGCGCTTCCCGCCATGGGGAGCAAGATCGCCGTCTGATCGTCGTCCACCTCGGCCAGGAGATCGATGCCGAACCCGGCCGCCATGCCGGCGAGGCCCGCCGCGCTGATCAACCACGGGCGCCCAGCGGTCAGGTTCGAATGGGGGGCGAGGACGGCGGCGGCCACGAGCCCGAGGTTGCCGCCCACCAGCGTCATCGCGAGGCCGGCATGCTCGCCTTGAACGTCGAAGAGCACGCTGCTGGCGCCGCCAAACCAGCCTCCCCAGAGCGCTCCCCATTGCACCGCGGCGATCGAGCCGCTCGACATCTCTCGGGATCGAGCGAGCAGCGCCGCCGTCCCGATCCCCGCGATGCCCCCGAGGATGGACGCCGTGAACGGTGCCCGGTCGGATTCGTCGGCGTACGTGTAACACCCGAACCCCGGATCGCAGAACGTATACTGGCGATCCCCGATTTCCAGGACGGCCCGCCACCCGATTCCCTGGAACGAGCCCCAGAGGCTGCCCCAGGTAATGGCCCTCGCCTGCCCGGCGCTCAGATGTGCGCTGCGCGCAAGCCCGCGGCCGGCGAAAAACCCGGAAGGAACGCCGATGAGGATGCCGGCACCGTAGGGGCCGGTTTCCTCGGCGCCAAGGGCGGCGGGGATGGCTACTCCGAGCCACCCACCGTACAGGGCCCCCCACGCGGCGAGCGTGCGTATGCCCCCGGCTTCTGCTCCCCGCCGTGTGAGGGCGGCGAGCTCTCCGCCCGCGGAATCGGCCGCCGGAGTTCCGGGGAACCGGGCCATGACCAAGCGCAGGAGATCCTGCGCGAACTCCCGATTTCCCTGGACGCGCAGCTGCCTCGCCAGCCCGAGCACCAGCGCGGCGCTGTCGGCCGCCGTCGGGATCGGCGGCG
>DASPXO010000291.1:0-8631 GCA_035637235.1 Gemmatimonadales bacterium | reverse complement strand
GGCGCGCTTCGAGCCAGGAGGGCCAATGAGCCGTCGAGTTCGCGCGGTTCGGCCCCCGACGCAGGCCACCACAGGCGCCCAGCCGGTCGAGGCCGACAGCTACTTCGACAAAGTGGTGAAGTACATCCCCGCGGACATCGTGGGCGCGTGGGTTGCCGTCACCGGGCTCGTCTCGGGCGCGCGCGACATCCCCCAACAAACGGTCCTATGGGTCGCCTTCGGCGTGGGGCTGATCCTCACGGCATGGTGGACGCTGAAGCAGGCGTCGGTACCCGCGCGGCCGCGTCCCGTCACGCAGACGATCATCTCGACGGGCGCGTTCGCGGTCTGGGTTTTCGCTCTGGGCGGGCCATTTCAGCACGTGCCCGGCCAGCAGGTGTATGGGTCGCTCCTCCTCATCCTGTACACGCTCATCGTAGCACTGGTCGATCCCAAGGAGGGATGAGAGAGGACAGGCATGCAACTGCAACGCGGCATCGTGTTGATTCGGGGTCAGGAAGCGCTGCAAGATGGCTGGCGCCGGCGCTCGTTCGCGCCGGCGGGGGCGTCGCTCGAGGAAGCGGTCCACGTCGCGGGCGTGAGCTTCGACGAGGCCTACCACCCAGTATGGGTGAGCCGCATCCCCCCCGGGACCGCTGCGAACCGCTTCACCTACGGCGCCGTCCGCGCGGACCACGCCTACGTGCTGCGCGTCGCGTTCGACGACCAAGACGCGGTCGAGCGGTTGCGACGAGACCGCCCTGCGAGGGTCATCGGTGTGTTCGCCGACCCCGTCGTGTCGCCGTTCCCGCTTCCCCCGCCTGCTCCTACGGCCCCAGCCCGCTCCCGTCCTCCGTACTGCGGCGATGAGGGGTTCGGCGACACGGAGGACGTCGCGCGGCGCCTCGGCGTCCCGGCGCTCCGCCGGGCCGGACTCACCGGGCGGAACGTTCACATCGCCGTCGTCGACACGGGGATCGACGGGCGGCGGATCCCGGTCTCGGGCGGCTGGGCGCCTGCCCCGGACTACGTGCCGGGCTCGAGCCCGCCGGACCACGGCACCATGGTGGCCTACGACGCCCGCATCGCGGCTCCCGACGCGGAGATCCTGGACTATGCGCTCCTGCGCTCCGACGCGGGGAGCTGGGCGGCGTTCCTCTCCGACGCCATTGCCGCGTTCGCGGACTTGGTGGACCGGGTGAGGGCCGCCCCGGGCCGGTGGGTGGTCAACAACAGCTGGGGGCTGTTCAGCCGCGCGAGCGACGCGCCGATCGGCTCGCCCGAGAACTACAGCGCCAATCCCGAGCACCCGTTCAACCAGATCACCGCCGCGCTCGTCACGGCCGGCGCGGATGTGTTCTTCGCGGCAGGGAACTGCGGGGCCGACTGCGCCGACCCCAGGTGCGGCGCCGGCGATACCGGCCCCGGGGCCAGCATCCACGGAGCAAACTCTCATCCCGATGTCGTCACGGTAGCGGCCGTCACCGTGACGGACCGGCGTCTGGGCTACTCGTCGCAGGGACCCGGCGCCCTCTACTCGCGCAAGCCCGACCTTGCGGGGTTCAGCCATTTCGTGGGATCGGACGTCTATCCGATCGACGGCGGCACCTCGGCGGCAACCCCGGTCGCCGCCGGCGTCGCCGCGGCGCTGCGCGAACGCTTCGCCACCGACCGGCTCAGCCCGGCGCAGCTCAAGGGCCTGCTGCAGCGGACCGCCCGGGACCTCGAGCATGTCGGCTGGGACTACGAGTTGGGCTACGGGGTGATCGATGCCGCGGCGGCGCTGAAGGGGTTGGGTGTGAGACCACCGGTGAAGAAGCGGGTGAGGGCGAAACGAGTTCCCACGAGGGTGTAGCCCGCCGTCAGGAGGCCGGCTCCTGGCGTGCGTCGGCGAAGAAGCGCACGCCGGGAATCTGCTCGGCCCGCTCGCGCGCGTCGGGCGACGCCTTCCCGCGGACGACGTAGCGACCCAGCTCGGGATTGACGGGGATGGGCCCGTAGCTCGGGTCCAGCTCGACCCCAGCCCCGTCCAGCAACGCGCGAAGCCCCGCCATGTCGATCTGCTCGCCGGGGCGGTCCACCTGGATGATGTAGCGCGTGACGGCCGACATTGAGTCGGGGGGAGATATCACACCTCGCGCGCTATCGTGCAAGTACTCGCTCCCTTCGGGCTCTATGGGCGCTTTCTAGACGCACGACTTGCCAGCAGGCACGTTTCGAGACAAAATCGCGTCTAGCGACCAGCCAAGGGGGCAGGATGTCCGACGACTTGCAGGGCGAGCTCGAAAAACTGCGCAAAGAGAACGCCGAGTTGCGGGCCAAGGCCGGGAAGGCGACCTACTTGAAAGTCAGTGAGAAGGGCGGTGTCTCCGTCTACGGGCTCGGGCGGTTCCCCGTGACCCTCTACCAGGAGCAGTGGGTGAAGCTCCTCGCCATGGCGGACGACATCAGGCAGTTCATCGAGGAGCACTCCGCGGAGCTGAAGGTCAAGGGCCAGGGGTGAGCGGCGTCCGCTCATACATGTCGCCGGGCTCCGTCTCCGCCAGCTCGACCAGAAACGCCCCGATCTTCCCGGCCACGGCGTCGACGTAGTGCTTGCCCTTCTCCGCCGTCGCCGCCCCGGGGTTCCCGACCCCCGTGTCGTCGGTCACCCGGCGCCACTGGCGGGGCGCCCACGCCCAGCCCTCTTTGAGCCCCGCGATCTTGAACCGGCGCGCCGCTCCGGGGCCGGCTTCCGACAGCGGCGGCAGCAGCTCCGGCGCACAGTGCAGCATCACGCTCGTCTCGAGCTCGCCCGCGTGATCCCCCGGCTCGGCGAAATGCCGCTTCGCATCCACCACCTGGTACCAGTTCACGGCGCACAGAAACAACGCCACCACGGGCTGGAGCTCGCGGATCATCTGGCGGAAGTCGTTTCCGCCGTGCCCGTTCAGGATCACGAGCTTCCGCACTCCCTGACCCGCCAGGGCCGTCGCGAGGTCGCGCAGCACCAGCGCCTGCGTGCTCGGGTTCAGGTTGAGGCAGAGGGGGATGTCGAGCTGGCCGGTGTTCACGCCGAACGGTACGACCGGCAGGACGACCACCCGCGCGCCGCGCTCCCACGCGCGCTGTGCCGCCTCGGCCGCGATCCGCTCGGTCTCGATGTTGTCGGTCGCATAGGGCAGGTGGAGGTTGTGGGCCTCCGTCGCGCCCCAGGGGAGGACCGCGACCTCGTAGCGGGTCGCCTGGACGGTCTTCCAGGTGAGCTCGTTCAGGATGTACGGGCGGGCCGGCATCGGTGCAGTCAGTTGACCTTGAGCACCGCCTCGATGAAGCTCAACGTCTTGGTCCCGACCCACTCCGCGGACACAGCGTCCACCTTCATCGTCCCGATGCGGTCCGTGCTGGCGGTCACCAGGCGGGCCTTCATAGCGGACGGCTTGATGTCCCGGGAAACCGCGATGCCGCGCCGCGGATCGTACCTAAAGGTGAGCACCGAGGCGAGCGCGGTCCCGCCGGGGGCGCGGGGCGTCAGGGCGAGCGCCACACTCGGATAGGCATCCGTACTGTCCGTGTGATCCTGTATCGAAGCCTCGTGGCCCGCGTTCTTCAGCTCGTCCATGAAGGCCTGAAGCACGGGTCGCACGACCTTCTGGAGGCGCTCCCCGCACGCGCGTCTGCGTCGCTCGCCCTCATCGTGGATCGTCTTGACCTCCGGCCCCGGCCCCGGCCCCGCCTCCGGCCCCGGCCCCGCCCCCGCGTCCACGCCCGCCTTCGCCGTGCGCTCCTCGTAGGTCTTGAGGAGAGAGCGCAGCTTCTCCATGCTTTTGTCGGTCATGAGTCGTCCGCGTAGCGGGCCGGAGAGGATGATACGGTACGCGGAGGCTCAAGCGGTAGGGCTACTTCAATCCCGCAACCAGCTGTCTCTAAGACACCCTCGCTTCCGACCCGTCCACCGCCGTCGCCGGCAGCTGCCCGGCCTTCCGCATCCACCCGTCTCGCTGGTTGACCTCGACCCAGAACATCACGCGGTCGTTGCCGCAGCGCTCACATGTGCCGCTGATCATGAACACGCCCCACTCGAGCGTGAACCCCACCAGCTTGGTCGGCCAGATCCGATGCGAGCCCTCGCCGCAGGTGCGGCACGGCAGGTTCACGACATCGGGCCAGTCGCCGTTCCACCACGCGAGTGCGGCGCCGGGGCGAAAAGTCTGGTACAAGGGGTAGGTCTCCAGGAACTCCTTCACGCTCGTCGCCATGACGTTTCCTCCTTTCCCTTTTCTTTGCGCGCCATTGGCGCGATGTGGCGCCGAAGCTACAGGGCTAACTATCGCTCGTCAAGCAAGTTGCGTGTCGCCACTGCGACAGACGGAAGCGCTGATGCCCCTTCGCCTAACAAACAGCCTCCCTCAACAAGGAGCCTCCGTTGCGGCGACGCACCGCACGTCGGGCGTTCGTAGCGGAAAGTCCCCAGGCACCGGTATTGCGACTCGCGAGAACAGCCACCTTTCCCGCAGATCGTTTGCCCACAACAGGAGGACCCCCCCATGAGACGGTGCCTTCTCCTCGCATCGCTGCTGGTCGCGGCGGGAGCATGCGAGACCCCGCGCGAAGTCGCGTCGCCCGAGCGGACGCGAGCCCTCAAGCCGCAGGCCGGGCTCGTCGACCCAGCGCTGTCGACCGCGCTGGCGACGGCGGCCCCGACGGACCAGCTCGAAGTGATCGTCAACTACGACGAGACGGCGACCACCCGCGACGCCGTCACGAACGCCATCCTGAGCCTCGGGGCGGGAGTGGTCCAGTTCAAGCACCTCGCGCTCGTCGCAGCCCTGGCCACGCCGGGCCAGGTCGCCGCGATGGCGTCGCTCCCTGGAATCCGGTCGGTCTCCCTCAACAAGCAACTCACCTACCTTACGCTGCTGCACGAGAGCGTCCCGACGATCCGTGCCGACGCGGTGCAGGCGATGGGCATCACGGGGAAGGGCGTCGGGATAGCCATTCTCGACAGCGGGATCGACGGGCTGTACAACCCGGACCTGCACTATCCCGACAAGACGGTCCAGAACGTGAAGATCCTGTTCAACCTGCGCGACGTGGTCACGTTTTCGGGCTCGATCAACAAGACGATCAAGCAGGGGGCGGAGCTGTTTGTCGAGAACCTTCCGAACAGCGAGACGTCGGTCGGCCACGGCACTCACGTCGCGGGGATTGCCGCCGGCTTGGGCGCCGCCTCGGGTGGCTACTACACCGGCGTCGCCCCGGGCGCGAAGCTCGTCGGCCTCGGCACCGGGGACATCCTGTTCATCTTCTGGGCGCTTGCCGGCTTCGACTACATCCTCGACCACCAGCAGGCCTACAACATCAAGGTGGTGAACAACTCCTGGGGCACGAGCGGTCCGTTCGATCCCGATGACCCAATCAACAAGGCCTCGAAGACGGTGCACGACCACGGCATCACGGTCGTGTTCGCCGCGGGGAACGATGGGCCCGATCAGAACACCCTGAACCCCTACAGCGTGGCACCGTGGGTGATCGGCGTCGCCGCGGGCTGCAAGCTGGTGAGCCCGGATCCCACGAATTCCGCGGTCCACTGCGCGGACCAGACCGGCCAGAACCGGGCGGCGCTGCTCGCCGACTTTTCCTCACGGGGCATTCCGGGCGACCCGCTGTATCACCCCGATGTCACCGCCCCCGGCGTGCACATCGTGTCGGACCGCGCCTCCACCGGGACCGTCCTCAACGGGTCGGACGCGAACCACGACTTCGACCTGACCAGCAGCTGCGCGATCAGCGCGGCGAACGAGCCGTATTACACCTGCGCGTCCGGCACCTCGATGGCCACGCCGCACGTGGTCGGCGTCGTGGCGCTGATGCAAGAAGCGGCGGGCGGGCGGCTCAGCCCGGACCGGGTGCTGCAAGTGCTGACGCAAACGGCGCGGCCGCTGCCGGGGTTCGCGCTGTGGGAGGTCGGGACGGGGTACGTGGACGCCCTCGCGGCGGTGAATGCCGTGAAGCAACGCTGAAGCGTAGAGGGAGGGTGGTGAGGCGTGTCCCTCCGGACACGTCCCACCCCCTCCGCTCGTGTCTCCCAGGACACGAGCATCCTCGGGAACCGTGCCGATTCCGCCGCTGCCGCTGCCACTACCTCGACTTGATCGTTCCGTTCCGGGGGCTCGTCCCGTGGCATCGCGCCTGCGTTCTCCGCTGCGCGGAGCGGGCCGGTGGGTGGTGAGGCTCGCGACCGACTCCGGACCCGGAGGACCGTATGCGCTATCTGCCCGCAGTGCTGCTGGTCGGTGTCCATGCCACGATCACGGCCGTCGCGTGTCGTGAGGTTCTGGTTCCCGAACGGCCGGAGCCCGGGACGCGCGCGTCCGCCGCTCTCCGCGTCGCAGAGCCGGGGAGCGAGGGGGTCAGCTCGCTCTCCGTCGCCGATCTGGAAGCGCTGGACCGTCGAGTGGAGCAGCTCGAGATGGCCGTTCAGGAAAACGAGGCGGACGTGGAGTCGATGAGGGCGCTGGCCGAGCTCTACATGACGCACGGCTGGCACGACCACGCGATCGGGCCGCTGGCCCGCGCGTTGGAGCTCGAGCCCGAGCGGGGAGACCTGTGGATGGCGTTGGGGCGCGCGCTCGAGCGCAGCGGACGCAAGGCCGATTCCACGGATCTGGCCCAGGCTGCGCGGGAGTTCGTCGCGGCAGTCGCGCTGCGCGGACACGGCTGCTGAGGCCCTGGAGGCTGGCCGGCCGGGGCCGGGCGGCGTAACATTCCGCCGCCCATGGGTGAGACCCGCGTCGACCTGCTGCATCTCCTCGAAGACCTGCGGGACGCCTATCCGGGGTCGCTCGAGGAAACGATCCTCACCGAGATCGTGGCCAACGCGCTCGACTCGGGGGCGACCCGCGTGTCCCTTGCCGCCGACCTGGCCGGCTCCACCGTGACCGTCGTGGACGACGGCTCAGGGATGAGTCGCGACGAGCTGCGCCGCTATCACGACCTCGCGGCGAGCGCCAAGACCCGGGGCTCCGGCATCGGCTTCGCGGGCGTCGGCATCAAGCTCGGCTTGCTCGCCTCCGAGGACGTGCTCACGGAAACGCGCCGCGGCAAGACGCACGTGGCGACCGTGTGGCGGCTGGCATCGCGCCGCCGCGCGCCGTGGGAGTGGGTGCCCGCGCCCGGTCTCGTCCCGGCCCACGGGACGGCAGTCCGGCTCCGCCTGACCGAACCGCTCTCGGCCCTGCTCGACGCCGGCTTCCTCGAGACAACCCTACGCCGGAACTTCGCCCCGCTCTTCGACCCGGCGTTCGACGCGGCCCTCGTACCGCACTACCGGCACGGGGTCCGGTTCGCCGTGAACGGCGGCGAGCTGGCCCGCGCCGCGGTACCGGACCACGCGCCGATCGCGGTCCGGCTGGCGCGCAAGCGCCGCCCGGCGGCGGTGGGGTTCCTCTGCCGCGGCGCGGCGCCGCTGCCCGAGGAGCAGCGCGGCGTGGCGGTGAGCACGCTCGGCAAGGTGATCAAGCGCGGCTGGGACTGGCTCGGGCTCACGCCTGCGGGCGCCGACCGCGTCGCCGGGCTGATCGAAGCGCCGGGGCTCGCCGAGTGCCTGACCCTCAACAAGGCGGACTTCATCCGGACCGGTCAGCGGGGCATGCTGTATCTCGCGTATCGCAAGGCGATCCAGGAGGCGGTGGTGTCGCAGCTCGCCGCGTGGGGCGACGCCGGGACCGGCGGCGACGATACGCGCCGCCGCAAGACGCGGCCGCTGGAGCGCGATCTCGAGACGCTGCTCGTGGACCTCGCGGACGACTTCCCGCTGCTGGCGTCGCTCGTGGAGCGGCGGCCGGGCGGGCAGCGCCGCCTGCCGCTCGGTGGCGGCGGAAACGGCCGCGGCGCCGCTGCGTCGGCGCCCGGGGTTGTCGCGTCGCCGGCGAGCGAATCTCCTGCCGCGGTCCCGACCCCGGGTGAGCCCGCGCTCCCTGAGCCCGCCGAGCGGGCGGAGTCGGCCGAGCCGCCAGCGCCGGCCTCCCAGGGCTCCCCGGCCCCCCCGGCTGCGGAGGGCCACCTCGAACCACCTCGGGCCCGCGGGCCGCGCCGACCCGCGCGCTACGCGCTTGCCATCCAGTTCGAGAGCCGTCCCGACGACCCCGCGCTCGGCCGGCTGGTGGAGTCGACGGTGTGGGTGAACGACGCCCACCCCGCGTATCGGCGCGCGGCCGCGACCCGGTCCGAAGGCTATCATCTCGCCGTGACGGTGGCCTTGGCGCTCGCGCCGCTCGCGATCGAGCCGGCGCAGGCGCACGCGTTTGTGACCGCGTTTCTCGCCCGCTGGGGCGCGGCCGCCGAGTCACGCCGGCGGCGGTCTTGAAGTGCTGCGGGCTCCTGCAGGATTATTCTCAATGCGGCCCATCAGCCACACCCTCATCGATTCCATCAAGGCTCCGATCGAGGAGGTGTTCGCGGTGCTCACCGAGCCCGACCGCATCGCGCTGTGGCTGCCGGGCTGCGACGGCGTCGACTGCGAGGCGCCGGTCAAGAAGGGCACCCGCATCAAGGTGCGCTTCGGCGCGCGTGTCACCGAGTTCGAGGTCGTCGATTTCAACCCGCCGGTGACGTTCGGCTGGGTGGAGCGGGGCGCGCGGAAAGGCTGGAAGACCTTCTTTCGGCTCGACG
>DASPXO010000290.1:0-7409 GCA_035637235.1 Gemmatimonadales bacterium | reverse complement strand
CCGTGGCCGTGAGTGAACCGCCCCCGCCGAGCTCCCACGTCCGCCACAGGAAGTACACCGCGGGAATCACCACCAGCGTCAGCACCGTCGCCGTCACCATGCCGCCGACCATGGGCGCCGCAATCCGCTTCATCACGTCGGACCCCGTGCCGGCGCCCCAGAGAATCGGCGCCAGTCCCGCGATGACGGCCGTGACCGTCATCATCACGGGACGGAGCCGCTGGACGGCGCCTTCGGCGACGCCCGCCGCCACGTCGTCCGCCCCACGCAGGACCCCCGTCTCGCGACGTCGCCGGTGCGCCTCGTCCAGGTAGATGAGCATCACGACCCCGGTCTCCGTCGCGACGCCCGCGAGCGCGATGAACCCGACCCAGACGGCCACGCTCGTGTTGTAGCCCAGCGCCCAGAGGGACCACACGCCCCCGACGAGCGCGAACGGCAGGGCGAGCATCACCATGAGGGTCTCGGCGACGCTGCGAAAGTTGAGGTACAGCAACAGAAAAATGATCCCCAGGGTCACCGGGACGACGAGCTTCAACCGCTGGCGCACGCGCTCCATGAACTCGAACTGACCGCTCCACGCCACCGTGTAGCCGCGCGGGAGGACGAGCCCCGTCGCGACCACGCGCTGCGCGTCCCGCACGTACCCGCCCAGATCGCGCCCCTCGATGTCCACCGAGACGGTCGTCACCGGGAACGCATCGTCGGTCTTCACCGCCATCGGCCCCTGCACCACGTTCACCGCTGCGATCTGACCGAGCGGGATCTGGAGCCCTCCCCCCGACATCGTGGGCACCGCGATCTCGCGGAGCTTTTGCACGTCGTCGCGCAGCTCGCGGGGATAGCGGACGTTCACCTCGTAGCGCTCTCGCCCCTCCACCATGATCGCGGCCGTCATGCCGCCCGCGGTCGCCATGATCACGTCGTGCAGGTCCCCCGCATTGAGACCGTACCGGGCGGCCTGCGCGCGATCGATCTTCACGTCCACGTAGTAGCCTGAGACGTTCCGCTCGGCGAAGACATTGCGCGTGCCCGGGACGCCCTGGAGAATCCGCTCCACCCGCTCGCCCAGCTGCTGGAGGGTGTCCAGGTCCGGCCCGTAGATCTTCACGCCGACGGGCGTGCGGACGCCGGTCGCGAGCATGTCGATCCGGTTCTTGATGGGCATCGTCCAGGCGTTGGTGACGCCGGGAAGCCGGACGGCCCGGTCCATCTCGCCCACGAGGCGCTCGGTGGTCATCCCGGGACGCCAGCGGTCGTGCGGCTGCAGCACGACCGTCGTCTCGTACATGTCGAGCGGCGCCGGGTCCGTGGCGGTGCTGGCGCGGCCGGCCTTGCCGAACACCGAGGCCACCTCCGGGAACGTCGCGAGCACGCTGTCCTGATAGCGCATGATCTGGCGCGCCTGCGCGATCGAGACGCCCGGCACCGTGGTGGGCATGAACAGGAGCGACCCCTCGTCCAGGGGCGGCATGAACTCGCTGCCAAGGCGGCTCCAGGGCAGCACGGTGACCGCGAGCGCGACAGCCGCCCCTGCCACCACGAGCCGCGGACGGCGCAGCACCCCGGCGATCACGGGGCGGTACGCCCGCATGAGCCAACGATTCAGGGGATTCGCCTCCTGGGGGCGGATCCGGCCTCGCACCAGATACCCCATCAGCACGGGGACCAGCGTGATGGAGAGCAGGGCGGCGCCGGCCATCGCGAAGGTCTTGGTGAAGGCGAGCGGCTTGAACAGCCGTCCTTCCTGCTGCTCGAGGGAGAACACGGGCAGGAACGAGACCGTGATGATGAGGAGCGAGAAGAACAGCGGCGGCCCCACCTGCACGGCGCTCTCGCGCGCCACCTCCCAGCGGGACCGGCCGGCAGCCTCACGCTCCAGGTGCTTATGCATGTTCTCGATCATCACGATCGCGGCGTCCACCATCGCGCCGATCGCGATCGCGATCCCGCCGAGACTCATGATGTTGGCGCTCACGCCGAGCCACCGCATCACGACGAACGAGATGAGGATGCCGAGGGGCAGCGTCACGATGGCGACCAGCGCCGAGCGGAGGTGCAACAGGAAGATGACCGAGATCGCGGCGACGATCAGCGATTCCTCCACCAGCGTGCGGTTGAGGTTCTTGATCGCGCGATGGATCAAGTCCGAGCGGTCGTACACGGGCACCAGCCGGACGCCCCCCGGAAGGGTCCGCTGGACCTCGGCGATACGGGCCTTGATGGCCTCGATGGTCTTCAGGGCGTCGCCGCCGAAGCGCATGACGACGATCCCGGCCACGACCTCGCCGCGGCCGTTCAGGTCGGCCGCTCCGCGCCGCGGCGCGGGCCCGACCTGCACGTCGGCCACGTCGGACACGTGGATCGGCGTCCCGCTCATCGTCGCTCCGACCGCCACGCTCCCGATGTCCCCGACGCTCCGCAGATAGCCGAGCCCGCGGATCATGTACTCGCGGCCGCTCATCTCGATCACCCGCGCGCCCACGTCGGCGTTATGGCTGCCGATGGCCGCGACGACGCGCATCACCGGAATGCGGAAGGCGCGCAGCTTCTCCGGCTGCACTTCGACCTGATACTGCTTCACGAAGCCGCCCAGGCTCGCGACCTCGGATACACCCGGAATCGCGGTGAGCTGATAGCGGATGTACCAGTCCTGGAGCGTGCGGAGCTGCGCCAGGTCGAGCGAATCGCTTTCCAGGACGTACTCGAACACCCAGCCGACCCCGGTCGCATCGGGGCCCAAGGTCGGCTCGACGCCGCCGGGAAGACGCTGCCGCAGCCCGTTCAGGTACTCGAGCACGCGGGAACGCGCCCAGTAGAGGTCCGTGCCGTCCTCGAACAGCACGTACACGAGCGAGGTGCCGAAGAACGAGAACCCGCGCACGGCCCGCGCGCCCGGCACCTTGAGCATCTCGGAAGCGATCGGGTACGTGACCTGGTCTTCCACGATCTGCGGCGCCTGCTCCGAGAACTCGGTCTGGATCACGACCTGCACGTCGGAAAGGTCCGGCAGGGCGTCGATCGGGGTCGCGGCGACGGCCCAGACCCCGGCGAGCACGAGCGTCAGAGTTCCCAGGCCGACGAGGAACCGATTCCGGAGCGACCACGCGATGACCTGGGCGATCATGGCTTCTTTTTCTCCAGGTCCATGTTCATTCCCGGCATTCCCGCCATCCCGGCGCCGGTGGCGAGCCGCGATTCGGCATCCACGAGGAAGTTCGCCGACGCGACGATCCGCTCCCCTTGGTCGAGGCCCGTGAGCACCTGAACCCGCTGATCGGCGGGCGCCCCGAGCGTCACTTCTCGGGGCTCGAGCCGCCCCCCGGTGCCGACGACGAACACGAGGTTGCGCTCGCCCGTCATGACGACGGCCTCCGCGGGCACGCTGAGCACGTCGGCGCCGAGCCCGGCCGCGAAGTAGAGCGTGCCGTGCATCCCCGGCTTGAGCAGGCCCGCGGGGTTCGGGAGACTCACCCGCACCCGCGCGGTGCGGGTCTGCTCGTCCACCACGGGGGAGACGAAGCTCACCCGCCCGGTGAACGGCCGGCCGGGATAGGCCACCAGCTCCACGCGCACGGGCGTCCCGACCCGCGCGTAGGCGAGGTCCTGCTCGAACGCTTCGCCTTCGATCCACACCGTGGAGAGATCGGCCAGCCGGTAGAGCTTCATTCCGGGCTGCACCCCCTGGCCCGCCACCACCATCTTCTCGAGCACCACGCCGTCGAACGGCGCCGCGAGGGTGAGCGTCTTCGTGACCTCGCCGGCGCGCTCCAGGCGCTCGATCTGGTCGGCGGAGATGTCCCAGTAGGCAAGGCGGCGGCGCGCAGCCTCGACGAGCGCCTGGGCGTTGCGCCGGGCGTCGCCGTCGCCGGAGTCGAGCGAGGCCGCCAGCCGCCGGGCGGTGAGCAGCTCCTCCTGCGCGGCGACCAGCATGGGGCTGTACAGCGCGAGTAGCGGCTCGCCACGACGGACCGACATGCCGGTCGCGTCCACGAACAGCCGGTCCACGAAGCCGTCGATCTTCGTGGTCACGTCGGCCAGCCGCGACTCGGCGGGCATGATTTGGCCCACCGTGCGCACCGTGCGCTCGAGCGGGCCGCGCTGGACCACCGTGTAAGTGACGCCGATGGCCTGCGCCTGGGCGGCCGTGAGGCGTACTGCCTGGCGCGCTGGAGCAGTATCGTCGGCCGCGGGAGCCGCCCGCGACATACCGGCCTTCGCCTCGGATCCGGACTGCGAGCGGCAGCCGGCGAGCGCGGAGAGCGCGAAGACGACGGTCAGGCGGACAGCGGGACCGGCGGACCGAAACAATCCGCGCATCGCGGTCATAGGTCGGCTCCGGTCAACGCAGCAAGCTCGCCGACGGCCTGGTGATAGTCGGCGAGCAAGCGATGGGCCTCGGTCTCGTAGCGGTTCACGGTCATCTGGTTGTCGAGCAACTGCATGAAGCTCACCCGCCCCACGCGGTAGCTCGCGAGCGACGCCTGCACGGCGGCGCGGGCCTGGGGCAGGATGCTCGTGCGGTAGAGGCGGGCGAGGTTCCGGTCACGCACGGCGCGGGCGCGCGTTTCGATGATCCGCGCCGCGGTCTCGTTGCGCAGGTTCGCGAGCTCCGCCTGCGACATGTCCCGCATCGCCGCCATCTCGCGGCGCATCGCGAGCTGCTTCGGGCCCGCGAAGATGGGCAGGTTGAGCCCCACCATGAGGCTGAGCATGTTCGGGAACGCCGGGCGGGCCTGGTAGGCGAAGCCCAACTGCAGATCCGGAATCAGCTCCCGCCGCGCGGCCGAGAGGGAGGCCTCGGCGGCAGCGACGCGCTCGGCTCCCGCGCGGAGGGCGGGACGCCGGTCGCGCGCCCGCGCGATCAACGAGTCCGCCTCCGGCAGCTCGCCCGCGGGCGCGGGAAGCTCGAGCGCGCCCACCGCGCTCCCGGCCTCACGGCCGAGCAGCGCGTTGAGCCGTGCCACACCGGCCACGCGATCTTGCTCCATCCGCGTGATCTCCTCCGCCATGCGGGCGACCTCGACCTGGGCTCGGAGCACGTCCTGCTGGACCGCGCTGCCCACCGCGTACATCGTGGTGCTGACGTCCAGGAACTGGCGCAGCAGGCCTTGCGTCCGCTGCATCACGTCCAGCGCGCGATCGGCGTAGGCGACGTCGTAGTAGGCCATGCGCACCTGGGCGGTGAGCATCCGCGCCTGCTCCTCCGCATCGGCGCCCGCGGCGCGGGCGGCGTGGCGCGCCGCCGAGCGCGCGCTCGAGAGCTTCCCGGGCCACGGCAGCATCTGCATCAGCTGCACCTGGTTCATGGTCATCGGGTCCGTGGTGGACCCGAACTCCGCGGCCATGCGGTTCATCAGGCCGAGCTGCAGCTGGGGGTCGGGGAGCGCCCCGGCGGGGCCCACCCGCTGCGCGGCCGCCGCGGCCGAGGAGCGGGCGGCGCTGAGCATCGGGTTCGCCTCGGCCGCCACCCGCAGCGCTTCCACGAGCCGGAACGTATCCGGCGCCGCGGGTGCCTGGGCGCGCGCGGCGGGGACCGCCGCGCCGCTCGTGGCGGCGACCAGCACCGCAATCTGGTGGAATCGCATACCTCTCCTCACACTTGCCAGGAGCCGACAACGTGTCCGGGCGCCGCACAGCACGGCGCTCCGGGAGACACTGGGACTGGGAGAGGCTAGGCTTGCGGCGGTGGAGGGAGGGGAGGCTGTTGCTCGCCGGGCTCGAGCGTCGCCGCATGGGGAGCGGCGACGGTGCGCGCGGCGGGAAGCGGGAAGAAAGCCGATGTCTCAGGGATGCCCGTGGCCCCGGTCCCGCACCGGACGCTGTCCACGCACGGCAGGGCGTGCGGCGTCGACACCACCGTGAGCTGCGGTGAGTCGCCGCTCCGCTCCTCATGGCACGCCGACCGCCGCTGCAGCCCGGAGGCGCACACGGCAGGAACCACCCACTGGTTCAGCTGAAGGGCGAGCAAGAGCGCTGCGGCGAGCCGGAGGGCCATCGGTCGAGGAGCGTTCAGTGGCCTTCGCCCGGTTTCATCATCCGCCGGTGCTGCTCGGTCCAAGCCTGCATCGAGTCCGCCCACGCCCGCACCTTGGCGCGCTGGGCGTCGGTCAGTACCGCCCGCGCTTGTGCCGCCGAGGCGAGCATCGCCCAGTGGGCCTTCCCCATCGCGGCGTGCGCCGCCTGAAAGTGGGTCTTGAGCGCCACGGTATCGGGCGGTGCGGCGTTCGCCACCTCTTCTATCGCCTTCATGTGCGTCTGCGCCTCAGCCATCGCGGCGTCGTGCGCCGTCTTCGTGCCGTCGGAGAGCGCCGTAAGGCGGGTCACCTGGTCCGCGCCGAGACCGAGCGCGTCCTTGCGAGCGAGGAGGTGCTGCGGCGCGTACAGCATCATCTTCATCATGGCCGGCCCCATGTGCTGCATCATCGAGCCGTCCATCATCTGGCCCATCGCACCGGGAGCCATCATCATGCCGTGATGCATGCTGTCGGGTTTGCCCGGTTGCTGCGCCGCGAGCGGGGCCGCGGCGACCAGCGCAGCCAGAACGAGACCGGCGTTCATCGCACCTCCACGTCCAGAGTCCGTGCTAGAGCAACACATCCTACGCTCAAAGGTAATACCGCGGCCCGTGAACGAACCAGGAAGAGCGAATGATGAAAAACCGCGGCCCCCGAATCAATCACGACCCGGGGGCCTGAGGACACTTGATTCCGACTGTTCGCTTCCGCCGGGTCGTTCCGACCGGGCGACGTTGGCCCGTTGCTGACTGCCTGCCACTAGGTTTCGTTGTCCTTCGACCGGACGAAGCCGGTGGACGTGCGGCCAGTGGCTCGGGACCGAACCGATACGTCGGCGGCGCGCCTCCTCGCGCCGGCCCCTCCTCAGGGGCTGTCCCGCACCGGTCACCCTCGCTGAGTGACCGCGAGAAATGTAGCGAGAGCCGCATGAGGAAAGAATGAATCGGCGATGAAAAATCCCCCCGCGGAGCGTTGGCGCCGCGGGGGGATTCTCACGCCCGCCCAGGCCCTATTTCAGGGCCTTTTGCGGGGGAGTGACCTCCACCTTGATCAGGTGGGGCTTCGCCGCCTCCATCTTCGGCAGCGTGAGCGTCAGCACACCGTTCTCATACGTCGCCTTGATCTTCTCCGGGGCGACCGTCGCCGGCAGCGTGAACGTCCGCTCGAACGCGCCGTAGGTCCGCTCATAGCGGTGGACCTTCTCGGCCTTCTCCTCGGCCACCTGCTCTTTCGTGCCCTTGATCGTCAGGAGGTTGCCCTCGACGAAGATCTTCACGTTCTCGGGGCTGACCCCGGGCACCTCGGCCACGAGGCGGATGTGGTCCGGCTCCTCGAAGATGTCGACCAGCGGCATCCAGGCGGCCGTCGTCGCCTCACCCACCTTCCAGTCGA
>DASPXO010000289.1:0-7863 GCA_035637235.1 Gemmatimonadales bacterium | reverse complement strand
CTCGTGCTGCTCAAACGGGAGGACCTGAATCACACCGGCGCGCACAAGATCAACAACACCCTGGGCCAGGCGCTGCTGGCGCGGCGCATGGGCAAGCCGCGCATCATCGCGGAGACCGGGGCGGGCCAGCACGGCGTCGCCACCGCGACGGTGTGCGCCCGCTTCGGACTCGAGTGCGTCGTGTACATGGGAGAGGCGGACATGCGCCGCCAGCGGCTGAACGTGTACCGGATGGAGCTGATGGGGGCGAAGGTGGTTCCCGTCACGTCGGGGACGAAGACTCTCAAGGACGCGACCAACGAGGCGCTGCGCGACTGGGTCACGAACGTCACCACCACGCACTACATCATCGGGTCGGTCGTGGGCCCCGATCCGTTCCCGCGGGTCGTGCGCGACTTCCAGTCGGTGATCGGACGGGAGGCGCGGGCGCAGCTCGTCGAGCGTCACGGGCGCCTGCCGCGCACGGTCGTGGCCTGCGTAGGGGGCGGCTCCAACGCGATGGGGATCTTCACCGCCTTTCTCAACGACCGCGACGTCGAGCTCGTCGGCGTCGAGGCGGCGGGCGAGGGGCTGGGCAGCGGACGCCACGCGGCGTCGCTCTCGCGGGGGCGGCCGGGCGTATTCCACGGGAGCCTCAGCTACCTGCTGCAGGACGAGGATGGCCAGGTCCAGCCCGCCCACAGCGTGTCCGCGGGCCTGGACTATCCCGGCGTGGGGCCGGAGCACGCTTTTCTCAAGGACACCGGGCGGGTATTGTATGAGGCGGTGACCGATCAGCAGGCGCTGGACGCCTTCGCCGGGCTGTCCCGGCTGGAGGGCATCCTGCCGGCGCTGGAGAGCGCCCACGCGATCGCCTGGGCGCTGGCTCGGCGCCATGGGCACTGGCACGCGGGGGACATCGTCCTGATCAACCTGAGCGGCCGGGGCGACAAGGACGTCGCCATGGTCGCGGAACTTACGGGAGCCACGCTCTGACGGACGCGCTGGTACCGGACCTGGCGTTACCGCCCTCGCAAGTCGAGGAGCTGTGGCTGGTCCTGTCGAAGGGGCTGCGGGCGACTCAGCTCTACCTGCCGAACAATCCGGTGTACCAGCGCGCGGTCGACAACATTCGCGGCGCCTTTCACCAGATCTGGCCGGTCTCGGACGACCTCGTGTTCGATGTGGGGGAGACCGCGCTCCGTTGGGAGGACTCGGTCGTCTACGACCAGGACAGCCGCAGCGAGAGCATCGCCTGGACGCTCTACAAGGACGGCGTCCGCTCGCTGGCGTTCCGGCCGGGCGTGGAAGACGCGGAGATCGTCCGGTTCCTGGCCGTGCTGCAGCAGGCGAAGAACCTCCAGGCGGACGCGCCGGATGATCTGCTGACGCTCTTGTGGGCGCAGGACTTCCAGTTCATCAGCTACACCTTCCGCGAGCTCGCGACCGAGAACGCGGCGCCCATCGAGGCCGGTGAGCCCGCCCCGACGACGCCGCCGACGCAGGTGCGGGAGTTCGTGGAGGAGGAGGCGCCGCCCCGACCCGGGGGGCTGGTCTCGCTCGACGACTTCGACGCCACGCTCTATTTCCTGGACGAGCGGGAGATCGACTACCTCCGGAAGAGCGTCGAGCGGGAGTACTCGCAAGACCTGCGGCGCAACGTGCTGGCGATCCTGTTCGACCTGCTGGAGCTGCAGACGTACGGCACGGTGCGGGCGGAGCTGATCGAGATCGTCGAGAATTTCATCCCGTACCTGCTCGGGGCGGCGGACTTCCGCTCGGTCGCCTACATCCTGCGCGAGGCGCGCCTCGTGCTGCAGCGCGCGCGCGAGCTCATCCCCGAGCACCGCCAAGCGCTCGACGAGCTGCCGGTGCGGCTGTCGCAGCGCGAGCCGCTGTCCCAGCTGTTGCAATCGCTCGACGAGGCCACCGTCCACCCGAGCGATGAGGAGCTCGGCGACATGTTTCACGAGCTCCGCGCCGAGGCGCTGCCGACGCTGATGTCGTGGATCCCGAAGCTCGGCAACGAGCGGGTCCGCGAGCTCGTGTACGGCGCGGCGGCCCGGCTCGCCCAGGCGAACGCCGCGGAGGTGCTGAAGGCGCTCGCGAGCGAGGACGGCGGCGCCCAGCTCGAGATGGTGAAGCTCGCGGGGCGGCTGAAGCTCCCGGGCGCCGCGGAGGGGATGGAGCCGCTGGTGGCGAACGCCGATCGCAACCTGCGGCTCGCCGTGGTCGAGGCGCTGACGGCGATCGGGAGTCCGATGGCGCTGCGGCTGCTGGAGCGCACAATCGATGACGCCGACCGCGACGTCCGCATCACGGCGGTGCGGTTCCTCGGCTCGCGCGGCTACCGCGGGGCCGCGAGCCGCGTCGAGGCGGTGGTCATGGGCGCGAAGCTGAAGCACGCGGACCTCACGGAGAAAATGGCGTTCTTCGAGGCGTACGGGGCGCTCATCGGGCCCAAAGGGATTCCGACGCTCGGCCGGCTGCTCGCGGCCAAGCGGCTGATCGGCAAGAAGGAGGACCCGGAGACGCGGGCCTGCGCGGCCATGGCGCTCGGCAAGATCCACACGCCCGCCGCGCGCGCGCTGCTCGAGCAGAGCGCCCACGACAAGGAGCCCCTGGTGCGCAACGCCGTGACCCGCGCCCTGCGGGAGATCGGCGCGTGACCGGAACCGGCGCGCGCCCCTCCATCGCCGAGACCGTCCAGACCACGGACGGCTTCCTGCGGCACGCCGGGCGCGACTTCCTCGTCGTGCTCTATACGGCGTTCCGCTCGCTCAAGCTGTACCCGCTCGAGAACGCCCAGGTCCAGAAGGCGCTCGACGACCTGGCGGTCGGCACGCGCCACCTGCTCAACGTGGAGAAGGAGCTCGAGCTGCGGCTGCATGGCGACTTCATCTTCGTGAACGCCACCCGGTTGCGCCTCGACCTCGACAACTACGCGTCGTTCTCCCACATCCTGGGCGTGCTGCGGCAGTGCGGCATCGGCGCGGTGCGCATCGACGAGGGCGCGGACCGCCGGCAGCTCGAGATCTTCGCTTCGCTGCTGCTCGCCTATGCGGACCACGAGGCGAACCCCAACAAGCTGGTCGAGCTGAGCCAGAAGCTCGCCGACGCCGGCTGCTCGTTCATCACCGTGGAGCCGCCGGTCGAGACCGATGAGGACATGGAAGAGGAAGAGCGGCAGAAGGAGGCCGCCAAGCGGACCTACGCCCGGTCGGTCGCCGTGACCAAGGAGGTGGTCAGCAGCATCCGCATGGGCCGCACGGCGAACGTGAAGAAGGTGAAGCGCGCCGTGCAGGCGATCGTGGACCAGGTGCTCAACAACGAGGCGTCGCTCGTGGGGCTCACCACGCTGCGCGACTACGACGAGTACACGTTCACCCACTCGGTCAACGTGTGCATCTTCTCGGTCGCGCTCGGCCGCAAGCTCGGCCTCACCAAGCTGCAGCTCTACGATCTCGGCATGGCCGCGCTGTTCCACGACGTGGGCAAGTCGCGGGTCCCGCTCGAGCTCTTGAACAAGCAGGACGGGCTGAGCGACGAGGAGTGGCACATCGTGCAGGCCCACCCGTGGCTCGGGGTGCTCACGCTGTTCGGGCTGCGCGGCTACGGGGAGATCCCCTACCGGGGGATGATCGTCGCCTACGAGCACCACATGAAGATCGACCTCACGGGCTATCCCAGGTGCATGCGGGAGCGCAACCTCTCGATGTACTCGAAGATCGTCGCGGTGGCGGACGGGTTCGACGCGGCCACCAGCCGCCGCTCGTACCAGACCGTGCCGATCCAGCCCGACCTCGTGCTCAAGGAAATGTGGGAGAACCGGCGGCGCGGCTACGATCCCGTGGTGGTGAAGGCCTTCATCAATCTGATCGGCGTCTACCCCGTGGGCACGTGCGTCATTCTCGACACCTACGAGGTGGCGATCGTGCACAGCGCGAACCCGGACGCGAGCCAGGTCAACCGGCCCGTGGTGCGCGTCGTGGCCTCGCCGGAGGGGGTGCTCCGCTCCCCCGGGTTCCTGGCCGATCTCGCGCAGCGCGACGCCCAGGGCAACTTCCCTCGCACGATCGTCAAGGTCACCGACCCCGCGCGCTACGGCATCAACGTCAGCGACTTTTTTGTCTGACCACCCGATCGCCGCGCGCTGGCGGGCCATCCGGGCCCCGGCGGGCGGCCCGGGACGTCGTGCGGCGTTCATCCCCTACGTCACCGCCGGATATCCCACCCCGCAGCTTTCGCTCGAGCTCCTGAAGCGGGCCGAGGCGTGGGGCGCGGACTTCGTTGAGGTCGGGGTGCCGTTCTCGGACCCCCTCGCCGACGGCCCCACGATCCAGCGTTCCACGCAGGCGGCACTGGACCAGGGCATGACCGTGCCGCGGGCGCTCGAGCAAATCGCGCAGGCGGCCCTGGCGATCCCGGTCGTCGTCATGACGTACGTGAATCCGGTGCTGGCGTACGGGCTCGAGCGCTTCGTGGCGGACGCGCACGCGGCGGGGGCGTCGGGGCTCCTGCTCACGGATTTCCCGGCGGGGGCCGACCCGGCGATGGAGCGGGTGGTGCAGCAGAGCTCCCTCGCGCTCATCCGCCTGATTGCGCCGACCACGACGCCGCAGCGCCTCGGGCTCGCGGTGCGCGGGGCGAGCGGCTTCCTGTATCTCATCACACGGCTGGGCGTGACGGGCGCCCGCGACCGGGTGCCCCCGGATCTGCCCGACCACGTGGCGCGAGTCCGCGCGGCGAGCGATCTGCCCCTGGCCGTGGGGTTCGGGATCAGCACGCCGGCGCAGGCGCGCGCGACGGCCGCGCTGGCGGACGGGGTCGTCGTCGGGAGCGCGCTCGTCGAGGCGATCGGTGCGGGCGGGCTGGCCGCAGCGGAGCGGCTGATGCGCGATCTGGCGGCGGCGGTGCGGGGCAGAGCGGATGACGGCTGAGCGGTTGGTCTTCCTGTACCGCCGCGCGCTCGGCATCGGCGGGCCGCTCCTCTTGATCGCGGTGCTCATCGCCGACACGCGCTGGACGGGGCAGCTGACCGCGGTTCTCGGGATGGTCGCCGCCGGCGTCGCCCTGCGCGGGCTGCAGCTTCGCGTCAGCAAGTACTCCTACCTGACGCAGACGGGGCTCGTGGCGCTGGCTGGCAGCTTGCTGGTGGGCCTGCCCGCGGCCGCGCTCGCGGTCGGCGTCTCCGTCTTGCTCGCGGACCGGCTGTGGCACCGCAAGACGCTGCCCGCGGCCGTCGCCAACCTGGGGCGCGAGGTGCTGGCCCTCGTGGGCGCTTACGGCCTGTACGCGTGGACGCTGCGCGCCGCGGGCGCCGGTGCGCCGGGGCTCCATGTCGAGCTGCTGCTCCCCCTGCTCCTGTACGCGCTGTCCTACTTCGGGCTCAGCCGGCTGCTGTTCTACTTCGCCCTGACCATCCGCGAGAAGCTCGAGCGGGACGAGCGCATGGCGATGTTCCGGTACGAGTGCATCAGCTACGGCGCCACGATCATGGCGTGTGCGGCCATCATCGGCACGACCGTCTCCTGGCCGGCCCAGGTGTGGCTCATCGTCGGGGCGCTGCTGGTGTTCCTCGGCCTGCTCTTCAAGACGATGCTCGAGGAGGCCATCTCGGCGGAGGAGCAGAACAAGATTCACGCCGTCGAGGCGCTGATCACCAGCAGCATCAGCCTCGAGGATTCGTTCCGGCGGATCGAGCGCCTCGCGGATCGCCTGGTGGACTGGGGCGATTTCCGGATCTACTGGCGGCGCGACGCCACGCTGCAGCTCGCGTACCGGAGCGAGCGCGGCCGCGCCGAGCGGGGCGAGCCGTCCGCGGACACCGCCGCGCTGCGGGACCAGGTCGTGCAAAGCGGGGAGACCGTGGTGATCGACGACGTCACGCGCGACCAGCGCATCGCGGATGCGCCGCTTGCGGTGCGGAGCCTCGTCATGGCGCCGCTCAAGTTCGGCGACCACGTGCTCGGCACCCTCGAGCTCGAGCACCCCGGCCGGAAGGGGTATCGGTCACGGGACGTGCGCAAGATCACCACGTTCGCGACCCAGCTCGCGACCGCGATCCACATCACCGAGCTGCGCCGGCCGCTGGTGGAAACGGTCGAGTCCATGACGCGGCAGCTCGCGACGCTGGCGCGGGCCGCCCAGGCGCTGCGGGAGGCGGCGGGGGCGGTGGCTCAGTCCACGGGCGCGATCCGCGCGGGCGTGCTCACCGAGGAGAGCGAGGTGTCGGGCGGGCTCGAGGCCACCGAGAGCCTCGCCCAGGTGTCGCGGCGTGTGTCCCGGGACGGGACCCAGGCGGCGCAGGCCTCGAGCATGGCCAGCGAGGTGGCGCACCGCAACCGCCAGCAGATCCGCGACGCCATCGAGCGGCTCGTGGCGCTCAAGTCGTTCGTGGGCGAGAGCTCGGCCAAGGTGCAGCAGCTGGGCCAGGTGAGCCGCCGCATCACGGGCTTCATCGCGTCGATCCGGGAACTGGCCGACATGACGAACCTGCTCGCGCTGAACGCGGCGATCGAGGCGGCCCGCGCGGGAACGCACGGCAAGGGATTCGCGGTGGTCGCCGAGGAGATCCGGCGCCTCGCCGAGCAGAGCGCCACCGCCGCGGTCGAGGCGGGAGAGCTGGTGCAGGACGTTCAGCGGCAAGTCGGCGAGGTGGTCGAGCAGATGCGCCGCGGCCAGGTGAACGTCGGGGGCGTGGAGGAAGTGTCGTCGGCGGCGCTGGGGGCCCTGGACGCCATCGTCGCCGCGACGGCGGAGGCGACCGGGCACGCCCGCCGCATCGCCGAAGCCGCGGGCGAGCAGGACCAGGCGTTCGCGCGCCTGCGGGACCGGATCCACGCCGTGGCGCAGATCGCCGGGAAGAACCGCGCGGAGGCGGACGACGTGGCGACCCGCGCGAGCGAGGCCGCGCGCCGCCTCTCGGACCTCGAGCGGGCGACCCACGAGCTGGAGGACGTGGCCGCGATGCTGCGGGAGCTGACCCGCAGCTTTGCCAGCGTCGCGTAGGCCGCTTACCATTCTCCCGTGCCCATGGGCGAGCGGGTCTACGTGGCGCTGGGGTCCAATCTGGGGGATCGCGCGGGCCACCTCGCCCACGCCCGCGCGCGGCTCGCGGGGCTGCCGCGCTCCCGCCTGCTGAAGGCGTCCCGCGTGGAGGAGACCGCGCCCATCGGCCCCGTCCACCAGGGGCCGTACCTGAACCAGATGGTCCTGCTCGAGACCGAGCTCGAGCCGGCGGAGCTGCTCGCGCTGCTGCACGCCATCGAGGCCGAGCGCGGGCGCGTGCGCGGGGAGCGGTGGGGCCCGCGGACGCTGGACTTGGATATCGTGCGCTTCGGCGACCGGGCCGTACGCGAGCCGGAGCTCACCATCCCCCATCCCGAGCTGCCGCGGCGCGACTTCTGGCTGCGCGAGATCGCGGAGCTGGACGGAACCCCCACCTCCACAACCTCCACCGCCTCCCCCGATGGCTGAACAGCACCGACCCGTCACCGTGCACGAGCTGCTCGGCATGAAGCAGCGCGGGGAGCGGATCGTGGTGCTCACCTGCTACGACGCGCTGTTCGCCCGCCTGCTCGACGGGAGCGGGGTGGATGTCTTGCTGGTGGGCGATTCGGTGAACCAGGTGCTCGCGGGCGCCGAGACGACGCTGTCGGCGACGCTCGACCAGATGATCTATCACACGAAGATCGTGCGCCGCGGCGCCGAGCGCGCCATGGTGGTGTGCGACATGCCATTTCTCACGTATCAGGTGTCACGCGAAGACGCGATCCGCAACTGCGGCCGGGTGATGGCAGAGACGGGGTGCCACGGCGTGAAGCTCGAGGGCGGGAAGCCGGTCGCCGAGACCGTGCGCGCGCTGGTGGACGTGGGCATCCC
>DASPXO010000288.1:0-9220 GCA_035637235.1 Gemmatimonadales bacterium | reverse complement strand
TCCCGCTCGGAGACGAACAGGAATTGCCTGCCACCGTCGATCCAGCGGGGCTGGTTGGCGTCGACCCATGCCGAGTCGCTGTCGCTCATGATGACGCGCGAGGCGCCGCTGCGGGCGTCGGCGAGCAGCAGGTCGAGCCGGTTCTGGCGACGGTTCAGGCGCGTGAGCCAGAGCTCGTCCGGGGACGCCGCGAAATCCATCGCCGCGACGTAGATGTCCCGGTCGGGACCCAGATCGACCCAGCGCGTCTCGCGGGTGGCGACGTCCACCACTCCGATCTTCAACGTCGAATTCGGCGCCCCGGCTTTGGGGTAGCGCACCGGCAGGAGCTCGGGGTAGAGCGAATCGTCGTTGATCAGGTAAAACGGCCGGATCGCCGTCTGGTCGAGCCGCCAGAACGCGATGCGCCGGCCGTCGGGACTCCAGCGGAACGCGTCACGCAGGTCGAGCTCCTCCTCGTACACCCAGTCGGAGGTGCCGTTGATGACGTTGTCGCCGCCGTCGGTCGTCAGGGGGGTCTCGCTCCCGGTCGCGAGGTCCGTCACGTAGATGTTGTTGTCGCGCACGAAGCCCACCGTCCGGCCGTCGGGAGCGAACTTGGCGAACATCTGGTAGCCGGGCTTGGTGCTGACCGGGATCAGCCGCTTCGCGGCGAAGTCCCAGACGTAGTACGTCCCCTTGGTGTTCTGACGCCACACGCGTACCGTGTTCGTGAAGACGAGGAGCTTCGATCCGTCGGCGGAGAACGCGTACTCCTCGATCGCGACCGGCTGCCGAGCGCCGGGCGGCACCAAATCCGCGCCGCGGACCAGGACCTGCGTCTTCCCGGACACCGCGTCCACCCGGTTCAGGTCGGTGTTCCCGGACGCGTCGTCCTCGGTCGTGGTGTAGGCGGCGCCGTCCTTCATCCAGGCGAGCGAGACGAGGTCGCTCGCGAACTCGCGCGTGCCCCAGATCGCGTGGACGGTGAGGGCCGGGGCCTGCGCGGCCCTCTGTGCTTGGACGCCTTGGGCGGCGAGCGGCGCGGCGAGAAGAACGACGGCGGCGAGGGCGAACAGGGGGCGCCTATGCGTGCGCATCATGATGGCCACCGGAGACTGGTTGGGGTGCCCCAAAATCACAGCCGCAAGCCGAAAGCCGCAAGGCGCAAGCCGAAAGCCGAAAGCCGCAAGGCGCAAGCCGAAAGTCGCAAGCGCTCGAACAGCCGCAAGGCGTAAGCCGCAAGCCGTAAGCGGCTGACGGAGCAATCACCCAAACTCGCGGAGGGTCAGCGATGGCATCAGCCACCCTGCGGGAAAAAGCCGACGCGTTCCGAAAACTGCACGCGGGTCCGCGGATCCTCGTGCTTCCCAACGCCTGGGACGTGGCGAGCGCCCGGTTGATCGAGGAGGCGGGCTTTCCGGCGATCGCCACCTCGAGCGCCGGCGTCGCCTGGGCCCACGGCTACGCCGACGGTGAGCGGATCAGCCGCGGAGAGATGCTCGCCCTGGTCCGCCGCATCGCGGCGAGCGTGCGGGTCCCCGTGACGGCCGACATGGAGGCGGGCTACGGCCCGACCCTAGAGTCCGCGGCCGAAACCGCGCGCGGGGTGATCGCGGCCGGGGCGGTCGGGCTGAACCTCGAGGACGGGACGAACGAGGGAGCGTTGGTCGAGAGCGCCCTGCAGGTCGAGCGGATCCGGGCCGCGCGCGAGGCCGGGGCGGCGGCCGGGGTGCCCCTCGTCGTGAATGCGCGGACGGACGCCTTCGAGGTGAAGGGATGGTCGCCGACGGACCGGCTCGCCGCGGCCGTGCGGCGCGCGAACGCCTACCGCGCGGCCGGCGCCGACTCCCTGTTCGTCCCGCACGTGAGCGACCCGGCGACCATCGCGCAGCTCGCCCGCGAGATCGAGGGGCCGCTCAACGTGATCGCCGGCCCTCCCGCTCCACCGATCCCGGAGCTCGAGCGCCTCGGCGTGCGGCGCGCCAGCCTTGGCCCGCGTATCGTCCAAGCGACGCTCGGGCTCATCCGGCGGATCGCCGCGGAGCTGCGCGACCGGGGCACGTACGAGGCGATGGCCGACCTCGTCATCCCGTTTGGGGAAGTGCAGAACCTGTTCGCGCCCGCCCCTTGACGGCGCAGCCGGGTTCGTATATTTATACCCTATGCTGCATATTGATACCAACGGGGCGGCGCCCTCGGATAGGCGTGCCGTGAACGTGCGCATCGCGAACGCGAAGCTGAATCCGACTCCGGCTTGTCCCTCGAGCGGGAGCGACCGGGCGGCGTAGCGTGCAGGCATTGTAAAGCTTCCCGGGCCCGCTCCCAAAAACGAGAGCGGGCCTTTCGTTTGCAGCCCCCTGCGGCCCCGTGACACAAGTGAGGAGGGTATGCCTCCAGACGACCGATCGAGGTGGGCCAATCGCAGCGCGCCGCACCTCGACCCCTGGCGGGAGCACGACGCCTGCGGCGTTGGATTCGTGGCGCGCGCGTCGGGCGAGCGGTCCTCCGACATCACCGCCCGGGCGCTCCAGGCGCTCGCCCGCGTGGCGCACCGCGGCGCCGCCGCCACGGACAGCTCGGGCGACGGTGCGGGCCTCCTCACACAGATCCCTTCCCGGCTGTTCTACAGGGAAGCGGCGACCCACGGCCTCGTGCTCGAGCCGGGCCAGCCATTCGCCGTGGGTGCATTCTTCCTGCCGCAAGATCACAGCGCGCTCGGACGCGCGACCACGATCATCGAAGAGGTGTTGCGGCGCGAGGCGCTGCCGGTCCTCGGCTGGCGCGACGTGCCGGTCGACCTCGCCGTGCTGGGCGCGACGGCCCGGGCCACCTGCCCCGCCATCCGACAGGCCCTCATCGCGGCGCCCGGCGACCCCGCGGACGAGGCGGCCTGGGAGCGCTCGCTGTACCTCGCCCGGAAGACGATCGAGCGCCGCATTGCCGACGCCGGACCCGAGCTGCAGCCGTTCTTCGTGTGCTCGCTGTCGAGCCGCACGGTCGTCTACAAAGCGCTCCTCACGGGGACCCAGTTGCCGGCCTTTTTCCCCGATCTCCGGTCTCCCGACTACGAGACCGCGCTCGCGGTGTTCCACCAGCGCTACTCGACCAACACGACCTCGAGCTGGCCGCTGGCGCAGCCGTTCCGGTTGATCGCCCACAACGGGGAGATCAACACCCTCTGGGGGAACCGGAACGCGATGCGCGCGCGTGAGCCGGCCCTCGCGTCCCCATTGTGGGGCGAGCAGGTGGACCGCCTGAAGCCCGTGATCTGGGCGGAGGGAAGCGATTCGGCGAGCCTCGACAACGCGCTCGAGCTGCTCGTGCGCTCGGGCCGGGACCCGGTGCACGCGCTGATGATGCTCGTCCCCGAGGCGCACGCGGCAGCCGCCGACCTGGAGCCGGCGCTGCGCGGGTTCTACGAGTTTCACGAATGTCTCGTCGAGCCGTGGGACGGTCCCGCCGCGCTCGCGTTCACCGACGGCGCCCTCGTGGGCTCGGCGCTCGACCGCAACGGGCTCCGCCCCTGCCGCTACAAGATCACACGCGACGGCCTGGTCGTCGCCGGCTCCGAGGTGGGGTTGGTGGATCTCGATCCGCGGGACGTGGTCGAGAGCGGGAGCCTCGGCCCGGGCGAGCTGCTCGTCGTGGACACGCGGCGCCAGGCGATCCTCCATAACGCCGACGCCAGGGGAGAGGTCGCGCGCCGCCGCCCGTACGCGGGCTGGGCCGCCCAATCGATCCGCCCGGTGCGGCCGCGCGCGGACGCCGGCGCGGCGCCGCCCAATCGGCGGGAGCTCGCGACGCGCCAGCTCGCATTCGGCTGGAGCGTCGAGGACCTGCGCTACGTCGTGCAGCCGATGGCGAGCGCCGGCCAGGATGCCGTGTGGAGCATGGGGGACGACACGCCGATCCCGCCGCTCTCCCGCATTCCCCACAGCCCGTACGCCTACCTGCGGCAGCGCTTCGCCCAGGTGACGAATCCGCCCATCGATCCGCTCCGCGAGGGCCTCGTCATGTCGTTGCGGATGCATCTGGGCCGCCGCGGCTCGCTCCTCACCGAACGCCCGGCCGACCTCCGCCTGGTCCGCAATGAGCACCCGGTCCTCCTCGCGGGCGAGATGGCCGCCCTCGAGAACCTGGTGGGCGTGCCGCCGGTCAGGTTGGCCGCGGTGTGGAGCCCGGCGGCCGGGCCCGACGCGTTGCGCGCGGCGGTGGACCGCGTGTGTCGCGCCGCGGGACGCGCCGTCCGCGAGGGCGCGCACCTGCTGATCCTGAGCGATCGGGACACCGGGCCCGAGCACGCGCCGATCCCGATGGTGATCGCCGTCGGCGCGGTGCACCAGCACCTGCTCCAGAACGGCCTCCGCACCCGGATCGGCCTCGTCGCGGAGGCGGGAGACGCCTGGGACGTGCACCACTTCGCGGCGCTCATCGGGTTCGGCGCGGAAGCGGTGCATCCGTGGCTCGGGCTGCAGGCGGTGCAGGCGCTGGCGGCCGACGAGCGCCCGCGCCGGACCGCGCCCGACGCCGCGCGGCCAAGCCCCGCGGAGGCGCAGGAGAAGTTCCGGGCGGCCGCGGAGAAGGGGTTGCTCAAGGTGTTGTCGAAGATGGGGATCTCGACCCTCTCCTCGTACTGCGGCGCGCAGATCTTCGAGGCCCTCGGGCTCGGCGCCGAAGTGATGGACCGCTGCTTCACCGGGACCGTCTCCTCGATCGGCGGGATCGGGTTCACGGAGATCGCCGAGGACGTGCTGGCGCGCCACCGCGCGGCGTATTCCCCCGGCGCGGGCGCCGAGCCGGTGCTCCCGGATCCCGGCCGGATCCGCTACCGCCGGGACGGTGAAGACCACGGCTGGTCGCCGCCGCTCGTCACGGCGCTGCAGCGCGACGGGTACGATGCGTTCGCGGCGAAGGTCGCCGCGCGGCCGGCGGCGAGCCCGCGCGACCTGCTCGCCATCCGGCTGGGCGCGGGGGAGTCGCGGGCGGTGCCGATCCCGCTCCACGAGGTCGAGCCGATGGAGGCGATCCGGCGGCGCTTCATCTCCACGGCGATGTCGCTCGGGGCGCTGTCGCCGGAGGCGCACCGCACGCTCGCGATCGGCATGAACCGGATGGGCGCGAAATCGAACTGCGGCGAGGGTGGGGAAGACCCGGACACGTACGCGCCGCTCGCGAACGGGGACCGCGCCGACAACCGGATCAAGCAGGTGGCGTCGGCCCGCTTCGGCGTGACCACGCAGTACCTGGTGCGCGCGGATGAGCTCGAGATCAAGATCGCTCAGGGCTCGAAGCCCGGCGAAGGCGGCCAGCTCCCCGGGCACAAGGTCACGGCGCTGATCGCGCGGCTGCGGCACTCGGTGCCCGGCGTGCCGCTGATCTCGCCGCCGCCGCATCACGACATCTACTCGATCGAGGACCTCGCCCAGCTGATCCACGATCTCAAGCAGGTGAACCCGCGCGCGCGGATCGGCGTCAAGCTCGTCGCCGAGGCGGGCGTGGGACGCGTGGCGGCCGGGGTCGCGAAGGCGTACGCCGACTACGTCCTCATCTCCGGCCACAACGGCGGGACGGGGGCGTCGCCCTTGTCTTCCATCAAGCACGCGGGCTGCCCGTGGGAGGTCGGCCTGGCGGAGACGCAGGCGCTCCTCATCGAGAGCGGCCTGCGGCACCGCATCGAGGTCCGCGTGGACGGCGGCCTGCGCACCGGCCGGGACGTCGTGGTCGCCGCGCTGCTCGGCGCCGAGTCGTACGGCTTCGGCACGGCGGCGGTCGTGTCCCTCGGGTGCGACATGGCCCGGCAGTGCCACCTCAACACCTGTCCGACGGGCATCGCCACGCAGCAGCCCGAATTGCGGGCGAAGTTCAGGGGCACGCCTGAGCAGGTGGTCGCGTACTTCACCGCGATCGCCGAGGACGCGCGGCGGATTCTCGCGTCCCTTGGCGCCAGGAGCCTCGAGGAGATCGTGGGCCGCACGGACCTGCTCGAGCGGGTGGATCGCCCCGAGGTGCCGCGGGCCCAGATGCTCGACCTCTCGCTGCTCTTCGCCGAGCCGCCCGCGCCCGGCGCGGCCCGGCGCCGCACGGTCGCGCGCAACAACCGCGCCATGATCGAATCGCTCGATGAGGCGATCTTGGAGCTGCTCGGTCCCCGCCTCGTTGCGGGCCGGCCCTTCGCAGGCGTGTACGACATCGGGAATCACCACCTGACGGTCGGGGCGCGGATCGCGGGCCGGGTCGCCGAGCGCTACGGCGCCGCCGGCCTACCGCGTCACTCGGTCCGGCTGCGCTTCCGCGGCAGCGCGGGGCAGAGCTTCGGCGCGTTCGTCGTGCCCGGGATGCATCTCGTGCTCGAAGGGGAGGCGAACGACTACGTCGGGAAGGGCCTGTCGGGCGGCGAGATCGTGATCCGCCCGTTCCGCGAAGCGGCCTACGCCGCGGCATCGCACCGCAACGTGATCCTCGGCAACACGGCGCTGTACGGCGCGACCGGCGGCCGCCTCTTCGCGGCGGGCCGCGCCGGCGACCGCTTCGCGGTCCGCAACTCCGGCGCGGTCGCGGTCGTGGAAGGCGCGGGCAGCCACTGCTGCGAGTACATGACCGCCGGGGTCGTGGTCGTGCTGGGATCGGTGGGGTGGAACCTGGGTGCCGGGATGTCGAACGGCGCCGCCTACGTGCTCGACGAAGCCGGCCGCCTCCCGTCGCAGTGCAACCCCGACTCGGTGACCCTCCACCCGCTCGAGGAGGCGGACGAGGAGCTGCTGCTGGGGCTGGTGCGCGAGCACGCCGACCAGACCGCGAGTCCCAGGGCGGCCGCGATCGTCGCGGCCTGGAACCGCTACCGCCCAATGTTCCGCAAGGTGGCGCCGCGTGCCGCCTCGGTGCCCGCGGCTCCCGTGCGCGCGGAACCCGTCGCGGCCACCGCGAGTCCATGAGCCATCGGTCCGCCCGCCTCACCCCATGACCCCCTCTCCGCGTGGCGGAGAGGGGGAACCCTGAGTAACCCGAGGAGCCGCGGGGCCGCTTCGTTATCGGAGGCGAGCATGGACATCCTGCTGTACGACACCACCCTGCGCGACGGCACCCAGCGCGAAGGCGTGTCTCTGTCGGTGGAGGACAAGGTGAGGATCGCCCGCCGGTTGGACGAGCTGGGCGTTCACTACATCGAGGGCGGGTGGCCGGGGTCGAACCCCAAAGACGCCGAGTTCTTTCGCCGGATGAGGACGGCGGGGCTCAAGCGCGCGAACGTCGCGGCCTTCGGCACCACCCGCCACCCGGGCGGCGGCTGCGAGGACGACGCGAACCTCCAGGCCCTGGTGCGCGCCGAGACGCCCGTGGTCACGCTGGTGGGCAAGAGCTCGACGCTCCACGTCGAGCGGGTGCTCAAGACGACCCGGGATGAAAACTTGCGGATGATCACCGAGAGCGTGGCCTACTGCAAGCGGCTCGGCAAGGAAGTGATCTACGACGCGGAGCACTTCTTCGACGGCCACCAGCTCGACCCCGGTTACGCGCTCGCGACGATCGCCGCGGCGGCGGACGCCGGGGCGGATTGCATCGTGCTGTGCGACACCAACGGCGGTGCGCTCCCCACCGCGGTGGGGGAACGTGTTCGGGAGGTGCGCGACCGTACGCCCGCGCCGCTGGGCATCCATACGCACAACGACGGCGGGCTGGCGCTCGCGAACGCCGTTGCCGCGGTCCAGAGCGGCTGCGTCCACGTCCAGGGCACGATCAACGGGTACGGCGAGCGCTGCGGGAACGTCGATCTGATCCCGCTGATCGCCACGCTGCAGCTCAAGCTCGAGTACCGCGTTCTGCCGCCCGAGCAGCTGCCCAACCTCACCGAGGTAGCGCGGTTCGTGGCCGCCGTTGCGAACCAGAACCCCGACCCCCACGCGCCCTACGTCGGCCGCAGCGCGTTCGCGCACAAGGGCGGCATCCACGTCGCGGCGGTCGCCACGCTCCCCGAGAGCTATCAGCACATCGATCCGGCGCTGGTCGGGAACGTGATGCGCGTGGTGGTGAGCGAGCTGGCGGGGCGGCGCAACGTGCGCTTGCGTGCGGAAGCGCTGGGCGTGCCGGCGGGCGATCGGGAGGCCGAGGTGCTCGAGCGCATCAAGCGGCTCGAGCACGCGGGCTACCAGTTCGAGGCCGCCGAAGGGTCGTTCGAGATGCTGGTGCGGCGCGCCGACCCCGATTACCGGCCGCCGTTCGAGCTGCTCGACTTCACGGTGACCGTGACGCAGCAGGGCGGCGACCGAACGAGCGCCCGGGCCGAGGTCACGCTCCGCGTGGCGGACCAAACGGCGCACGCCGCGGCCCAAGGCGCCGGCCCCGTGAACGCCCTGGACTGTGCGGTGCGCCAGGCCCTGTTGCCGCACTACCCCGAGCTCGCCGACGTCCGCCTCGTGGACTACAAGGTCCGGATCGTGGACGAGCACCTCGGCACGGCGGCGAGGCCACGCGTGCTGATCGAGTCCGCCCGGGGGACGGAACGCTGGAGTACGGTGGGCTGCTCGGAGAACATCATCGAGGCGAGCTGGCAAGCGCTGCGGGACGGCCTGGAGCTGGCGTTGCTGCGCGTACCTCACCCCCTGGCCCCCTCTCCACGTTGTGGAGAGGGGGAACGGCGGGTTGAGTCAGCCGACGGGAACGTTGGGTAGGGTCAGGTCGGGGCGAAGTGTGGGTTCGATACTCGACTGCGTCCGTGTTACCGGCTCACGGAGTGCGACCGATTTGCTGCAGCAGCGTCGCCATATCGAAGTACTGCCGCATCGACTGCGGCTTGTCGCCGGCAAAGTGATAGACCTGGCATGCCTCGATCTCGACCGGCTTGCCGGTAGCCGGGATCTGGCCCGTCGGCGTCTGGAGCGGCCCCTTGTGCGTGCCGCGCCACGTCAGCTCCAGTACGACGGTGTCGCCGCTGACAAAGGCGTTGTTGATGGTCGCCTTCGAATCCGGCAGCGCGGTTGCCCAGCCCTGCCACCCGGCCACCACCTGGTCAACCCCTTGCATCTTCCGATGGGTGGCGACTTCCTCGTAGAGAAAACCTGGCGCGATGGAAGCCTTGAAGGCGCTCCAATCCTTTTTGCTGTAGGCAAGAACCGGGGCTTTGGCTGCGTCGATCATCGACTCTTGCGACATGATGGCCTCCCTGTGGTGGCGGGCGCCGACTCGTGGTGGGAAGTCTACAATCGACGAAGGCACAATGCCATTTGCTCGTGAGGAAAGGGTGTTG
>DASPXO010000287.1:0-5616 GCA_035637235.1 Gemmatimonadales bacterium | reverse complement strand
GGACCGGAACTGCTCGCGGAGTGTCGCTCCATCGGCGGCTCCCCCACCGGGGAGGCGCGCATCACCAAGGGCTACGGGTTGCCGGCGAAGTACGTGATTCACACGGTCGGCCCGGTGTGGAGTGGCGGTCAACGTGGCGAGCCCGAGCTGCTGCGGAATTGTTACGTCAATTCCCTGAAGCTGGCTGCCGAGCACGGCATCCAGTCGATCGCCTTCCCGTCGATCAGCACGGGGGCGTATCGCTATCCGATCGGGCAGGCGGCAAAGATCGCGGTGGAAACGGTGCGGGAAGAGCTGAGAAAACCGACGTCGGTCGCGCTGGCGCGGTTTGTGTGCTTCAGCGAGCGGGATCTGGAGGCGTACAGGACGCTGCTCGCCTCTAGGAGCGGCTGACCCCGGGGCGGTGCCCCGGGGTTTCAAGGACCCCCTTTGGTTTGGTGGACCCCGGGCCGCCGGCCCGGGGTCAGCCGCTCAAGTGGCTCCGGGTCGTCTCTAAAGCCTGTCACGGAGCGGTCTCGCCCACGCGCTCCAGACCCGCTCGTGCCGCCGCCGTGTACGGCTCGAGCGTGGAATCCCCTCGCGCCCCGACCGCGACGATGAAGCGGTAGGTCGTGATGGCGCTGGCGCGATCCCCGCGCTGCTCGGCGTCGCGCGCCCGCTTCAGGAGCTTTTCGAACGTCGCCCGGTCGCGGTAGGGGAACCCGGGATCACTGCGCGTGTGCGTCACGAAGCGCTTGAACGAGATCGCGCCCCCGGCGGCCATGACCAGCGCCACCGCGGCGAGGGCGATCGCCACCCGCCGCGCCCGGCGCGGTGACCCGCGGGGCGACGGCGGGGTCACGGGCGTATCCGATTCACTCGGCATCCGTGATCCTCGATATCGCTCCCACCGTTGCTTCGGTCACCTTCGTCATGAACTCGAAATCCAGCGTGTCACTCCGGTCGCTCCACTGGTGATAGTGCGGGTTTCTCAGGAACGCCGTGTCCGTCAGCATGAGTGACGGGTAGCGCGCGTCCCAGAACGACGCGTTGTCGGACAGGCGCGTGAGCGGCAGCAGCCAGCCGCGCAGCCGCGCCCGGTAGGCGACCACTGGGAGCGCGGGCGCGGCCGCCCGGGCGCCCGCGACGAACGTGTCGAGCAGCGCCCGCGAGCCCGTGTCGCCCACCGCGGCGAGGAAGTTGCCCTCGCGCGGGACGTCGATCCCGAGGAACGGCGGGGCGATCTGGGTCCCGGGCCTCGGGTTGCAGTAGCCTACCATTTCGAGGATCAGCGCGCCGGCGAGCTGCTCCCCGCGGGCGCGCGCCTCGCGCGCCAAGGCGCGGCTGCCGACGCGGTACTTCCCCGTGGCGGTCTGGAGCTCCTCGAGGTCGAGCCCCGCGAACGTCACGGCGCCCCGGGGCGCTCGTGGTGCGACGAGTCGGGCGCATTCGATCAGCGTCGCGACGCCGCTGGCGTTGTCGTCCGCGCCGGGCGTGTGCGCGGTCGAGTCGAAGTGGGCGCCGACGAAGAGCCGCGGGCGCTCCGCGTCACGGCCCGGGACGGTGGCCACGACGTTGTGGTACGTGCGGCCGCGGAACACGAACGGAGCGAGCTCGACGGCGAGGCCGAGGCCGCGGAGCGCCTCGGCGACATAGTCGCGCGCGGCGCGATGGCGCTCCGGCGCGGCCGCCGGGTGGCGCACGCCTTCGAGCGCCGCGACATGGCGGCGGAGCCGCTCGGTGAGCTCGAGGCGTTGACGCGCGGTTGAGGCGGCGTGCGCGGCCGCGTCGGGCTCCGGCGGCGGCGCCGCAGGACCTTGACCCGAGGTTGATGGCGCCATGCTATGGTCTCTACCGCATGGTGACCGTCTGCACTGTCCTCCCGCCGCCCGAGCGTCCGCGCGTCGACGCCGCCGGCGACGGCTGCTTCGCCACGCTGCACGCCAACTCGTTCCGCGACGCGCTGCACGCGGCGCGCCGCAAGCGCGTCGACGCGCTCGTGATCTCGGTGCACAAGTGTCGCGGCGAGGAGCTCCCGGCGGTCGCGCGCTTCGTGCGGGAGTTCCCCGCCATCCCCGCCGTCGCCCTGGTGTCGCGGCACGACCGCGAGGCTACGGAAACCCTGCTCAAGCTCGGCGCCACCGGCGTGCGGACCGCGGTGGACTGCACCGAGCCCGCCGGCTGGCGCCGGCTGCGCGACCTGCTGTCCCACCCCGCGTCCCCCGTGGCGGCGCGCATCCTGGCGCGCGTGCTGCCCGCGCTCGGCGACGCGCCGGGGGACGTGCGCGTGTTCTTCGAGGCGCTGGCGCGGCTCGCCCCCGCCCTCAGCACCGTGCGCGGGCTCGCCCGCCACGTCCGGATCTGCCCGAGCACCCTGATGTCGCGCTTCTACCGCGCAGGCCTCCCCTCGCCCAAGACGTACCTCGCGGGGATGCGCCTGCTCAACGCCGCCTACCTGTTCCTCAATCCGGGACTGTCGGTCGCCGACGTCGCCTACCGGCTCGATTATTCGTCGCCCCAGAGCTTCGGCCGGCACCTGAAGGCGATGCTGGGCGTCACCGCGGGGGAGTTCCGGCGCCGCTTCCCCTTCGACGTCTCGCTCGAGCGCTACGTGGATCTGCTCATCACCCCGTACCGGGAAACCCTGCGCGCGTTTCACCCCCTCAACGCGGGGATCTGGGACCAAGGACCGGACGCCGCTCGCGTTTCCCGGGCGGGGTGACTCAGTCCGCCGCCGCGCGGCCGACCGCGTGTTGGCGCGGCTCCGGCGCGCGCCGCAGCACGGAGAACCGGGCGCTGCTCGCCCGCAGCCGCTCGGCCAGCTGGGCGAGCTGCTGCGAGGTGGCCGTGAGATCGCCCATCGACGTGATCTGAGCCAGCGTGGCGGCGGCGGCGCCGTCGGCGCTCTGCCAGGACCCGCTCGAGATCGCGGCCACCTGCTGCAGCGATTGCGCGAGCTCCGCGAGCCGCCGGGCTTGGCTGCGCGACACCTCCGCGGTCGCGTTCACGAGGTCGACCACGAGCGTCACCCCCTGGTGCAGCTCCTGCAACGCGCCGTCCGCCTCGGCCGCGACGGCGCCGATATCGCGCACCTTCGCCTCGCCCGACTGCATCGCCCGCGCGGCCGCGTCGATCCCGGCGTGGAGCTCGGAAACGAGCTCCGCCACGTCCCGCGCCGATTTCCCCGCCTCGCCCGCGAGCGCGCGGACCTCGTCCGCCACCACGGCGAAGCCCTCGCCGTGCTCCTCCGCCCTGGCCGCCTCGATCGCCGCGTTCAGCGCGAGCAGGTGCGTCTGGCGCGCGATCCGCGCGATGGTCCGGGCGAACACGCCGATCCGCTCCGACATTCCCGAGAGGCCCGCCACGGTGGACGCCGTGGCGCGCACCTCCTCGCCCACCGCCCGCAGCGTCTGGCTCGCCCGCGCCACCCGCTCGCGCCCCCGCTGCGCCGCGGCCACGAGCCGCGTCGCGTCCACCTGCATCAACTCGGCCCGCCCGCGCAGCGCCTCAGCCTGGTCCGCCGCCCGGGCGCTCTCCCCCCGCGCCGCCTCCGCCATCTCCCGCTGCGTGGCGAGGTCCTGGACGAGCCCCTGCGCCGTGTGCGACACCGTCTCCGCCGTCGCGAGCAGCTGTTCGGCGGACGCCGCCAGCTCCTCAGCGAACGCCGCCACCTCGTCCGCCTCGCGCTGCACCGTGGAAATCGTCGCCCCGATCTCCTCGATCATCCTGTTGAAGCTCTGCTCCAGGAAGCCCAGCTCGTCGGACTCCTGCGCCGGCGCACGGACGGCGAGGGAGCCCCGCTCCGCCTCGCCCAGGACGTTGCGCGTGCGGCGGATCCGCTCGATCAGCGTCGCGGGGATGCGCTTCAACGCCATCGCCACGGCGATGAACCCCACGCTCTCGAGCCCCGCCGGGGAGAGCTCCCCCAGCCACTCCCACCCCGCCACCCACCCCATCCCCCCCGCGTGCGCCGGGGTGCCGTAGAGCGCGATGTGCAGGTAGCTCGCGCCCAGGTAGGCCAGTGCCGCCGTCAATACGAGAAGGTTACCGAAGGCATGCCCCTGGTCGGAGGCGTAGGGGAGCACGGCGATGAGGAACGCCACCACAAAGCCCCCGTGGCCGAACCAGACGACGACCAGCGTCACGAGCACCACGTCCAGCAGCGCGAGCGCGTAGATCAGCCACCGGCGGTACCACCCGCGCTCGGTGACGATGCCCAGCAGGGCGTTCAGCATCAAGCTGCCGCCCGCCAGGAGCACCATCGTCCCAGGCCGGGTGCGGACCGCATCCAGCCCCCAGCCGATGAGCCCGAGCACGAGCCCGGCCCCCACGAGCCACCAGCGGCGCCGCAGGCTGCGGGCGATCGTGTCCAGATCCTTGAGCCGCTGCTCGAGGCCAGCGGCGTCCCGCTTCCAGCTGCGCGTCGGGGACGCGAGCGCCGTCCGCTGCGAAGTGTGGGAGGCCGTCACGAGCACCATCTTCCATCGGTTGTCGGGCGGGGCCTGGCGCGCCCTTGGTCTAGACCTCTTTCACCCATGACAGGTACGCACCGGCAAGGGCATCGGCCGTCTTGGCTACCGTCGATTGGTCTCCGGATTCGATTGCAAGGAGCGCATCACTTAGCGGATGGCCGAACCGCTTCGTCAAATCCCTAGCCTGCTCTGACGTCACCGGACCGTGCCAAACAGTCGCGAGTTCCGCGGCGACAAGCGCGACAAGCACTCTCACGGCAGCCGATTCGCGGGACGCTTGACCTTCGATTACGACCTTCGACAGATCGTCAAGTAGTCGACCGGCCAGACCCTGGTCAATACGGCGTCGAAACTCGCTAAGGGTCAAGGCGAAGCGTGGCTGGCTGATCTCGAAGGCGTTACTTCACCTGCCGTGAAAAGCGCCTTGAACTCGTAGCCGAGTCTTTCCATGCGCTCGCGTCCGCCCTCGCCGCGATCGACCAGAGCCGCGACGACTGCCACGTCGCAGGCGTGTTCGTTCACCAAGACGTGAATCGCCTGCTCGACGGATTGGCCAGAGGTGATGACATCATCTACCACGGCGACACGTGACCCTGGACGCAGAGGGCCCTCAATGAACTTGCTGAGGCCGTGCTTCTTGGGCTCCTTGCGGATAACGAAGGCGGGTAGGTGAAGACTCAAAGTCCATGCGTATGCAGCGACAGCGACGGCAATCGGATCGGCTCCTGTCGTCATTCCCCCAATGGCCCGCACCTGGTGGGGCTCGATCATGCGGAAGAACAGCTTGCCCACCAGAGCTGCGCCTTCCGGATCCAGTGTCACTTGCTTGGCGTCGAAGTAGTGGTCACTTGCCTTGCCCGACGACAGGCGGAACTCGCCTTGCAAGTAGGCCCGTTCGCAAAGCAGGTGCCGAAGCTGCTCGCGCTCTCCGCTCAACGCTGCCTCGCGAGGGGCGGTAACGCGCGGCTCGCTGCTAGGTGGTACGCTACGCCGCTCCACCTCCCGGATCCTGATTGACCCTCAGTGCAAGAGGACATCATCCACTAAGCTATAAGCGATGTGCTTCTTGCGGCAGCCGAGACCACCTGAGTACGTCCAGCGGCTCACGGCCCCAGCCCGACCAGGCGCTTGAGGGCGTCAAGCAGGCCCCCTCCACCGCCGCTGG
>DASPXO010000286.1:0-5348 GCA_035637235.1 Gemmatimonadales bacterium | reverse complement strand
GTGGGCGAGCTCCAGGGGGCGTGCAACACGTTGGAGCAGTTCGCGGCCTGGAGCGGGGCGCTGCAGCGGGAGTTGCTGACGGGGCTCGGGCCCCGGTTGTCGCGTGTCTACGGATGAAGCGCGCCGCGCTCATCGTGCTGGACGGCCTGGGCATCGGTCCGGCCCCGGACACCGGCGCGTACGGCGACGCGGGGAGCGACACGCTCGGGAACGTGGCGCGCGCGGTCGGGGGGCTCCGGCTCCCGAACCTGGAGCGGTTGGGGTTGGGGTGGTGTAGGCCCATCGCCGGGCTTGCGCCCGGCGTCAGCGGCTCCGACGCCGGGCGCGAGCCCGGGGCCCGGCCGGCGGCTGCGTACGGCGTGGCGCTCCCGAGCTCCCCGGGGAAAGACAGCACGACGGGACACTGGGAGATCTGCGGCGTGCTGCTGGAGCGGCCGTTTCGCACGTACCCGAACGGCTTCCCGCGGGCGCTCCTGGACGAGCTCGCGCGTCGCACGGGCCGCGGCTGGCTCGGGAACAGGGCCGCCTCGGGAACCGAGATCGTCGCCGACCTGGGCGAGGAGCACCAGCGAACGGGGAAGTGGATCGTCTACACGTCGGCGGACTCGGTCTTCCAGATCGCGGCCCACGAGGATACCGTGCCGCTCGCGGAGCTGTACCGGGCGTGCGCGGACGCGCGCCGGATGCTGGTGGAGGAGCACGCGGTGAGCCGGGTGATCGCCCGGCCCTTCGCCGGGGTGCCGGGGGCGTACCAGCGCACGGGGGGCCGCAAGGACTTCTCGGTCGAGCCGGTGGCGCCGACGCTGCTCGACCGGCTGGCGGACGGCGGGATCCCCCGGGTGGGGATCGGCAAGGTGGACGACCTGTTCGCGGGCCGGAACATCACCAGCGAGCACACGCCGACGAACCGCGACGCCTACCGGCTGGTCGAGCGGGCGTTCGACGACGTGGGGACGGGGTTCATCTTCGTGAACGTGATCGAGTTCGACCAGACGTGGGGGCACCGGAACGACGTGGCGGGGTTTCATCAGGGACTGCGGGAGCTCGACGCCTGGGTGCCGCGGCTCGAAGCCCTCGTGCGCGAGGACGACCTGATCATCATCACGGCGGACCACGGCAACGACCCGACCACCCCGTCCACCGACCACTCCCGGGAGGCGGTCCCGGTTCTCGCACTCGGCCCGCGGGTCCGGCCGGCGGGCCTCGGCGAGCGCGCGAGCTTCGCCGACATGGGGGCCACGCTGGCGGAGTACTTCGGCGTGGCGCCGCTCGCGGCGGGGACGTCGTTCTTGAAGGACGTCTGGGCGTGAGCGCCGAGCTGGTCCGGCAGGCGCGGGCGGTGCAGCAGCACGCCTACTGCCCCTACAGCCGGTTCCGGGTCGGGGCGGCGATCGAGGCGGCGGATGGGCGCGTGTTCGTCGGCTGCAACGTCGAGAGCGCGTCCTACGGCCTGACCATCTGCGCCGAGCGGATGGCGCTCGGCGCGGCGGTGGCGGGCGGGACGCGCCGGCTCGCGCGCGTCGTGGTGGCGACCGATGCCGAACCCCCGGCATCGCCGTGCGGGGCCTGCCGCCAGCTGCTCGCCGAGTTCGGGCTCGACCTCGAGGTGATCGCGGTGGGCCCGAAGAGCGAGCGGCGCTGGACGCTGTCCGACCTACTCCCGGACGCGTTCGCCAAGACGAGTCTCGAGCGATGAGGGCCTTGCGGGCGGCATGGCTCGCGGCGACGCTCGGGGCGGGGGGCGCCGCCGGGTGCGTCGAGCGGGTGAGCGCGCCCGGCCAGTGCCCGGAGTTCTGCCCCTCCGGCTCGATCCAGATCGTGGATACGGTGCTCGCGACGAACATCGAGCGGGACTCGGCGTTCCGGGGGTACGCGTTCGCCCATCGGGCGGCGGCGATGTACTTGGCCGACGTGCCGGGTGCGGTGGACAGCCGCGGCATCCTCGCGACCGCGGCCCTGACGGATCCCGTCACGCTCCCGGGCGACACGAACCCCGATCCGATCCTCGGATCGGACTCGCTCAAGCTGGCGTTCACGATCACCCGGCGGGACACGGCGGCGCACAACCTGCTGCTCACGTTCTACCGGCTCCCCTTCGGCCTCGACTCGACGACCACGTTCGCCGACCTGGCCGGGCCGTTCGGCGGCGCGCCGCTCAGGACCGTGAACCTCGACAGCCTGCTGGCGAAGGTCGCCCGCGATACGTCCGGCAACCTGATCGGCGTGGACTCCGCGACGGGCGACGCCGTCACCGTGGACACGACCAACCGCCGGCTCAGGGTCACCGTCAAGTTCGACTCGGCGCAGGCCCCCTACGTCGCGGCCGATTCGGGCAGGCTCGGGTTCGGCATCCGCGTCGGCGCCGACGTCCCGACGAGCCTGGGCATCGCGACGCGAGCGTCCGGCATCCTCTCCGCGGGCGTCACGTGGTACGTGCGGGTGGACTCGACGACGGCTGCCGACACGACGCTGGTGCACGAGGTCTTTCCGGGCGGCATCACGCTCGACAGCTACGTGTTCGACCCGCCACCCGCGCCGCTCGACTCGACGCTCGCGGTCGGTGGCGTGCCCTCGGCGCGCAGCCTGCTGCGCGTGACCCTGCCCCGCGCGATCCGGGACTCGGCGCAGATCGTCCGCGCCACACTCGTCGTCATTCCGGCCGTCGCCTGGCAGGGCGCCCCGACGGACTCGTTCGTCGTCGAGGCGCACACGGTGCTGGCGGACTTCGGCGCCAAATCCCCGATCGCGGTCGACGTCACGCGCACCGACACGGCGCTGATCCGGATGGGCGCGAAAGACACCGTGCGGATCGAGGTGACGAACCTGGTGCAGTTCTGGGTATCGGACACGCTGGCGCCCACGGCGCTGATGCTGCGGCCCCGGAACGAAGCGGGGAGCCCCGCCGAGGTCCGATTCTACCCCTCGGCTGCGGCGGCGTCCCGCCCGTCGCTGCGGCTCACGTACGCGCGGCGGTTCCCGTTCGGGAGGCCATAATGCAGGCGGTCAGGCGGACGGGCGGACGGGCGGTCGGTGTGCTCGAGGCGGTCAGGCGGTCAGGCGGTCGGGCGGTCGGCACGATAGTGCTCGCGGCGGTGTTAGTGACCGCCAGTCCGCCAGACCGCCTGGCCGCCCAAGATTCCCAATTCGGGATCCGGGGCCTCGGCATGCCCGGCCGGTTCGAGTCGGTGCGCGCGCGGAGCGTGGGGGGCGCGCTCGCACCGTTCGACGGGATGTCGCCGCTCGCGGAGGCGGCGCTCGGGGACCTGGGCCGGCTCACCGCGACGGCGATGGGCGGGACGTCGTATCGCGACGCCGAGCTGGGAAGCACGACCACGTCGCTGCGCACGACACGGTTCCCGCTGCTCGGATTCGCCGAGCCCGTTTTCCGCCGCCTCACGCTGAGCGTCAGCTACAGCACCTATCTCGACAAGAGCTGGAACGTCACGATCCGCGATTCGATGCTGCTGCGCGGCACGATGCAGCCCTACGCCGACGAGCTGTCGAGCGACGGCGGCGTCGACGACCTGAGGATCGCCGCCGGGAGCCGGGTGTCGTCGCACCTCGCGCTGGGGGCGGCGGTCCATCTGCTGAGCGGATCCACGCGCCTGACCGCGATCCGCCGCTTCGACCCCGTGGGCGCTGACTCGGTGTACCAGCCGGTGTCGCAGCGGGACGAGGTGCGCTACACCGGCCTGGGGTTCTCGGGAAGCGCGCTCATCGACTTCGGGCCGGGCCTGCGCCTCGCGGCATTCGCGCGCTCGGACAACCGGCTGCGGGCGTGGGTGGGGGATGTCCTCGCGGCGGAGACCGATCTGCCGATCACGCTGGGCGGGGGCATCCGCATCGCGCCCTCGCCGAGCGTGCGCCTGGCGGCGTCGATCTCCCGGCGCGGCTGGGCGAAGGCGGTCGCCGGGTCGTTCAATACCCTGAGCTGGTCGGCCGGCGCCGAGCTCGGCGGGGGCCCCACGCCGATCCGGTTCGGCGTGCGCGGCGGGCAGCTCCCGTTCGGGCCCGGCACGAGCGCGCCGACGGAGGTCGGCGTCGCGGCGGGGACGGGTCGGGCGTTCTCCGCCGGCCGGGCGGTCCTCGACATCGGTATCGAGCGTCTGCAACGGAAGGGCGGCGGGCTGGACGAGCGGGTGTGGACGTTCCTCGTCGGGCTCACGGTGCGGCCGTGAAGGTCTTCTTCCACACGTTCGGCTGCAAGGCGAACCAGTACGACACGGAGCAGGTGCGGCAGGCGTTCGCCGACCGGGGCGCGGTCGTCGTGGACGACCCCGCTGCGGCGGACCTCGCCGTGGTGAACTCGTGCACGGTCACGCACGAGAGCGAGGCGAAGCTGCGTCGCTTCGTGCGCCGCCTGGCCCGGCGCGACCGCGCGCTCGAGACGGTGGTGATGGGCTGCGCCGCGGCGCTCGACGACGGCCGCATCGCGAGGCTTCCGTCGGTGCGGGCGGTGGTCGGGGGCGCGGAGCCCGCGGAGGTGCTGCATGCGGCGGGGTTCGCGACGCCTGGCCCGCTCCCCGTGGTCGGGTCCTCACCCCCTGTCCCCCTCTCCCTTCGGGAGAGGGGGGACTCTCCGCGGTCCCCCCTCTCCGCCAGGGCCCGCGGCTGGCTCAAGATCCAGGACGGCTGCGACGAGCACTGCACCTTCTGCGCGACTACCATTGCCCGCGGCGCGAACCGGTCACGGCCGATCCCGGAGCTGGTTCGAGAGGCCCAGGCGCTTGCCGAGCATCATGCGGAGATCGTGCTGACGGGCATCCACATCGGAACCTACGGGCGGGATGGCATGTCCGGCGCGGCTGACCCCGGGGCGGTGCCCCGGGGTCCAGGGGGGAAAGGGTTGCCTGGGTCGAGTGCCGGGGCGGTGCCCCGGGGTCCATCGTTGCCTGGGTCGAATGCCCGGGCGGTGCCCCCGGGTGACACGGGCGAGGGGTCGGCCGGATGGAACCCCGGGCCATCGGCCCGGGGTCAGCCGAGCCTGAGCCGACTGCTCGAAGCGCTGATCCAAGCGGTCCCAGCAGTCCGCTTCCGGCTGTCGTCGATCGAAGCCACCGAAGTGGACGACACGATGGCGCGGCTGCTGATCGAGGCGCCGCGGCACGTCGCGGCGCATCTCCACGCGCCGTTGCAGTCGGGGTCGAATCGGGTGCTCAAGCGCATGGGCCGTCACTGGTACACGGCGGAGTCGTACCGCGCCCGGATCGAGTGGCTCGCCGAGCGGCTCCCGGTGCTGGGGCTCGGCGCCGACATCATCGCCGGATTCCCCGGGGAGACGGACGCGGACCACCACGCCACGCTGGCGCTGGTCGAGGCGCTGCCCTTCACCTATCTGCACGTGTTCC
>DASPXO010000285.1:0-12619 GCA_035637235.1 Gemmatimonadales bacterium | reverse complement strand
CGAGCTCGCCTCCGCGCTCGGCGCCGAGCGGTTCCTCAAGGAGATCGAGACCGCCGCCCGGCTGCAGCATCCCCACATCTTGCCGCTCTACGACTCCGGCTCCGCGGCCGGGTTCCTCTACTACGTGATGCCGTTCGTGGAGGGGGAATCGCTGCGCGACCGGCTGGAGCGGGAGAGGCAGTTGCCCCTGGAGGATGCGCTCAAGATCACGACCGAGGTGGCGAGCGCGCTGGCCTATGCGCACAGCCACGGCCTGGTGCATCGGGACGTGAAGCCGGAGAACATCATGCTGTCCGGGGGCAGCGCGGTGGTGGCGGACTTCGGGATCGCGCGCGCGATCAGCGCGGCGGATCAGTCGCATCTGACCCAGACCGGGACGGTGATTGGGACGCCGGCGTACATGAGCCCGGAGCAGGCGACTGGGAGCCCGGAGCTCGACGGGCGCAGCGATCAGTACAGCCTCGCGTGCGTGTTGTACGAGATGGTGGTGGGGCAGCCGCCGTTCACGGGGCCGACGCCGCAGGCGGTCATGGCGCGGCACTCGCTCGACTCCGTGTCGCGGCCGTCCATCGTGCGCGCGACGATCCCGGACGGCGTAGAGCGCGCGATTTTGCGGGCGCTCGCCAAAGTGCCGGCCGACCGCTTCCCCACCATGGCGCTGTTCGCCGAGGAGCTCCAGCGGCCCTCGAGCGTCACCGAGCCTCTTGCCCGGATCACGGGCGCCGCGTCCACGGGTCCCCGCTGGCTCGGCCTGCCCCGGAAGGTCGCCGTTGCCGGCGCCGCCGCCGTGGTGGTGGCGGGCGCCCTCGCCGCGCGATCGCTCTGGTCGGGCGCCGGCCAGTCGGGCGCGGCTGCGCTGGAGGGGGGGCTCGATCCGCGTCACGTCGCGGTGCTCTACTTGGAAGATCTGAGCCGGCACGAGACGCTGGGCTATCTCGCCGACGGTCTGACCGAAGCCTTGATCGACGAGCTCGCCGAGGTCCCGACCCTGGACGTGATCTCGAAGAATGGCGCCGCCCAGTATCGCGACGTGAACGTCCCGCGAGATAGCGTCGCCCGCGCTCTGAAGGTGGGAAGTCTCATCGAGGGAAGCGTCGAAGAGGTCGGCGACCGGCTGCGCGTGACGGTGCGGTTGGTCGACGGCGCGAGCGGCGCGGACGTCCAACGGCAGAGTTTCGAGCGGCCGAGAGCCGATGTGCTGCGCATGCGGGACTCTCTGGCAGGGCAGGTGGCCGGATTCCTGCGGCGACGACTCGGAGCCGAGATCCGCCTGCGCGAAGAGCGGGCCGGGACGAAGAGCGTCGCGGCCTGGGTGCTGGTGCAGCAGGCGGAAAAAGCGTCCCGGGACGCCCAGGCGCTCGGGGCGAAGGACTCGGCGGGTGCGCTGCGGAACTTCCAGCTCGCGGATTCTCTTCTGGCGCAGGCCGAGCGGCTCGATCCGAGCTGGCCTCAGCCGATCGTGACGCGCGCCGCCGTGGCGTATCGCCAGTCGCGCGTCTTCTCCCAGCCGCTGCGCGCCGGACCCCTGATCGACCGGGGGCTCGAGCACGCCGAGCGGGGGCTGCGGTTGGACCCGAAGAACGCCGATGCCCTGGAGCTGCGCGGCACGCTGCGCTACTGGCGATACCTGCTCCATCTCGCCCGGGATCCGGCGGAGGCGCGCAAGCTGCTGGCGGACGCCGAGCAGGATCTGCGCGAGGTGGTGCGGAACAGTCCGGCGCGCGCCAGCGCCTGGAGCACGCTCAGCCATCTGAGCTATCAGAAGCCCGATTTCGTGCAGGCGAAAATCGCGGCGCAGCGCGCCTACGAGGAGGACGCCTACCTCAGCGTGGCCGATCAGATCGTGTGGCGGCTGTTCACGACCTCCTACGACCTCGAGCAGTTCGCGGACGCCGCGCACTGGTGCGACGAAGCGCGGCGTCGTTTCCCCGCCAACCCGCGATTCGTGAACTGCCAGCTCTGGATCATGACCTCCGACGCGCGAGCACCCGATCCCGCGCAGGCATGGCGGCTGGTGGACCAGCTGGCCAGGCTCACGCCCGAGAAGCAATGGCCGCACGACCGGCTGGAGGCGCAGATGTGGGTGGCGGCAGTGCTCGCCCGGGCGGGACTCGCGGACAGCGCCCGCCGTCTGCTCGCGCGATCCACCGAAGACGACGCGAAGGTCGATCCGGAGCGCGACCTGCTCGACCGGGCCGCGTTCGCCTACACGCTGTTGGGGGATCGGGACCGGGCGATCCGGGTGCTCCAGGAGCAGATCGCCGCCAACCCGCAGCATCGAGTCGGCCTAGCGAAGATGTCCCACTGGTGGTGGCGGGACTTGCGCAACGACCCGCGCTTTCAAGAGCTGGTGCGAACCGGCAGGTAAGCTCCGCAGATTCCCCAAGGCGGAACCCGCCCGAGAGCCTCGCCCGTAGCGTTCACGCGACAAAGCCGTAGCCGGATGACCACCGGTGTGCGCCGCACGGCTCAAGTCGGTGCGGCGTGGCATGGCGCAACTCTTGCGTCCGAAACGTTCGCCTGGTAGCCACATTCGCGCGGCGTCGGGGGAGATGAAACGGCGACGAGCAGCAGCACGTCGCCCGGTGCCATTCCCCGTCGCGCCGAGCGAGGGCTCATTGAGCGGAGCGGCTGGGTTCCGACCGGAGGATCCCATGCGTGGGTCACTGCTCGCCGTGCTGGTCGCGCTGGGTGGGCTGGTGGTGTTGTCGTGCACCGGTGACCGGGCGCCGCTTCCCCCCCGAGAGCCCAGTGTCATGGGGCCCGCCGCGCCGGTGCCGCCGGTGAACCGGGGACAAGTCGAGGACTTGATTCCCAAGCTCTTTCCCCCGGTCGCTCTCCGGCAACAAGCGAACGACCGGCTCACGTCCATTCACCAGGCGCTGCTCGATGGCGACACGGTGGGGGCGCAGCGACAGGCTCGCGATTTCGTCGCCTTCGCGGGCCAGCTCCTGGCCGACGACAGGTTGCTCCACTTCCTGGGCGGCCCGCCCGACCCGTTCTTGCAGCAGTTCGTGCGGTCGTTGTTTGCGTTCGTCGGGATCACGGGGCTGGAGCAAGACGGCGCCGTGGAAGTCGTGGACTCGGGGGGGAAAACCCTCGTGACCGCGCCCCTGCGGCACGCCGGTGTGCGGATCCCCGGCGAGCGGGGTCGGCGGAAGTTTCTGCTGGTGATCTCGCTGCTCCCGGCCGACGCACCGCCGCTTTCCACGCCCCTGCGACAGATCCCGCCGTTCTACGAATTCTCGCCCAATCCCCCGCTCGTGCTGCCGGCGAGCAACAAGGCGCTCGTCGGCCTCTGCCAGGACGACGCGGCAGTCGCCGACATCCCGGACCACTACGGCCGGATCCGGATCGCGCACCTTGTGTCGACGCCGTTGGGAGGGGTCGAGGTGCTGGACTACGTGTTCCCCGACTTCCTGGAGAACTGCGCCAACCCGCCGCCCGGCCCGCCATCGCAAGGGGGCCTCCTCGAGCGACTGCTCCTTCCCAGAAGGCTGCATGCGGCGGCCGTGGCTCATGGTGGCGCCGGCGGGTCGGTGGAATCGTTCAGCCCGTTCGTCGCGGTGGACATCGGGTCGATCGATCCCTAGCAGCGTGCGGAAAAAGTTCGTAACCGGCCGGCTCGAAATGCGCGGCTGAAGCCGCGGCTGGGCCGAGGCGCGAGTTCACTCGCGAACCGTCCGCACCCCGCTCCGGCGAGTTTTGCATCACCCTCAATCCGACTATCCCTCGCTTACACGAGCCGCCGTCCGCGGCTAGCTTCTCTCGGTGCGCCCCTCCAAGCTTGGCGTCATCGGTCTGGGCGCGATCGGCGGCTCGCTCGCCCGCGAGGCGAAGCGTGCGGGCATCCCGACCGTGCTGGGCTGGTCGCCCGAGCCCGCGGAGCGCGTGGCCGCGGCGCGGGAGGGCGCGATCGATGATGCGCCGCCCCGGGCCGCGGACGTCGCGCGCGCGGTCGAGCTGCTCGTGCTCGCCGCGCCGCCCGCCGCGAACCTGGAGCTGCTCGCGGCAGTGCAGCGCCACCTGCCGGTCGGCGCGCTCGTCACGGACGTGGGCTCGGTGAAGCGCGCGATCGTGGCGCGCGCCGAGGCGTTGGGCCTCGGGGCGCGGTTCGCGGGCGGGCACCCGCTCGCCGGCACTCACCAGCACGGCTTTGCCGCGGCGCGGCTCGACCTGTTCAAGGGTACGGTGGTGTACGTCACGCCCGCCCGCGGCGGGGACGGGGCAGCGGGGGAGGTCGCGCACTTTTGGACGACTATCCTCCAGGCGCATCCGGTTCTGATCGACGCCGCCGAGCACGATCGTCAGCTCGCGCTCACGAGCCACCTGCCGCAGGCCGTCGCGTCGCTGCTGGCGAACCACCTGGCACGGGCGGCGCCGGCCGGCGCGACGTTCGGCCGTGGCGCCCGGGACACCACGCGGCTCGCCGCGAGCCGGCCGGGCCTGTGGGCCGAGATCTTCCTGATGAATCGGGACGAGGTGTTGACCGCGCTGCGCGCGCTGGAACAGCCGCTCGGCGAGCTGGAGCGCGCCCTGGAGACGGGCGACGCGCCTGCCCTGATCGCGTGGCTCGCCCGCGCCGCCGAGTGGCGGCGGAGGCTCGACGCGTGAGGGTGAGCGGCGGCGTCAGGCCCCCCGGAGACAAGAGCATCTCGCACCGCGCGCTCATGCTGGGCGCGCTGGCGCGTGGCCGGAGCGAGCTCTCCGGCGTGCTTGCCGCCGCGGACGTGCAGAGCACCGCGCGCGTGCTGCGCCAGCTCGGCGCCGGGATCCCGCCCGTGCGGGCGGGGGCGAGCGTCACGGTACGAGGCGCGCGGCTCGCGGGCCCTGCGTCCCCGCTCCACTGCGGCAATTCCGGCACCACCGCGCGGCTGCTGCTCGGGGCGCTGGCGGGGCGGCCGTTCGCGGCCCGGCTGACGGGGGACGCATCGCTGCGGCGCCGGCCCATGCGGCGCGTGACCGAGCCGCTCCGCGCGATGGGCGCCAAGATCGAGGAAGCGCACGGCGACGCGCTGCCGCTCACGATCCGCGGGGGGCGCCTCCACCCGCTCACCTACACGACGCCGGTGGCGAGCGCGCAGGTCAAGAGCGCGTTGCTGCTCGCCGGGCTCACGGGAGGCGTCGCGGTGACAGTGCGCGAGCCGTACCTCTCGCGCGACCACACGGAGCGGCTGTTCCTGCACCTGGGGCTCGCCCTGACGTGCCGCGACGGCGCCGTCACGTTCGAGCCGTCCGCCGCCGCCGTTCCGTCGTTCCGGCTGTCGATTCCGGGGGACGCGTCGTCTGCGGCCTTCCTCGTCGCCGCTGCGGCGCTCGCCGAGGGCGGGGAGCTGGCGATCGAGCACGTCGGAGTGAATCCCACCCGCACGGGGTTCCTCGTCGTGCTCGGGCGCATGGGCGCGCGGGTCGAGCGGGTGAACCTGCGCGACGAGGGGGGCGAGCCGGTCGCCGATCTCATCGCGCGGCCCGCGGCGTTGCGCGGCACGGAAGTCACGGCCGCCGAAGTGCCGACCCTGGTGGACGAGGTGCCGGTCCTGGCCGCGCTCGCGAGTCGCGCGGACGGGGAGACGGTGTTCCGCGAGGTGGGCGAGCTGCGGGTGAAGGAGAGCAACCGGCTGGAGCTGATCGCGGCCAACCTGCGCGCCGTCGGGGTGGAGGCCGAGGCGCAGGGCAACGACCTGTTCGTGCGTGGGACGGCGCGGCCGCCGCGCGGGCGGGTGGAGACCGCGCGCGATCACCGGCTGGCGATGGCGTTTGCGGTGCTCGGCACCGTCCCGGGAGCCGCCGTGCGGCTCTCGGAACGGGCGTCCGTGGGCATCAGCTACCCGACGTTCTTCGCCGACTTGCGGCGCATCGGCGCCGGGGGAAAGGGGCCGGGTGCGCGTCATCGCGCTTGACGGTCCGGCGGCGTCGGGCAAGTCGTCCACCGCCGCGACCGTCGCCCGCCGTCTCGGCTGGGCGCACCTCGATTCCGGGGCGCTGTATCGCGCGATCACGCTCGCGGTGCTCGACAATCTGGGGGACGCGGGGACGGGCGAAGGATGGAGCCCCCAGCGGATCGTGGCGCTGGCCGAAGGGCTCCCGGTGCGCCTGGTGCTGGTGGACGACGTCTTCCGGCCGGAGGTGGCCGGCGTGGACGTCGAGCAGGCGATCCGCTCGGAGCGCGTGACGCGCCGCGTTTCCGAGGTCGCCGCCATCCCGGAGGTGCGCCACTGGGTGAACGTGCGGCAGCGGGACGCGGTCGCGGGGCACCCGCAGGGGGTGGTCGTGGACGGGCGGGACATCGGGACGGTCGTGTTTCCCGACGCACCCCTCAAGATCTTTCTCACGGCCAGTCCGGAACAGCGGGCCCGTCGCCGGCTGGCGCAGCGCGGAGATCGCATCGACCCCGAGGAGCTGCGGCGGGAGCGCGAGGTGCTGACGGCCCGGGACCGCGCCGACTCGACCCGGCGGGTGGCGCCGCTCTCCGCGGCCGCCGATGCCGTCCCGCTCGACACGACCCGGCTGTCCATCGAGGAGCAGGTCGCGCGGGTCGTGGCGCTGGCGCGCGAACGGTTCGACCGCTAGGTTTGACCGTTTCCCGTCCCCGGGGTGACCCGGGGCGAGGTCCCCAAACCCACAACCGAACCGGTGTACTGAATGCTGGTAGATGACCAGGACCTTCCGGAATCCGCGACCGGAAGTCCCTCCAAGCCGACCCCCCATTCCCACCTGCGCGTCCGCTCCGATCTGCACGAAGAGTACTCGTCGGACGAAATCGCGAAGATGACGGAGCTGTACGAGGGGACGCTCTCCAACATCGAGGAGGGGGAGATCGTCAAGTCGAAGGTCCTGCGCGTCACCGACACCGCCGTGATCCTCGACGTCGGGTTCAAGTCGGAGGGCGCGGTGTCGATCGACGAGTTCAAGGACCCGCGCTCCCTCAAGGAGGGGGACGAGATCGAGGTCTTCCTCGAGCATCTCGAGGATCAGGAAGGCGCGGTCGTCCTGTCGAAGAAGAAGGCCGACTTCATGCGGGTCTGGGAGCGGATCCGCGAGGCCTACGAGAAGGACGAGCCGGTGGCGGGCACGCTGGCGAAGAAGATCAAGGGCGGCGTCGTGGTGGACCTGATGGGGGTGGACGCATTCCTCCCGGGCAGCCAGATCGCGCTGCGCCGCGTGCCGAACATCGACGAGCTGCTTGGCCAGACGTTCCACTTCAAGATCATCAAGCTGAACAAGCGACGCCGCAACATCGTCGTGTCGCGCCGCGTGCTGCTCGAGGCCGAGCGCAAGACCAAGCGCGACGTCCTGATGAAGGAGCTGCAGGTCGGCCAGACGCGGAAGGGCGTGGTGAAGAACATCACCGACTTCGGCGCGTTCATCGACCTGGGCGGCGTGGACGGGCTGCTGCACATCACCGACATGAGTTATGGGCGCGTGTCGCACCCGTCGGAGCTCGTGCACATCGGCGCGGAGCTCGAGGTCAAGGTGCTCGACATCGATTGGGAGCGGGAGCGCATCAGCCTCGGCCTGAAGCAGCTGCAGGCGTACCCCTGGAAGGACGTGGCGGCGAAATACCCGGTCGGCACGCGCGTCCAGGGCAAGGTGGTGTCGATCACGAACTATGGCGCCTTCGTCGAGCTCGAGGCCGGAATCGAGGGCCTGGTCCACATCTCGGAGATGAGCTGGACGCGCAACGTCCGGCATCCGTCGAAGCTCGTGTCGATCGGCGAGACGATCGAAGCGGTCGTTCTGAAGGTGGACGAAGCGGAGGAGAAGATCTCCCTCGGCATCAAGCAGACCGAGGAGGATCCGTGGATGGCGTTGCCCCAGAAGTATCCGGTCGGCACGCGCATCAAGGGGAAGGTCCGTAACCTCACCTCGTTCGGCGCGTTCGTCGAGATCGAGCCGGGCATCGACGGCCTGATCCACATCTCCGACATGTCGTGGACCAAGCGGGTGCAGCACCCGTCCGAAGTCGTGAAGAAGGGCGACGAGGTCGACGTGCTGATTCTCAACGTCGACGCCGAGAACAAGCGGATCTCGCTGGGCCTGAAGCAGGCCCAGGAAGATCCGTGGCTCCGGATCGGCGAAACGTATCCGGTCGGTACACAGCTCCGCGGCCGCGTGCTGCGCCTGATGGACAAGGGCGTGGTCGTGGACCTCGGGAACGACATCGAGGGGTTCGTCCCGATGTCGCAGCTCGGTATCGCGGACCTCCAGAACCCCGCGGAGGCGGTGAAGGAGGGGCAGGCGGCGGAGCTCACGGTCCTGGAGGTGGATCCCATCCATCACCGGATCGTGCTGGCGGCGACCGGGTGGCCGAAGGAGGACGGCGGCCAGGCGGCGCCAACGCAGGAGATCCCAGGCTAGAGGCACAGAGGCACAGAGGCTAAGAGGCTAAGAGGCACAGAGGGTCGCCCCTGTGCCTCTTAGCCTCTATGCCTCTTAGCCTCTGTGCCCCTAGATTTTCGACATGGGCATGCGAGAGAAGCTGGAACTGCTGCAGCAGAAGCGCGCCGAGTCCGAGCTCGGTGGCGGCGCCGAGCGCGTCCGGGCGCAGCACGACAAGGGGAAGATGACCGCCCGCGAGCGGCTCGACGTGCTGCTCGATCCCGGGACGTTCGTGGAGCTGGACCGGTTCGTGACGCATCGCTCCAGCGACTTCGGGCTCGCCGACCAGAAGTACCTGGGCGACGGCGTGGTGGCGGGGTACGGGCGGATCGACGGGCGGCTCGTGTACGTGTTCGCGCAGGACTTCACCGTGTTCGGCGGCTCGCTCTCCGAGGCGCACGCTGAGAAGATCTGCAAGGTGATGGACCTGGCGGTGCGGAACGGGGCGCCGATCATCGGGCTCAACGACTCGGGCGGGGCGCGCATCCAGGAGGGCGTGGCGTCGCTGGGCGGCTACGCGGCGATCTTCCTGCGCAACACGCTCGCCTCGGGCGTCGTCCCGCAGATCAGCGCGATCCTCGGCCCCTGCGCGGGCGGCGCCGTGTACAGCCCCGCGATCACCGACTTCGTGTTCATGGTGCGCGGGATCTCCTACATGTTCGTGACCGGGCCGAACGTCGTGAAGACGGTGACGCACGAAGAGGTCGACTTCGAGAGCCTGGGCGGCGCGGACGTGCACGGGGCGACCTCGGGCATCGCCCACTTCGTGCACGACTCCGAGCCCGAGTGCCTCTCCGCCATCCGCACGCTGCTGGCGTTCCTGCCCGGCAACAACCTCGACAGCCCGCCATTGCGCGCGTCCACCGACCCGCCCGAGCGGCGCGACGAGGAGCTGCTCGACGTCGTGCCCGACAGCGCGACGAAGCCCTACGACATGCACGATGTGATCCGGCGCGTGGTGGACGACGGCGACTTCTGCGAGGTGCACAAGGGGTTCGCGGACAACCTGCTGGTGGGGCTCGCGCGGCTCGGCGGCCGGCCGGTCGGGGTGATCGCGAACCAGCCCGCGGTGCTTGCGGGCGTGCTGGACATCAACGCGTCCCTGAAGGGAGCGCGGTTCATCCGCTTCTGCGACGCCTTCAACATCCCGCTGGTCACCTTCGAGGACGTCCCCGGCTTCCTCCCGGGCGTGGCCCAGGAGCACGGCGGGATCATCAAGCACGGGGCGAAGCTGCTGTACGCGTACTGCGAGGCGACCGTTCCCAGGCTCACCGTGATCACGCGGAAGGCGTACGGCGGCGCCTACGACGTGATGAACTCGAAGCACATCCGCGGGGACTACAACGTGGCCTGGCCGAGCGCCGAGATCGCCGTGATGGGGCCGAAGGGCGCGGTCGAAATCCTGTACAAGGGCGAGGCGACCGAGGAGCAGGAAGCGGAGTACCGGGAGAAGCTCGCGCACCCGTACCTGGCCGCGGCGCGCGGCTACCTGGACGACATCATCGACCCGCGGGACACGCGGCCGCGCCTGATCGACGCGCTGGTGGCGCTCGAGACGAAGCGGGACCGGAACCTGCCCAGGAAGCATGGCAACATCCCTCTGTAGCGCGCTCGCCCTGGCGGCCCTGCTGCAGGCACCGCCGGGCTCGCCGCTCGCGGGGGCGCCGCAGGTGGAGTCGCTCGCCGCGTTGCGCGCGCGGGTGGTCCGCGACTCGGCCGACGGGCGGGCCTGGCTGCTCCTGGGGCGGGCCTACCTGCGGCTCGTGGACGGAGCGCACGGCCCGCCGGACCGCGCGTTGCAGGACTCCGCGTGGGCGCGCGCCGCGCTCGACACGGCCGAGGGCGCCCTCGCCCGCGCCGCCGGGCTGCTCGACGCCGGCGGACCCACGCCGCAGAGCGACAGCGCCCGCGTGCTGCGCGTCGGCGCGTGGAGCGCGCGCGCGCGGCTCGCGTGGGAGGAGCGGGGCACGGCCGCCGGACCGCAGGAGTGGGGCCCGGTCCCCCTGGACCTGAAGCTGCCGCCCGTGCTCGACGAGCTGGGGGAAAACCTGCTCCGCGTCTGCCCGATGTGGGGTGTGCTGTTCACGGCGGGCGAGGCCGATTGGTACGCCGCCTGGTACATGCGGTTCGCGCGGGGCCTGCGGCCCGACCTGCTGGTCATGCCGCTCGCCGCGTGGCGCTCGGATTCGGCGCTCCGGGCGTGGGTCGCCGCGGACTTGAAGCTCGGCCGCCGCCGCGACGGCGACGGCGAGCTCGCCGAGGTCGCCCGGCACCGCCCGGTGTGCATCAGTATGGGCTTCGAGCGGGCGCCGGAGGCTAGGCCGCGCATCAAGTGGGCCGCCCGGCCGCTCCTCTGGGTTGGGGGCCCCGAGCGGGAGGGCGACCGCGTGCCGCCCCGCGACTTCGTGTTCGCGGCGCTGCGCATGGCGCTCGACGAGCACGACGCGTGGGCCGATCCGGCGCTGGCGCTGTACGCGCGGGCCGCCCGCGCCACGCCGGCGCTGTGCGAGGCGCTCGCCACGTTCAAGGTGGCGAACCAGGTGGCGCCGTGCCGGAAGTGATCCCGCGTCCGGCTGTCTCCCCATCCTGAGGGATGGGCTCGGCCGGCACGGTCCTGAAGGACACGCGTGTGCGGCAGCACTGTATAGTGCCCAGCCCGGGCGCGAGCCTGGGGAATCCGGCGGACCCGTGACCCACCCAGGACCCTCGCCCATCCGGCGGGTCCTCGTCGCGAACCGGGGGGAGATCGCCCTCCGAATCATCCGCGCCTGTCACGAAGAGGGGCTCGAGGCCGTGGCGGTGTACTCCGAGGCGGATCGCCTCTCGCCCCACGTGCGCGCGGCGGACGTCGCCGTCCCGATCGGTCCCGCGCCCGCCGCCGAGTCCTACCTCAAGATCGCGAGGATCGTCGACGCGGCGCGGGCGACCGCGTGCCAGGCGATCCATCCCGGCTACGGCTTTCTGTCCGAGCGGGCCCCGTTCGCCGAAGCGGTCGTGGCGGCGGGACTGGTCTTCGTCGGTCCGCCGGCGTCGGCGATCCGGACGATGGGCGACAAGACCGAAGCGCGGCGGCGGATGCAGGCGGCGGGGGTGCCGATCGTCCCCGGCAGCACGCGGCCGCTCGCGGACCACGTCCAGGCGCGCCCGGAGGCGGCGCGGCTGGGCTATCCGGTGCTGCTCAAGGCGGCAGCGGGCGGAGGCGGGAAGGGCATGCGGGTGGTGCGGGAGGAGCGCGAGCTCGCGGCGGCGTTCGAGGCGGCGCAGAGCGAGGCGCAGAAGGCGTTCGGCGCAGGCGAGGTGTACCTCGAGAAGTACGTCGACCGGCCGCGCCACGTCGAGATCCAGATCCTCGCGGACGCCTACGGGCGCGTGGTGGCGCTGGGGGAGCGCGAGTGCAGCATCCAGCGGCGCCATCAGAAGCTGATCGAGGAGGCGCCCTCGATCGCCGTGACCCCGGCGCTGCGGCGGCGGATGAGCGACGCCGCCGGCGCGGCGGCCGGCGCGGTCGGCTATCTCAGCGCCGGCACGATCGAGTTCCTGCTCCTGCCGAGCGGCGAGTTCTATTTCCTCGAGATGAACACCAGGCTCCAGGTGGAGCATCCGGTGACGGAGCTCGTGTACGGCGTCGACATCGTGCGCGAGCAGCTGCGCGTCGCCGCGGGCCAGCCGCTCCGCGTGCACGCGGGCACGCTCCATCCGCGCGGCCACGCCATCGAGTGCCGCATCACGTCGGAGGACCCGTTCAACGATTTCCTCCCGGCGACGGGAGTGGTGCGCTACCTGCGGCCGCCCTCCGGGCCCGGAGTGCGCTGGGACGGCGGTGTGGAGGCGGGGAACGAGGTCACGCTGTTCTACGATCCGCTGATCGCGAAGCTGATTGCGTGGGGGGAAACGCGCCAGATGGCGTTGCAGCGGATGCAGCGGGCGCTGCGCGAGCTCGTGATCATCGGCATCCCGACGTCCCAAGCGTTCCATCTGCGGGTGATGGACGATCCCGACTTCCAGCGAGGGGCGTTCGACATCACGTATCTCGAGCGGGTGGGCCAGCGGCTCCTGGCCGCCGAGCTGCGGCCCGAGCTGTGGCGCCCGCTCGCCGTCGTGGCGGCCCTGCTCGCCGACGAGCGGCGCGCGTCCGGGGCGCCGCAACCGGCCGCCCGAGCGGCCGACCGACCGCTCAGCTGGACGCTGGCCGCGCGGCAGGAGGGGGTGCGGGGCCTGGAGGAGTTGGGGGGGCCGGGAG
>DASPXO010000284.1:0-27812 GCA_035637235.1 Gemmatimonadales bacterium | reverse complement strand
TGCGCGAGCCAGCCCGGCGTGCGACCGATCGCGAACAGCACCGGGAAGATGTCCATCGGGAACCGCATGGCCTCGTAGATGATCCCCGAATAGAAGTCGACGTTCGGGTACAGCCGGCGGGTCACGAAGTAGTCGTCCTGGAGCGCGATGCGCTCGAGCTCGACCGCGACGTCGATGAGCGGGTTCTTCCCCGTGACGGCGAACACCTCCTCGGCGATGCGCTGGATGATCTTGGCGCGCGGGTCGTAGTTCTTGTAGATGCGGTGCCCGAACCCCATCAGCCGGATCTCGCCCCGCTTCACCCGCGCGATGTAGGGCGGGATGCGGTCCTTGGAGCCGATCTCCCGCAGCATCCGCAGCACTTCCTCGTTCGCCCCGCCGTGCAGCGGGCCGTACAGCGCGGCCGCCGCCGCCGCCATCGCCGAAAACGGATCGGCGTGCGCGGAGCCGACGCCGCGCATGGCGCTGGTGGAGCAATTCTGCTCGTGATCGGCGTGCAGGATGAACAGCACGTCCAGCGCGCGCTCGAGGGCCTTGTTGGGCGTGTACTTCACCTCGGTCGCCTTGAACATCATGTTGAGGAAGTTGCCGGTGTAGCTCAGGTCGTTGTCGGGGTACGCGTAGGGCATCCCCACCGAGTGCCGGTACGCGAACGCGGCGAGCGTCGGAGCTTTGGCGATGAGCCGGAAGATCTGGTTGGCGCGCGACGTCGCGTCCTGGATCTGCTTCGCTTCCGGGTAGAACGTCGACAGCGCCGCCACGGTGCTGACGAACATGCCCATCGGATGCGCGTCGTGGTGGAACCCGTCGATGAATTTCTTGATGTTCTCGTGAATGATCGTGTGATGGGTGACGTTGTGGACCCACGACTCGAGCTGGGCCGCCGAGGGGAGCTCGCCGTGGAGCAGCAGGTATGCCGTCTCCAGGAACGAGCTCCGCTCCGCGAGCTGCTCGATGGGATAGCCACGGTAGCGCAGGATCCCCTTGTCGCCCTCGATGTAGCTGATGGCGCTCCGGCACGACGCCGTGTTGAGGAAGCCCGGATCGTAGGTCATGAGCCCCGGGTCGTCTTCCGAGACCTTGATCTGCCGCAGGTCGACCGCGCGCAGCGTGCCGTCCTGGATGGAGATCTCGTACCGCTTGCCGGTGCGGTTGTCGGTGACGGCGAGGGTGTCGTTGGGCACGTGCTTCTTCCTGGGAGTTTGCTCGCGAAAGATAACGACTGCCGGGTGGTAGAAGACGGTAGGGGACGGTAGAAGACGGTAGCGGTATGCGGCAGACCACCTCTCCCGTCCTCTACCGCCCTCTACTACCTTCAGTCTTCAGTTCCCATGACCCACGCCGCCCGGCCGAAGCCCGCCAGCCTCTACCCCAGCCGCTCGGCCGCGGGCGCCCTCCTGGGCCAGCAGCTCGTGGGGCGGGGCTACGGCGGATGCATCGTGCTCGGCCTCACGCCGGAGGGGGTGGAGGTCGCCGCCCACGCCGCCAAGGCGATGGCGGTGCAGTTCGACGTGATGGTCGCCGCCTTCATCAGACTTGGCGCGACGCGGGCGCCGGTCGGCGCCCTCGCGGAAGCGGTGCCGTCCGAGATGGACCCCGACTTCCGGCCCACTGCGGCGCTGCTCGACCAGCTCTCGGCGGCGATCGACGAGTCGCGGGCCCGTGTCTCCCAGGACCTGATCCTGTACCGCACGCAGCGCCCCCTGAAGCAGCTCGCCGGCAAAGCCGCGATCATCGTGGACGGCCAGGTGGTCTATCCGTGGAGAGTCCTCGCGGCCGCGAAGGCCGCGGAGCAGCTGCACGCGCGGGAGGTGGTGATCGCCGCACCGGTCGCGACCCAGGCGGCGGCCGAACGGATCCGCGCGCGGTTCTACGACTTCGTTTGCCCGAGCGTGGTGGTGGACGTGCAGGGCCACCCGTCGCCGTACGGCGACATGGGGGGGGAGACGATGGACCGGCTGCGGAGCATCATGGTTGCGCATCAGACGGCGTGAGCGTCGTCCCACGTCCCACGTCCCACGTCCCATGTTGCATGTCGCTCGAACCCGTGGGACGTGTGACGTGTGACGTGCGACGTGTGCGACGTGCAACGGTTCAGGGCAGCTCCACCATCCCCCGCTCGAGCCAGCGGTGCTCTCCGGCCAGAACCTGCTGCGCCACCTGGTAGGTGTGCGCGTCCGAGTTGCGCCACAACTCCTTGAACTTGGCCTGGATGCGCCCGCGGGCCTGGCGACAGAACAGATCCGCGAGCTCCACCGCGCGCCGCCCGCTCGCGCCGTCCTGCTGGAGCAGCCACTGGGCGCGCGCGCACGCCGCCGCCATCGCGAACGTCTCCGCGCCGACGTCCACCAGGCGGAACAGCACTCCCTGGCGGTACTCGAGCTTCGGGCCGAGGCGCAGCATCGCATGGAACACGCTGCGGGCGAGCCGGCGGGCGGAGCGCTCGGCGTAGCGCACGTGCTTCGCGAGCGGGCCGAAGCGCGCGTACTTCGGCGCGAAGCTCCAGCCAAGCCAGCGGGAGGGATACCACCAGCCGTAGAACAGGGCTGCGCGCGCCAGCCCCCGGAGTCGCGCGCCGGCCGATCGGCCCGGCATGACGACGTCGCCCGCCACCTGAAGGTGCTTGTCCACCGCCTCGCGGGCGATGAACAGGTGCATGATCTCGCTCGACCCCTCGAAGATGAGGTTGATGCGGAAGTCGCGCATGATGCGCTCGACCGGGATCGGCTGTTCGCCGCGGGCGCGGAGCGAGTCGGCCGTCTCGTAGCCGCGGCCGCCGCGCACCTGCACGGTGTCGTCGATGATCCGCCAGCCGGCTTCGGAGTTGTACAACTTCGCAATCGCGGCCTCCAGCCGGATGTCGTAACCACCCCGGTCCGCCATCGCGCCGCACAGATCCGCCACCGCCTCCATCGCGAACGTGTTCGCCGCCATCGAGCCGATCTTCTGGGCGATCGCGTCGTGCTTGCCGATGGCTCGGCCCCACTGCACGCGCTCGGAGGCCCAGGTGCGGGAGATCTGGAGGCAGCGCTTTCCCGCGGCCACGGCGGCGACCGGCAGCGTCAGGCGCCCGGTGTTGAGCGTGATCAGCCCGAGCTTCAGGCCCTTGCCCACGTCCCACAGCACGTTCTCCTTCGGCACCCGGACGTTGGTGAAGCGGATCACGCCGTTGAGGATCGCCTTCAGGCCCATGAAATGGCAGCGGTGGGTCACCGCGACGCCCGGCCACGCGGTCTCCACGACGAACGCCGTGATCTGACGCTTCTCCTTCCCGTTGACGACCTTCGACGGGGTACGCGCGATCACGACCAACAGCTCCGCCTTGGTGCCGTTGGTGCACCACAGCTTCTCACCGTTCAGGATCCACGCCTGTCCGTCCTCGGACGGCGTCGCCATGGTCTCCATCGCGGCCGGGTCCGACCCCACCCCCGGCTCCGTGAGCGCGAACGCGGAGATCGCGCCGCGCGCCAGCCGCGGGAGGTACTTCTTCTTCTGGGCCTCCGTGCCGAATAGCTTGAGCGGCTGCGGCACGCCGATGGATTGGTGGGCGGAGAGCAGCGCGGTGAGCGAGCCGTCCACCGACGAGACGAGCTCGATCGCCTTCATGTAGGACAGCTGCGACAGTCCCAGCCCACCGTACTCGCGCGGGATCTTGATGCCGAAGGCGCCGAGCTCGCGCAGTCCCTGGATGACCTCTTCGGGGATCTCGCCCTCGCGGTCGATCAGGTCGGAGTCGACCCGCTCGCGCAGGAACCGCTCGAGCTTGTCGAGGAACGGCTGCGCGCGCTTCACCTCTTCCGGGTCCTGCTCGGGGTAGGGATCGATCAGCGACATGCGCAACTTCCCGAGGAACAGGTCGCGCACGAAACTGGGCGCGGCCCACTCCTGCTCGCGCGCGGCTTCGGCGACCTCTCGCGCCTCGTCGGCGCTGACTTTGCGTTCCGGAGCGGTCGTGGTGGTCATGGCTTACCTCCCGGGCGTAAGTTACCTAGCTTGACAGCGCATCGGTGAGGGGGAGATTCGCCACGCCTCGGAAGGAGGACCGTGATGCACCGCGTGCTGAGTCTTTCCGTAGCGCTCGCCCTCTCGACCACCGCCACGGCCCAGACCCCCCGACCCGCCCAGCCCCCGCCGCCGATCCTGATCAAGGCCGGCCGGCTCGTCGACGGCCGGTCGGACGCGGTGCAGACGAGCGTCGGAATCCTGGTCGAGGGGGAGCGCATCAAGGCCGTCGGACCGCTGGCCCAGATCCAGGGACAGGCCAAAGATGCCCGGGTCGTCGACCTCTCCCAGATGACCGTGCTCCCGGGCTTGATCGACGCCCACACCCATCTCCTGCTCCAGGGCGACCCGACGGCGGAGTCCTACAACGAGCAGCTGTTGTACCAGTCGACTCCGTACCGGGCCATTCTCGCGGCGCGCAACGCGCGCATCGCGCTGGAGCACGGATTCACGGCGATCCGCGACTTGGAGACCGAAGGCGCGATGTACGCCGACGTGGACGTCCAGCGGGCGGTGAGCCGGGGTGAGGTCCCCGGTCCGCGCATCTTCGCCTCGACCCGCGCCATGGCGCCGACCGGCATGTACCCGATCGTATCGGACAACTGGGAGCTCGAGCTGCCGCACGGCGTCCAGCCGGTGGACGGCGTGGAGACCGCGCGCCTCGCGGTGCGCGAGCAGATCGCGCACGGCGCCGACTGGATCAAGTACTACTCCGACCGGCGCTACTACTTCGGCCCGGACTCGGTCCTTCACAGCTGGGTCAATTTCACGGACGACGAGGCGAAGGCGATCGTGGACGAGGCGCACCGCCTGGGCCGCAGAGTGGCGGCGCACGCCATCGGCTCGGACGGGATCGCGGCGGCGCTGCGCGCCGGCGTGAACACGATCGAGCACGGCGACGGGATCACGGACTCGCTCATGGACGTGCTGGTGGCGAAAGGGGTGTACTGGGTGCCCACGGTGACGGTCGGGGTGTACGTGGCGGGCCCGCGCGGCGGCGCATGGGGCGCGATGGTGGCCCACGAACGCCGCGCCTTCGCCCGGGCCGTCAAAAAGAACGTGAAGATCGTGCTCGGCACCGACGCCGGCGGATTTCCCTGGACCGAGGTCAACCAGGCGAAGGAGCTCGAGTATTACGTGGAGTACGGCATGACGCCCCTGCAGGCCATCAAATCCGGAACGTCGCTCGCCGCCGAGCTGCTGGGGTCCTCCGACATCGGGGCCGTCGCGCCCGGAATGTACGCCGACCTCGTGGCGGTGCAGGGCGATCCCCTCAAGGACGTCGCGGAACTCCAGCGCATGAAGTTCGTTATGAAGGGTGGGACCGTGTACCTGTGCTCTTCGTGCGGCGTCGCCGTCTCCACGTTCTAACACTCGCACTTCTCGCAGGCGCCGCCGGTGCCGCGCGCGGGCAGCAGCTCGCCCCGCCCGGCACCGGCGGCGTCAGCGCTTTGGCCGGCGCGCTGCGCCAGCTCGGCGCCACCAAGCGGGTCCTGATGATCGGGGCCCACCCCGACGACGAAAGCTCGGATCTGCTGGCGCTGCTCGCCCGGGGGATGGGCGCCCAGGTCGCCTACCTGTCGCTCAGCCGCGGCGAAGGCGGGCAGAATCTCATCGGGCCAGAGCTCGGCCCAGAGCTCGGCATCATCCGCTCCGAGGAGCTGCTCGCCGCCCGCCAGATCGACGGCGCCCGGCAGTTCTTCACGCGCGCCTACGATTTCGGGTACTCGAAGACGCTGGAGGAAACCCTCCGATTCTGGCCGCGCGACTCCCTGCTCGCGGACGTCCTCGAGGTCATCCGCCGGTTCCGGCCCCAGATCATCGTCTCGGTGTTCTCCGGCACGCCGCGCGACGGGCACGGCCAGCACCAGGCCGCGGGCCTCCTGGCGCGGCAGGCGTTCGAGCTGCTCAAGGACTCGAGCTGGGGCCCGGTGAAGCTGTACCGCTCCACCGGATTTGACACCGCGGCGACGACTCTGGTCCTGCAAGGGGGCGGGCTCGATCCCGTGGCGGGACAGTCCTACCACCAGCTCGCGATGGCCGGGCGCAGCCGCCATCGCTCGCAGGACATGGGGGCGCTGCAGCGCCCGGGTCCGACCCCGGTGCGCGTCGGTCTGCTGGAGACCCGCGGCCGCAACGGCCCGGACGCGGGGTTCTTCGCCGGCGTCGACACCGTGCTGCGCGGCACGGGGCGCTACGCGGCGCTCATCAACTCGGCGCGCGCCCGGCTCACGGCGTCACGGCCCTCCGATGTCGTGCCGCTGTTGGCGCGGGCGCTCGAGGAGCTCGGAGACGCCGACTCGGAGCAGCGGGACATCCTGCAGGGCGCGCTCGCCGCGGCGGCGGGCGTCTCGCTCGACGGCGTCGCCGACGACGGCACCGTCATCCCGGGAGAGCGCCTGCAAGTGGAGGCGAGCGTGTGGAACGCAGGGGACTCGAGACTGGCGCTCGACGGCGTGGACGTGCGCGCGCCCGCGGGCTGGACGCTCGAGCGGCTCGACGCCGCGGCCTCGTCCGTAGCGCCCGGGACGGTCGCAACCCGCCGGTTCGCGCTCGCCGTCGGAGGGGACGCGCCGCGCTCGCAGGCGTACTTCCTGCGTCTGCCGCTCAACGGCGCGCTGTATGACTGGACCGGGGCGCCGGCTGCGTGGCGTGGGCTGCCGTTCGAGCCGCCGCCGGTGGAGGTGACGGCGCGCCTCACCATCGCCGGGGTGCCCGTCACGCTGCGTCGCGAGGTCGCCTACCGGTACCGTGATCAGGCGATCGGAGAGATCCGGCGTCCCATTTTCGTGACGCAGCCGTTCGACGTCGCCGTCACGCCGGCGCTCGTCGTCTGGCCGATCGACGGCCCGGCCGGCGGCCCGCGACGCTTCACCATCACCGTAACGAACCGCAACCGCGGACCGGCGGCGGCCCGGGTCGTGGTCACGCCGCCCGCCGGCTGGACGTCGTCGCCCACCCCCTCCGACAGCCTGTCGTTCCGGCGGGAGGACGAGTCGAAGAGCGTGATGGTGGCCCTCGCCGCGCCAGCGGGCATCCGGCCGGAGGTGCTCGAGCTGCGCGCGGCGGTGCTGGCGGAGGGAGTGGACGGGCGGGTGACGCGGAGCGAGGGCGCGCTCGGCGTCATCGATTACCCGCACATCCGGCCCCGGGCGGTGGCGCGAGCGTCGGCGGCCGAGATCCGGGTGGCCCGACTGTCGCTCCCGGTGCTCACGCGGGTGGGCTACGTCCGCGGCGCCTCCGATCGGGTGCCCGAGGCGCTCCAGGCGGTCGGCGTGCCGATCGAGCTGCTCGGCCCCGACACGCTCGCCCGCGGCGATCTGTCGCGCTACGACGCCATCGTGGTCGGCAGCCGGGCGTATGAGACCGATCCGGCGCTCGCGGCCGGCAACGGCCGACTGCTCGACTACGCGCGGGCGGGCGGCCTGGTGATCGTCCAGTACCAGCAGTACCCGTTCGTGGAAGGGGCCTTCGCGCCCTATCGGCTCTCGATCGCCCGGCCGCACGACCGCGTCGCCGACGAAGCGGCGCCCATGACCCCGGTGGAGCCGGCGAACCCGGTCTTCCACGTGCCGAACGAGATCGGGCCGGACGACTGGCGGGGCTGGGTGCAGGAGCGCGGCCTGTACTTCGCCCACGAGTGGGACTCCACCTACGCGCCGCTGCTCGAGACCCACGACCCCGGCGACCCGCCGCTCCAGGGCGGTCTCCTGGTGGCACGCCTCGGCACCGGGACCTACGTGTACACCGCGCTGAGCTTCTTCCGGCAGCTGCCCGCGGGCGTCCCGGGGGCGTATCGGTTGTTCGCGAATTTGCTGGCGCTCGGCAGGAAGTAGAATGTGCATTGTGGATTGCGGATTGTGGATTGGACCGTGCGGGCGTCGAGTCCGGCGGCCGGTGTCACCGATCGGACTCGCCCCTGCAATTCCGCAATCCGCAATCCGCAATCCGCAATGGCTCGTCAATCCGCAATGGCTCGTCGGCGCGCTGCTCCTCGCCCTGCTCGCAGGCTGTGGGGGCGACGGACGGACGCCGTTGGTCGTGTACAGCCCCCATGGCCGCGATCTGTTGACGCTGCTCGAGCGCCGCTTCGAGCAGCTCCGCCCCGAGGTCGACGTGCGTTGGCTCGACATGGGCTCCCAGGAGGTGTACGACCGGCTGCGCTCGGAGCGCGCGAACCCGCAGGCGGACGTCTGGTTCGGCGGTCCCGCGACGATCTTCGCGCGCGGCGTGCGCGACTCGCTGCTCGCGCCGTTTCGGCCGGGCTGGGCCGGCGCGATCGACCCGCACGGGCGCGGGCCCGGCGATCGCTACTTCGCGGCCTACGAGACGCCCGCCGTGATCGTCTACGCGGAGCGGGCTGTGCGGCCCGAGGAGGCGCCGCAGGACTGGGACGACTTGCTCGACCCGAAGTGGACAGGGAAGGTGCTGATCCGCGATCCGCTCGCCTCGGGAACCATGCGCGCCGTGTGGGGAATGCTCATCGAGCGCGGCCTGAAGCAGACGGGAGACACGGCTGCGGGCTTTCAGTGGCTGCGGCGCCTCGATGCGCAGACCAAGGAATACGTGCTGAACGGCCCGCTGCTCGATCAGAAGATCGTGCGCCAGGAGGGGCTGGTGACGATCTGGGACCTGCCTGACATCCTCCTGAACCGGCGCGACGGGCTGCCGCTCGGCTATCTCTTTCCGGCGAGTGGGACTCCGGTGATCGAGGATGCGATCGGCGTGGTGCGGAACGCCCGCCACCCGGGGCCGGCCGAGGCGTTCGTGGAATTCGTGGGCGGCGTCGAGGCGGAGCTGCTCGCGGCGCGCGAGGCATACCGCCTTCCGGCACGGCTCGACCTCCCCGACGACTCGCTTCCGCCCTGGGCGCGGGAGGTGCGCCGGGTCATGAAGGTCGCCGACGTGGATTGGGACTTGCTCGCCGAGCGCGGACCGGAGTGGATGCGATACTGGGACGAGACCGTGCGGGGCAGAGGGAAGGGGCGAGCGGGGGGGTCGGGGTCGTGACGGGGTTCGTCACGCTGGCTGCCGTGCGGAAGCAGTGGTCCCACACGGTATCCATCGGGCCGATCGCGCTCGAGATTCCCCGGGGCGAGATCCTCGCGCTGCTGGGGCCGTCCGGCAGCGGGAAAACCACCAGCTTGCGTCTCATCGCCGGCTTCGAGACGCCGGATGCCGGGCGCATCGTCATCGGCGGCGAGGACGTCACGACCCTGCCGCCCGCACGGCGGCGCTGCGGGATGGTGTTCCAGCATTACGCCCTGTTCCCTCATCTCGACGTCAGAGAGAACGTCGCGTTCGGCCTCGGCGGGCTCGACCGGGAGGCCCGCGACCGTAAGGTTGCGGAGTCCTTGGAGCTCGTCGATCTCGCCGGCTTCGAGCGCCGTAAGCCGCACGAGCTCTCGGGCGGCCAGCAGCAGCGGGTGGCGCTCGCGCGGGCGCTGGCCCCCGAGCCACGGGTGCTGCTGCTCGACGAGCCGCTGTCCAACCTCGACCCGGCATTGCGGGAGCGCACGCGGCGCGAGCTGCGCGCCCTGATCAAGCGGGTGGGGATCACGACCGTGTTCGTCACCCACGAGCAGGAGGAGGCGTTCGACGTGGGCGATCGGGTCGCGGTGCTGAACCAGGGCCGGCTCGAGCACGTGGGGACGCCGGACGACCTGTACGAGCGTCCGGCGACGCTGTTCGTCGCGACGTTCGTCGGCCGCGCCAACGTGCTGCGGGGTCCGACCGCGCGGGCGCTAATAGCTGGGGGGGGCGGGGGGGGCGTGGGTGCCGCCGACGGCCAGGTGCTCGTGGTCCGCCCGGAGCGGCTGCGGTTCGCGGGCGCCGGCGTCGCCGGCGTGGTGAAGGAACGGCGCTACACCGGCGCTGCCGCGTTCTATCAGGTCGAGACGGAGCGTGGCGAGCGGCTCGAGGTCCAGGCGGGCCCCGACGCGGCGCGCGTGGGCGACCGGGTGCACCTGGAAGCGGCACGAGTCATGACGTTCCCGGAGCAGCGCGAGTGAGCTCGCGGCTCGGTCCTGCCGCTCGAGCCGCGTTCACCGTACTGCTCGCCTGGCTCGTACTGTACCCGATCCTGATCGTCCTCACCGAGGCGGCGCACGCCGACGCTTTCGCGGCGTTCGCGTCGCGCCCCGGGGAATGGGCGGCGCTGTGGGCGAGCATCTGGATCGCGCTCGCGAGCGTCGCCCTGGCGGCGTGCGTCGGCGTGCCGCTCGCCTTTCTCTTCGAGTGGGTCGAGTTCCCGGGCCGGAAGACGCTCGGCTCGCTCATCGCGCTGCCGGCGGTGCTGCCGCCGCTCGTCGGGGTGATCGCGTTCCTCTTCCTGTACGGCGAGTCGGGATTCGTGGCGCGGGCGGTCCGGGCGCTCTTCGGGCTCGAGCGGGCGCCGTGGCGGCTGCAGGGAGCGGGAGCGATCCTGCTGGTGCACGGGTATTCGATGTACGTGTACTTCTACCTCTTCACGCGGGCGGGGCTCGCCAAGCTCGACGCCTCGCTCGTCGAGGCGGCGCAGGCCCTCGGCGCGGGCCGCTGGGAGACGCTCTCCCGCGTGACGCTGCCGTTGCTGCGTCCCGCGCTGGCGGGTGCGGCGCTGCTCGTCTTCATGACGGCGCTCGGCTCCTTCAGCGCGCCCTACGTGTTCGGCGGCGGGTTCCGCGTGATGACCACCCAGATTGTCGCCACGAAGCTCAACGGCGAGCTGCCCGTCGCGATGGTCGAGACCGTGGCGCTCGCGCTCGTCGCGGTGGCGGGGTTCGCCGTGCTGCGCCGCACCGCGGGCGACGACCCGCTCACCGCCCTCGGCAAAGGAACCGCGCCGCGCCGCCGGCCGATCCGGCGGGCCGGACTGCGCGCGGTCGCGACGGCGGCTGGGTGGCTGTTTGCCGCCCTGCTGCTCCTCCCCCACCTGACGCTCGCGCTCGTCTCGCTGGTCCCCTACGGTAGCTGGACGACGGAGGCGCTGCCGCCGGTGCTCTCCCTCGTGAACTATCAGCGGCTGTTCGGCGAGCCCGAGCGGCTGCGCCCGCTCGGCAACTCGGTCTGGATGGCGGCGGCGAGCACGGCCGGCGCGGTCGTGCTGGCGCTCGCTGCCGGGGCGCTCGTCGGGCGGGACGGCCGGCGCCCGTGGCGGTTCCGCGGGCCGATCGAAGGGCTGGTCGCCCTCCCCTGGGCTCTCCCGGGGACCGTCTTCGCCGTCGCCTTCGCGACGGCGTTCAGCGTCCACAGCCCCCCGACGCTGCGCTGGGTGCTGGTGGGGACGGTCGCGCTCCTGCCGCTGGCCTATCTGGTGCGGAGCCTCCCCATCACCGGGCGGGCGGTCCTGGCGGGGTACCGGCAGCTCGATCCCGCCCTCGCGGAGGCGGCGGCGAGCCTCGGGGCGGGGCGGTGGGCCACGTTCCGGCGGGTGACCCTCCCGCTGCTGAGCCCCGCGCTCGCGGCGGGGGCGAGCCTCGCGTTCGTCGCTGCGCTCGGCGACTTCGTGACCTCCATCGTGCTCTACACCTATGACAATCGGCCCATCGCGATCGAGATCATGTCGAGCCTCCGCTTGAACGAGCTGGGTGTGGCGGCGGCGTTCGGCGTGATCCTGATGGTCGTGAGCGCCCTGGTGCTGGGGCTGGGAGCGCGCCGATGAAACGACTGGCCGCGCTGATGGCCGTGGCGTTCGTGGACATGATCGGACTGATGATGGTGGTTCCGGTCCTGCCGCTCTACGCCAAGAGCATGAACGCGGACCCGACCACGATCGGCCTGCTGGTGGCGTCCTTCCCGGTCGCGCAGCTGGCGTCTTCTCCGGTCTGGGGACGGGTGTCCGATCGCATCGGTCGCCGGCCGGCGCTGCTCGCGGGCCTGACGGCGTCGGCCATCGCCTACGTGATCTTCGGATTCGCGGGCTCCCTGTGGCTCCTGTTCGTATCGCGCTTCGTGCAAGGGTTAGGCGGCGGCACGACGGGCGTCGCGCAGGCATACGTCGCGGACACGATGGCGCCGAACGAGCGCGCCAAGGCGCTCGGGTGGCTGTCGGCCGCCACGAGCCTCGGTGTGATCGTGGGTCCGGTCCTGGGCTCGATTGCGGCCCGCCTGGGCGAAGCGGGTCCCGGGCTCCTGGCTGCCGGGCTCTGCGTCACCAACGCCGCGGTGGCGTGGAAGTGGCTGCCCGAGTCGCGCACGGCCCAGGCGCACGTCACGACGCCGAGCGGTCGACAGGTGCCGCTCGAGCCGCGCCCCGTTCGGGAGGCCATGTGGGAAGTGATCAGCCATCCCGGTCGGCCGGTCGCCCACCTGATCTGGATCTACGCGGTCGCGATGCTCGCCTACAACGCCACGCCGGCGGTCTTCGCGCTCTACCTGTCGTGGCGCTTCGGCATCACCAAAGAAAACATCTATTACTTCTTCCTCATCTTCGGCGGCGTGGGCGTGCTGATGCGCGCGCTTGCCGTCGGCTGGTTCAACGATCGCTTCGGCGAGGTCCGCACGATGCGCCTCGGCGCCGCGCTGTACGGTCTGGGATACGCCCTGTTGCCGCTCGCCGCGTCCGTGCCCACGTTCCTGCTCTATCAGACGCTGCTCCCTCTCGGTACGGCGCTCCTGTTCCCGGCCAACTCCGCCCTGGTGAGCCACCGTGCGGACCAACACGAGTTCGGACTGATGATGGGGGTGCAGCAAGCGTTGCGCGGGGTGGCGAGCGTCCTCGGGCCGATCTGGGCCGGGCTCGCCTACCAGCACCTCGGCCCCAGCGTGCCGTTCTTCGCCTGCGCGGCGATCATCGCCTTGGCGCTGCTGATGGCGACGCGCGTGCCGCGCGGCGAGCCGGCGCCGGCCGCGGCCGAAGCGGCCTGACCGGCGTTAGCTTTCACCCATGCATCTGCCACTCCTGCTGCTGCTCTGGGGCCTCGGGCTCGGCCCCCCGTCCCGGCCCAGGCTCGTCGTGGTCATCACCGTCGACCAGTTGCGGCCGGATTACTTCGACCGCTACCGCAGCCAGCTCAGCGGCGGGCTCAAGGTCCTGCTCGAGCAGGGCGCCGTCTTCACCGACGCGTATCAGGACCATGCCGTCACGGAGACCGCGCCGGGGCACTCGACCGTGCTGTCGGGCCGCTGGCCGGCCCACACGGGCATCATCAGTAACCTCACCGGCGTGCAGGACTCGACGACGCCGCTGCTCGAGGTGCGGGGGCTGGGCGCCTCGCCGGTGCGGTTCACGGGAACCGGCTTCTTCGATTGGCTCAAGGCCGCCGAGCCGATGGCGCGCGCGTTGTCGGTGTCGCGCAAGGACCGCGGCGCGATTCTGCCGCTGGGGCGCGCGCGTGAGCAGGTCTACTGGTACCAGTCGGGCAGCTTCACCACCAGCCGCTACTACGCCGACTCGCTGCCGGCGTGGGTGCGAGCGTTCAACGCCCGCCGGATTCCGTTCCGCGCCGCCGGGCGGTGGTGGACCCCGCTCTTGCCCGAGCGTGCCTATCCCGAGCCCGACAGCGTCCCGTACGAGAACGGCGGGGCCGACTTCGCGTTTCCCCACCGCCTGCCCGAAGACAGCGCGCTCGCCGCCGTCGCGTTCGGCGCCACCCCGACCATGGACTCGCTCACGCTCGCCTTCGCGCTCGAGGGCGTGCGCGTGCTCCAGTTCGGCAGCCGGGGCGCGACCGACCTGCTGGCGGTGAGTCTCTCCGCCACCGATCTGGTGGGACATGCCTATGGCCCGGACTCGCGCGAGATCCACGACCAGGTGGTGCGGCTCGACCGCTCGCTCGGCTGGTTCCTGACGCAGCTGTTCGTGCGCTACGGGAGGGACAACGTGCTGGTCGTGCTGACCGCCGACCACGGGGTGACTCCGCTGCCCGAGCGCTCGCGCGCGCTGGGACACCCGGGGGCGAGGCGCGTCTTGGCGGACAGCATCATCCGGAGCGCGAACGACGCCCTGGACGCCCGGGTCGGCGGCGCCGACTGGCTCTCGCTCGAGACGGGCATGGTGCTCGTTCCGGAGCGCGTGCGGCTCGCGGCGCAGGGGGTGAGCGTCGACAGCGTGATCGCGGACCTCGCCGCGCGACTGCGCGAGCTGCCCGGGGTGGCGCGGGTCGACCGGCCGGCCGACCTCGCGGGCCAGGACACGACCGACGCCGTCGTGCGCCGCTGGGTGCACCACATCCCGCCGGGGGCGAGCGTGGAGCTGGTCGTGACGCTCACGCCGTATTCGGTCTGGACGGCGCAGGGGCTGCCGCCCATCGCCATGCACGGCCAGCCGAACGACTTCGACGCGCACGTGCCGATCATCTTCTATGGCCGGGGAATCCAGCGCGGCACGTACCGCGACCGCGTGAACACCGTGGACATCGCGCCGACCCTGGCGCGGCTGCTCGGGCTCACGCCCGCGGAGCCCGTGGATGGGCGCGCGCTGACCGAAGCGCTGGTCCCCGAGAACTGAGGAGCGCGATGGCCCCGAAACTCACCGCCGACCAGGTTCGGCGCAAGGAGGAGGTTCTGGCGTTTCTGAAGACGACCGACCACGTCGGCAGCCTCGTGACCGAGCTCGACTCGAACCGGGCAGCGAAGTCCCAAGTGATCGAGAACATCTGCGAGAGGATCGCGCGGGAGCTGTCGCACATGCGCCAGCGTGCGTTGACAACCAACATCGGAACCATCGCCGACGTGGCGGGGACGATGTCGGTGATGGCGGGCCGCGGCGGCGGGATCGACATGAAGATCCGGGGCCTGACCGACGGCGTCAGCAGCCTTCGAATGCAGCTGGATTGGGCGCTGAAGCAGGCGACGACGCCCGAGAAACAGACGCCGGAGGCGCCCCCCTAGCCGTGCCCGCCATCCGCTGCACGAACCTCGTCAAGCGCTACGCGGACGTCGTGGCGGTCGCCGGGGTCGACCTCACCGTCGAAACCGGCGAGTGCTTCGGCCTGCTCGGCCCGAACGGCGCCGGAAAGACTACGACGATCGAGATTCTCGAAGGGCTGACGGTCCCCGACGCCGGGGACGTGGAGCTGCTCGGGATGAGCTGGCGCGGAGGCAACGGAGGGGGCGGGCGGAGCGGGCGTGGCGCGGACAACCGCGCCCTGCGCGAGCGCCTCGGTATTCAGCTGCAGGAGACGCAGCTCGCCGAGAAGCTCAGCGTCGAGGAGACGGTGCGGCTGTTCAGGAGCTTTTACCGCCACTCGCACGCGGTGGACGAAGTGCTGGCGCTCGTCGGGCTCGAAGAGAAGCGGCGGGCGTGGGTTGGGAAGCTCTCCGGGGGGCAGAAGCAGCGGCTCGCGGTCGCGTGCGCCTTGGTGAGCCGCCCCGAGCTCCTGTTTCTCGACGAGCCGACCACGGGGCTCGACCCGCAGTCGCGCCGCCAGCTCTGGGAGGTCATCAGTCGCTTCCGCAGGGGCGGCGGCACGGTCCTCCTCACGACCCATTACATGGAGGAAGCCGAGCGGCTGTGCGACCGGGTCGCGATCCTGGACCACGGGAAGGTGATCGCCCTCGGCACGCCGCCGCAGCTCATCGCGTCGCTCGGCGCGGAGCACGTCGTCGAGTTCGCGCTGGCGGACGGCGCCGGCACGGCGCCCGAGGCCGCCGAGCTGGCCGCGCTGCCCGGAGTCCGGTCGGTGCGGCCCGCGGCCGACCGCACCGCGCTCACGGTGACCGAGGTGCACCGCGCTGTCCCGGCGCTCCTGGCCCTGCTCGAGCGGCGGCGCGCCGAGCTGTCAATGCTCGCCACGCATCACGCCACGCTCGAGGACGTGTTCGTCGCGCTCACGGGACGGCAGCTGCGCGATGGGTGACCACGGTGAGAATCCGCCGGCTAGGGGCGCCGCGATTGCGCGAACAGCCAAGTGGTCACCTGAGCGGACCCGTAGGCGGCGTCCCAGGCATTGTGATCCGTTCCCAGGAGCTCGGTATACCGGACCGTGGCGCCCGCACTCTGCAGCGCCGCGGCTGCTCTGCGGGACTCAGCAACCGGGATCACCGGGTCCGCCTCGCCGTGGATCAGCCAGATGGGGAGGCGGCGCAGTCGCCGGGCGAGTGACTCCAACGGCGGCCCGCTGTCCGGCGGCACCACCGGGGCGAAGCCACGGTCGAAGCCGCTGGCGAGTGGAGTGATCCAGCCGCAGATCGGCACGACGGCAGCGAAACGATCAGGATAGCGGTAGGCGAGGTACCAGGCGCCGTTTCCTCCCATAGAGAGGCCGGTGAGGTACACGCGGTCGGCGGCAGTGCGAAACTCATTGAGAGTGTGCTCCAGGGCGGCCATCGCCATCTGCGCGGGGATGCCCACCCACAGCGAGTCGGGCGGCGCTTGCGGGAAGACGGCGATGGCGGGGAAGCGACCGGGGTCGCGTCGCATTGCGGAGCCGAGGCCAACCTGGGTTTGGCGAAGGCCGTCCGTCCCTCTTTCTCCGGCCCCATGCAAGAACAAGATGACGGGCCAACGATAGGCGAGCGAATCCCCGTAGGCAGCCGGGACGAAGACTTGATACCGGTACGTGTGCCCTCCGACGGTGACGACCCGATCGAGAAATCCCGTGACGACGTGCTGCCCGGACAGAGGCCGGCCTGGGACTACCAGGACAGCGGCGATCAAGAAATTCCGCGTGTTGGCCATGGGACCAATCTATGGGACGAGCGCGATGCGTGACCACCCGCTGGTCCAGCTCACCCTCGCGCGGATGCGCGAGTTCTATCGCGAGCCCGAAGCGATTTTCTGGGTGTTCGGGTTTCCCATCGTGCTGGCGTTCGCGCTCGGCATCGCGTTCCGCAACCGCGGGCCCGGTGAGCTCAAGGTGGGGGTGCTCCACGGCGCGGGCGACAGCGCGGTCGTCACGTCGCTCGATCGCTCGGCGACGCTCGCGGCCGTGCTGCTCGATTCGGCCACGGCCCGCCTCCAGCTCCGCACCGGGCGCATCGCGCTGCTCGTGGTGCCGGGCGATCCGCTGGTCTACCGCTACGACTCCACCCGGACCGAGAGCCAGCTGGCGCGGCTCCAGGCGGACGACGCGCTGCAGCGGGCGCGCGGCCGCGACGACCCGGCGCGCGTACGGGACGACCGGATCGTCGAGCCCGGGTCCCGCTACATCGACTTCCTCATCCCGGGTCTCCTCGGCATGAACCTGATGGGGAGCGGGCTGTGGGGCGTCGGCTTCTCCGTCGTGCAGGCGCGCACCAAGAAGCTGCTCAAGCGTTTCATGGCCACCCCCATGCGGAGGAGCCACTACCTCAGCGCGTTCGTCCTGTCGCGCCTCCTCTTCCTGTTCGTGGAGGTCGCGGCGCTCGTCGGGTTCGGGTGGTGGATGTTCGACGTGGGGGTGCGGGGCTCGTTTGCCGCGCTGGGCTTCATCACGGTCCTCGGCTCGCTGTCGTTCGCGGGGCTCGGCATGCTGGTCGCCAGCCGCGCGCGCACGATCGAGGCGGTGTCCGGCCTCATGAACCTGGTGATGCTGCCGATGTGGATCCTCTCGGGGACGTTCTTCTCCTATGCGCGCTTCCCGGACGCGATGCAGCCGTTCGTGCGGGCGCTGCCCCTCACCGCGCTGAACGACGCGCTGCGCGCGGTGATGATCGACGGCGCGTCGCTCCCGCGGCTGGGCGGCCCGCTGGTGATCGTCGCGGGCTGGGGGCTCGCGAGCTTCGCCGTCGCGCTCAAGATCTTCCGCTGGCGTTAGCTCCCACCACCCGAACTGCTCCTGAGGCGCCGCGGACGCGCCCTGCCGCGCGAACCCGGCAAAGCTGTCGTGGTGTGGCCGCAGGCGAGGGGATCAGTCGGGTCGACGCCCTCAGTCGCTCAGGGGCAACCGCCTTTGGGACAGGCACTTGCTCCTGTTTCGCCGACTGCGGACGGCATCACCGCGTCGGTCCGAGACTTGCGGCGTTGTGCGGCGATTCACCCGGTCTCCATTGTCCTCGAGGGTGCCTCACGGCTCAGGTGACGCGGGAGGGATGCATGCATCGAAGCAGCGGAATAGGGTCGGCGCTGAGCACACTGTCAGCGCTGGCTGCGGTCGGCCTGGTACTGTCGGGCTGCGCCGACAGCCGCGACGTGTCCTCGCCTACGAGTCCGCGCGGTGTGGGGCCCAGCAACGGGGTCGCATCGCCCGCCGCAGGCCGCGTCGGCGTAGGCGCACCGGAAGTGACCATCGATTTCACGTCGTACGGCGAGGGCAAGGTGTTCGAGCCCGCCTTCTATCGCTCCGACGGCATTGTCTTTCCGCCGGAGCGGTGCGGCTCCGCGGGCTGCGCCACATGGTTCGTCGGTTTCGTTCAGGGCGACGCCGCGCTCACGGCCGACTCTCGGCTCGGTCCGGTGCAGGCGACCTTCACGAGGCCGATCTCGGATCTTTCGCTTCGCGTCGCGCCCGCAGTGCAGGGCACCGCCACGTACGTGCTGAGCGTCTTCTCGGGGTCCGGTGAGCTCCTCGCCACGACCTCCGTCACCGTGACACAGGACAGCGGCGATCCGGCCAACTCCGGTTACGGTTACTTCACGATCAGCCTGACGAATCTGCCCGGATTGGCCATGGCCTTCACGCTCGACGCCGTGTTCGTGCGCAGCTCCTTCCCGCACATTGATCAGATGCTGTTCGGCGTCAGCTCGGTCTCGTACACCCACGGGGGCGGGCAGCCCTCCTAGTAGCCGCTGAGGAACGCGGCCAGCCTCCGCACGAAGCCGCGCGAGCGCCGCACCGCATCGCGGAACGCCTGCGCGCTCGGATATCGGCCGGTGGGGTCGCCCGTCACGGCCTTGCGGAGGACCTCTTCGAGCTCCCGTGGCACGTCGGCCCGGGACGCGCGCAGCGGCGGGAGCCGGTCGGTGGTCTGGAGCGCGAGGATCGCCTCCGGCGTGACGCCCGCGAAGGGGGGTCGGCCGAGCAGCGCGAAGTAGGCCACGGCGCCCAGCGAGTACAGGTCCGCCCGCTGGTCCACCTTCTCGCCGAGCAGCTGCTCGGGGGCCGCGAACTGGGGCGTGCCGCTGCGCGACGTGGCGCCGCCGAACCGCCCGTCGCCGCGCAGCGCGAGCGCGAGCCCGAAGTCGGTGATGCGCAGCCGGCCGTCGGGCTCGATCAGCATGTTCTCGGGCTTCAGGTCCCGGTGCACCAGACCGTGCGCGTGCGCCAGCTCGAGCGCCGAGAGCGCCTGGTCGAGCAGGCGGGTGGTCTGCTCGATGGTGAGCGGCCCTTGTCGCTGGACGAGCTGCGCGAGGTTCGTGCCCGGCACGAGCTCCATCGTGTACCACTGCAGTCCGGCGCGCTCCCGGATGTCGTAAATGCTCACGATGTAGGGGTGCCGGAGCTTGGCCGCGAGCTGCGCCTCGCGGCGGAACCGCTCGGTCACGCCGGCGTCCGCGGTGAGCGAGGGGTGCAGCACCTTGATCGCGACCTCGCGCTCGAGCCCGAGGTCACGCACGCGGTACACCCGCCCGAAGCCGCCCGACCCGATCTCGTCGAGCAGCTCGTAGTCGTCGCCCAGCGCGCGGCGCAGGCGTCTCTCAAACCCCGCCTCGACGACCTGCGGCGCCGCCGCCGGTCCCTGGAACACGCCGGCGTCGCTCACGAAGTCTTCCAGCATCTCGGTGGCCGTGAAATAGCGGTCGCCGGGCCCGACCTGGAGCGCGCGCAACAGCACCCGCTCCAGCGCCGCGGGGACTGCCGGCCGCAGGCGGCGCGGGGGCTCGATCTTCGTGGGGTCGGGATTCGGCTCCTGGCCGGTGAGCGCGTAGTAGACGATGGCCGCCACTGCGTACACGTCGCTCGCCGGCTCCCCGACGCCGCCCGCGCGCACCTCCGGCGCGACGAACGCCCCGCCCGACCCCCGGTCCTCCGGCGGCACTTCGGCGAGGCACCAGCTCGCGTACAACAAGTCGGTGATCACCGCGCGCCCCGAGATCTCGAGCGTCAGCGAGATCGGCACGATGCGGCGCATGATCACGCCGCGGGCGTGCGCGTGCTCGAGCGCGCCGAGCAGGTCGCGCACCAGCGTGTGCGCCGTGGGAATCGGCCGCGGGCCCCGGCGCAGCGCCTCGGCGAGGCTCTCCCCTTCGATCCAGTTCGCCGTGCGATAGGCGAAGCTGCCCACGATGCCCGCGGCGTACACGTGGCGGATCGCCGGGTGGTCGAGCGCCGCGAGCGTCTCCGTCTCGCGGAGGAACCACGCCCGGCCCGGCGACTGCGGTGCGAAGTGCACCCGGAGCGCGACGTACCGCTTGAGGAGCCGGTCCCATGCGCGGTACATCGCGCGCTCGGGCGACTGCGCCACGAGCTGGTCCAGCCGGAACGCCGGCGCAAGCGCGCGGGCCAGGCCGTCCATGAGCTCGGTGGGTGGAGTGGCCTGGGGCATGGGGACAAGTCTAACCCGCCGGCGGGCGCGGGGAGCCTTCTCCGATCTCACCGCAGCCTGACTGCCACTGCCGCCCATCCGAGCCGAGCCTCACGCACGTAGCGCGCGTCCCGCAGGTACACCCACAGGCCGGCGCCGCTCGAGTCCACGTCCGCCGCGAGGAAGCGGGCGAACCGAGCCATGGCGTGGCCGTCCGGCGTGGCGAGTGCCTGTGCCACGGCGGGATGAGTGAGATGGCGCGGGGCCGCCCAGTCGGGGCCGGCGACGGTGTCCGCGCTCGCGCCGATCGGCTCCCACCGGAACGGGTGGCCGATTTCGGTGAGGACGGCCCACTCGGCCCGCCGGCCGAACCGCCGCACGGCGCTCTCCCGTGCGGAGAGCCGCGCCGGCAGGCTGGCGAGCGCGTTGGCGCCGGCGTACGCGGCGAGCGCCGCCATCGCGTACGTCGCCGCCCGCCGCCGTCCCGCGACCCCGAACCAGTGCCGCACCCACCCGATCACGCACGCCAGGACCAAGCTCACGACCGCGAGTTTCACCCACCAGACGACCACGTTCCGTCCCGTCCAGACGACCAGCGCCGTCACGCCGAGCAGCGCCGCACCGCCGGCCAGCGCGGGCGCCCAGTGCCGCCGCGCGCCCCAGGCGAGGGCGACGAGGGGGACCATCCAGAAGAACGGATCGACGATCGCGACCCAGTCGGCGTAGTACCACCGCCCGCTCCACGGCAGGTACGGGCGCAGGCCGTACGATCCCTGCCAATCGAGGTACAGATGACTCGCGACCGTCGTGGCGACACAAGCTCCGATCCACCGCCACGGAGGCGGGCTCCCGCCCCGCCGCCGCGCCCACCAGCGCAGGGCGAGTCCGACCAGAGCCGACAGCGCGCCGATCTCGATGCCCGCCCCGAGCAACGAGTGCGTCACGCCGCGGTGGTAGACGAGATAGTCGGCGCCGGATCGCGGCGCCCAGGCGCGCGGCGTGACCAGGAGCTCGATCCAGTCGGGGGCGTTGCCCGCGACCGCGCCGAGCAGCGCGGCCCCCGGGACCCTCCGGTCGGCGACCGCGCGGCCCAGCGCCGCGCCCACGAGCGTGTGCGCGAGGTTGTCCATGCGGCCGTAAGCTAGTGCCGGCGGAAAAACCTGGCGGGGCGCCTGCGGCGAAGCACTAGCCGGGTCCCCGGAGGGCGGGTAGCTTTGGTGCCCACTCCGCCCATCCGGAGACAGCCCCGTGCCCTACGAACCGCTTCCTGACCGCCGCACCAGGCTCGAGCGGCGCCAACTCGACGACCGTCGCGCGGGCGTGGACCGCCGCTTCGGCTCGAACCGCCGCCGCGCCAGCCTGCCCGCCGACCCGGAGCGCCGCTCGAGTCGCGACCGGCGTGCGCAGCGCGAGCGTCGCTACGCGGTGCGCCGCTCCGGGATGCTGCGTCGCCTCTTTGCCGATCGCCGCCGGAGCGAGTTGTCGCCCGAGCTCTGAGCCGCACCGTTGCCCGACGGCGTCGCATGCCCTACCTCAAGTTGATCGATCTAGCCACCCAGCGTGCGACCGAAGTGCGCGGCGACCGCGCGCGCCTCGGCCGCAGCCCCGAGTGCGCCATCGTGTTCTCCGGGGAGGATGCCGGCGTCGTGTCGAGCCTTCACGTCGAGATCCGCTACGGCGCAGCCGGATGGTTGCTCACGGACCTCGGGAGCCTGAATGGGACGTTCCTGAACGGCCGGCGCGTCACGGGCGCAGCCCTGCTCAAAGCGGGGGACGTCATCGGACTCAGCGAGACCGGGCCGCGGATCGCCGTCGCCGCGTTGGCGGAGCGCCCAACCGCGACGATTCCGGAGCATCGGGGAACCGACACGCTGCCTGAGCGGCTGCCGGAGCGCCACACGCCTCGCGAGGCCCGCGCTTACGGCGTGACCCTCCTCGACGCCGCCACGGGGCGGCGGCACGAGGCGCGCGGCGTCCGCATCCGGCTCGGCCGGGGGCGGGAGTGCGAGGTCCACGCCGTCCCATCCTCCGACACCATCGTCTCCCGCGTCCACGCCGAGCTGTCGGTGGGGCCCAGCGGCGCGCTCGTGATCCGGGACGTGGGGAGCGCGAACGGCACGTTCCTGAACGGCGAGCGAGTCGTGGCGCCGATCCCCATCCGCCTGGGCGACCGGATCATGCTGGGGCAGGGCGGGCCGGTCCTCGTCGTGGACGGGATGGGGACCGCGCCGCAGCTGCCGGTGGCGCCGCGGCCGGCGCCGGCCGGCGCGAAGCCGCTCCGGGCCCTGATCGGCGACGCCCTTGCCAAGGCCAAGAGCTACTTCAGGCCGAAGCCTTAGTCGCCGCCGCATGGACCGGCCGGGCTGGATCGAAGCCCCGCGCGCTTCGCTCGCGCAATGGGAAGAGCTCTGCCGCTTCGCGGAGCAGGCGCGTCGGGAGGGGCTCACCCGTACCGTGGTGTGCGGCATGGGAGGCTCGAGTCTCGCGCCGCAGGTGCTCGCGGCGAGCTTCGGCAATCCTTCCGTGACGGTGCTCGACAGCACCGACCCGGCCGCCGTGCTGGCGATCGGGCGGACCGGGCTCGAGGACAGGCTGTTCGTCATCAGCAGCAAGTCCGGGACGACGGTCGAGACGCTGGCCTTCTACCACCACTTTGCCGCGCGCGCCGAGCCGCGCCAGTTCGTCGCGATCACCGAGCGGGGGACCCCGCTCGAGGGGCTGGCGCGCGAGCGCGGCTTCCGCGCCGTGTTCGCCCATCCCAAAGACGTTGGCGGGCGCTACGCGGCGCTGACCGTCGTGGGCATGGTCCCCGCCGCACTGATCGGCGCGGACGGCCGCGCGCTGCTCGAGCGGGCGCGCGGCGCGGACCCGGAACCGGCGAAAGCGCTCGGCGCGCGGCTCGCGGACGCCGCGCAGGCTGGACGCGACAAGCTCGTGCTGCGGCCGCCAGCCCCGATTGAGCGGGTCGCCGACTGGATCGAGCAGCTGGTGGCGGAGAGCACGGGGAAGGACGGGCGCGGGGTAGTGCCGGTCGTCCAGGACCCGGCCGCGGTCACCCGGACCGACTCCGAGCTGGTGAGCGACTTCTCGAGCGATCCGCTCGACCTGGGGGTCGAGTTCCTGCGATGGGAGTACGCCACTTGGGAGCTCTGCAATCGGCTGGGCGTGAACGCGTTCGACCAGCCGGACGTCGAAGAGGCGAAGCGCCTGGCGCGCGAGGAGCTCGTGCAGGGGGGCGCGGGGCCCGTAGGGGCGCAGCATGTTGCGCCCCTACCGACCTTCACCCCGGAACAGCTGCGGCGCGCGGCGCGCCCGCGAGACTACTGCGCGATCCTCGCCTATCTGCCGCCGCGCCCGGACATCGCCGGGCGGCTCCAGGACGTGCGCGCGACATGGGCGCAGGTGCTGGGCTGCGCGACCACGCTCGGCTTCGGCCCGCGCTACCTCCACTCCACGGGCCAGCTCCACAAGGGCGGCCCAAATACAGGGCTGTTTCTGGTGATCACGTGCGACGACGCCGAGGACGTCGCCGTTCCCGAGCTGGGCGTCACGTTCGGGGGGCTGAAGCGGGCCCAGGCGCGCGGCGATATCCGGGCCCTGCTCGCGCGCGGGCGGCGGGTGGCACACGTCCATTTATCCCGCCCGGAGGATGTCGGGCAGCTGCGCGAGTAGGGGCGCAGCATGCTGCGCCCCTACACTGGCGGGCCTCTCGCCGGTAAACCGGCCGGCGTTCTTCACCCCCCGCTTCAGCGGGGAGGGGCCGAGCCGCGGCTTTAGCGGCGCACAACGGGGCAGAGGGGGCCCATCCTCTCTCTCTCTCGGGGCTCGGTGCAATCCGCCGTGCCCGCTCCCCGCGGGTGCGCGTGTGCGTGATTTCGTTAGCGGGGTGCTAAAAACCCCTGAGGACTCCCGACGTGAATTGATTGGACGCCCTGAAGGAACGACCCCTTCTGCCCCCTGCTGCACTGAACAGGCGACTCGCGGCCCGTGGGCAAGACACATGCCGTGCGAGCGACGGCCGCGCGCCGCCCGTGCGAGCTACGTCACTTCTGGGCCGAAGGCTCGCCCAGGACCCACGCGCGCCGCGGCGGGGGCATCCGCTCGCCGGGTCGCACGCTCTCCCAGATCTCCCGGTTCAGCTGGGCTTCGTCCGCCTGGTCCGCGCCGGTGAGATCGCGGTCCGGGATGCGCGAGCGGAAGGCGCGCGGGTTGAGCTGATCGAGGGGCCACGTGTTTCGCACATGCGTGAACGGCGTCACGTCAGGATGTCGCGAAAAGGCGGTCCAGAGCGGCGTCGCGGCCGCGTCGTACTGGCTGAGCGGCCCCAGGCCGAGGATCAACTCGATCGATCGCAGCACCGAGCTCGTCGTGTAGAAGGTGCTGTCCACGGCGCCACGGCGGGCGAACGGAGACGCGACGAGCAGGACCGAGCGATGCGCGTCCACGTGGTCGGGGCCGTCCTGCGCGTCGTCTTCGAGCGCGAACACGGCCAGCGACGGCCAGGCTACGGACTGGGAGAGCCGCTCCACGATCCGGCCGAGCGCGAGATCGTTCTCGGCCACCATGGCGCGCGGGGTGGGCTGGTTGGCGCGGCGGCCGACCGTGTGGTCCCGGGGGAGCCAGAGGATGACGAGATCGGGGAAGCTGCCCTGGCGGTCCCAGCTCGCGACCGAGTCGACGAAGATGCCGGCCCGGACCGAGTCGGGGATCTCCATGACGAAGCCGGGATACTCCGGGACGGTGATGTCTTTCAGTCCCGGGAGGTTGGTCCGCGTCCGGCGCGCGGCGGGGGAGTCGCCGTCGTCCGACTCGGTCATCTCGCCGAAATTCACCACCCGGAGCCCCCGCTTCCGCGCGGCGTCCCACAGGTAGGCGCCCCGCGGGTTCGTCAGGTCGTTGCCGTCGGTCAGGTCCCAGTCACGCCGTTTGGAGTAGATCTGGGGCCACGTCTTTTCGTTGTAGTCGCCCGCGAACGCGCGGTCGCTCCACTCGTGCCCGTCGGCCGACACTTCGCCGTCCACGTAGAAGTTGTCGAACAGCACCCAGCGACGGGCGATCGCATGGGCGTTGGGCGTCACGGAATCGTTGAAGATCGCGAGGCTCCGGTCGCTGTTCCCTTCCGGCATGTCTCCGAAGACCTGATCGTACGTGCGGTTCTCGCGAATGATGTAGACGATGTGACGGACGGGCGGACGGCCGGACGGGCGGACGGAGGGCAGGGCGCGCGCGTTCGAATAGGGACTGAGAGTGTACACCTGGCGCGTGTGGCGCGCGAGCGCGGCGCTGTCGGGCACCGGGATGATCGACACCGAGCCGGTGATCACGTTGCCGATGTACTTCCGGTCCGGATTGGCTCCCGAGCCGCCGCCCTTACCGTTCGCGACGTACAGCCTGCGGCCGTCGGCCGATACGGCGACCGCGGTCGGGTACCAACCCACGGGGATGAGTCCCGCGACCTGCATGCGCGTCGGGCTCACGCGCACGACGGCGACGGCGTTGTTCCCCGCCATCGCGACGTACAGCGTCCGGCCATCGGGCGCCAGCGCGAGAGCGTTCGGGTCACTGCCGGTCGGGGCGCGGGGGTCGAGGGCGACGGTGAGCTGCTCGACGACGACGCCGCGCGCGACATCGACGCGCGCCACCCCGTTCGTCCCCGCGAGGGCGACGAACAGCTCGGAGCCGCGCAGCGCGAGCGCGGAGGGGTGGGGGCCGACGAACAAGGCGGTCGGGCGGTCAGGCGGTCGGGCGGTCAGATCGATGGCGGTGAGATCGATGACGGAGACGGTCGAGTCGCCCCAGTCGCTGACGTAGAGATGGGTCGAGTCCGCGACGACGGTGTAGGGCCGGTGGCCCACGGCGACGGCGCCGCGCCGCGCGAGGGTGGCCGCGTCCACGACATAGACCGAGTCGCTCAGGTTCCCGACCACCGCCGCGAGGCCGCGCGCCGGGACGACCGCGATCCCGGCCGCGAACAGCTTCGCGCTCGAATCGGCGAGCGTGACGGTGTCGGTCGTCCACTTCTCCCCGCCGAGCCACGCCAGCCGGTACACACGGTTCGTGCCACCGCCCGAGGCCCACACGGTGTCGCGCCGGTCGCGCCCCGAGCGCGCGAGCCCGAGCCACGCCGCCCGGAGCGGCAGCCGCCACGGCACGCTGCCGGTGACCGGGTCGACCCGCATCAGGCCGTTCTCGCCGTAGCCGTTGTTGGTCACCAGCAGCGAGCCGTCGGACAACGTCACCAGGTTGAGCGGCAGCGTGCCGACCGTGACCTGGCGGCCCGCGGGGCGGATGCGCCACCCGGACGGCAGCAGCGTGGTGCCGTTCCGCTCTCGGCCCGGCGTGAGCCGTGTGGCGAGGAGCGTGAGGCCCGCGAGCGCGGGCCAGGCGAGCAGGGAGCGCTTGAGCATGGCGCAATATGGGCGCTCGCGCGTCACTCGTCAGCCCCTTAGGCTTAGCCGCGCATGCCCGGACTCATCTTCCACCTCATTCCGCACACGCACTGGGACCGCGAGTGGTACCTGCCGCGCGCCGCGTTCCAGGCGCGGCTCGTGCCCGTTCTGGACGACCTGATCGAGCGGCTGCAGGCGGACGCCGGCTACCGGAGCTTCCTGCTCGACGGCCAGACGGTGCTGGTGGCCGACTACCTGCGCGTCCGCCCGGAGCGGGAAGCGGAGGTGAAGGCGCTGGTCAAGACGGGGCGGCTGCAGGTGGGCCCCTGGTACGTGCTGGCGGACGAGCTCATCCCGTCGGGTGAAGCGCTCGTCCGGAACCTGCTGTGCGGCGCGGCCGATGCCGACCGGCTGGGCGGGCGGCTCGACGTGCTCTATTCGCCGGACGCGTTCGGGCACCCCGCCGCCTGGCCTACGCTGGCGCGCGAGTTCGGCATCCGTTACGGCGTGCTGTGGCGCGGCCTCGGCGGCGAGGCGGGGCAGGAGCGCGACCTGTACCGCTGGCGCGGCCCGGACGGGAGCGACGTGCTGCTCTGGCATCTGCCCCCCGCGGGCTACGGGATCGGCGCCGCGCTGCCCGCGGATCCCGGGCGGCTGCTCGGCGCGTGGGCCCCCGTGCGCTCGGCGCTGATCGAGCGTGCGGGATCGAAGCACATCCCCGTGTTCGTCGGCGCGGATCATCATGCCGCCCATCCCGACGTGTCGCGGCTGCGCGACCTCCTCGCCGAGCTCGATCTCCAGAGCGCCTTCCGGGTGTCGCGCCTCGACGAGTTCTTCCAGGCCGTAGGGGAGGCGGCGAAGCCGGCGCCGCTCGCGGGGGAGCTCCGCTGGTCGTACCGCTATGCGTGGACGCTCCAGGGCGTGCATGCGACCCGGGCGCCGCTCAAGCGGCGCTACTCCGCGGCCGAGCTGTTCCTCGAGCGGCTGGCCGAGCCGCTGGCGGCGCTGGCGCGGCGCGCCGGCGGCCGCGACCGGCGGCCGCTGCTCGAGGTCGCGTGGCGCACGCTCGTCGAGTGCCAGTTTCACGACGCGATCGCCGGCTGCGCGAGCGACGCC
>DASPXO010000283.1:0-8364 GCA_035637235.1 Gemmatimonadales bacterium | reverse complement strand
CCCTGAAACAGCGCGATCACCACAATACCGCAGGCCGCCGCCACGACGAGGGTGACCGTGTCGGCTGTGGCGACGCCCTGGAGAAAATTCAGGAAGCGCGGCAGGTGCAGCGGCTTGCCCAAGATGCCATGGTCCAGGATGATCTTCAGCGGCCAGGGCTGCAGCAGATCGGCGACACTAACCCCCATGGTGCACAGGGCGGCGAGGATCAAGGTCCCTCTGACCTGACCGAGCTGCGTCCAGATGAACTGGCGATGTCGCGCTCGACTGCTATGTGCCATGGATCCGTGGAACCTCGCTCACCGCATGACGGACCACGGGCTCGAATTCCCGCAACAAGCTGATCGCCTCTTGCTGCCGCTGCCGGATCGCGTCGGCTGCCGTGTGCCTGGTGGTGTCGAACGCCAGACAGTGGATCTTGCGCACCAGCACCGCCCGCTCGTACCAGGCGATGCGATGGACCAGGCCCGGATCGTCTGGAGACGAGCGCTGATACGCATCGAGGAGGTCCCTGCGTACACCCGCGAACGGCGGGAGCTTGCCCGGCTTGCGCAGGGTGAGCCGGCGCAGCTGGGTCAGCAGATTCCCCAGGTCGAAGGCCCGATCCCCCCGGGTGCACGCGTCAAAATCCAGAAAGACGACGTCGCCCGACCTCCAGCGGAGCTGCGCGGGGCCGAGGTCGCCGTGGAGAAACGACGGCGCGGCGGGCGCCGCCGGCACGCGGCGCAGCAGGTCGCTCAGCGTGTGCCGCAGGGCAGGCGCCTCACCCGGAAACCGGGCGCACAGATCGTCAACCCTGCGTTGCACATCGCCGGTCAAAGCGGCGGGAGACGAGATCGCTCCGGTGGCGACGGGCAGCGCATGCAACGCCGCCAACGCGCGCCCCATGGCCGGCAGGACCACGCCGCCGTTCTGTCCGATCGCGGCAATCACCGACTGGCCCGGCTCGTATGTCAACAGCAGGAGGCGGAGCGGAGCGCAGTGGGCGAGCACGCGCGGGGTGATCACCCCATGGCCGGCGCGGCCGGTGGCGGCCCCCAAGGCCCGGAGCGCGATCGCAACCCGTCGGGCCTCTTCATCGCGCTCGTAGAACTTCCCCACGCACTGGTAGTGCTGCACGTCGGGCAGGCCCGCCACGCGAGCCTGGAGATCGTAACGCACCACGCGGTGCCTGCCGCGCTGCGAGAGCGGGGCCGCATCCCAGCCGACGAGACACGCGCCGGTCCCATAAACCTCTCGCAGCGCGCCGCTCAGCGCCGCCTGGACGGCCTCGCGCTGCGCCACCGTCGACGGATTCAAGTTGCGATCCTCGGAGCTACTGCTTCCTCGAGCGCCGCCTGCGCGCGAACCGCGAGCGGGTGAACGAGCGTCGGTCCTTCGATCGGCTGGCGCCGGCACACCGTGTAGATCTTTCGAATCAGGTGCAGGCCGTGGAAGAACCATACGTTGCGCGGGGAGACCGACGGCATCGCCGCGAGATACTCGTCGCGAAAGCAGGAGAGCCACCGGCCGGCGTCCGGCGGCAGCGTGGCGTCGAGCAGGCAGCGCCGCTCGAGCTGGGCCAGAAAGTGACCGGCATCGTACGCGGGGTCGGCATACCCGAACAGGTCGAAATCGAGCAGCACGAGCCGCTCTCCGGTCCACAGGAACTGCCCCGCCGCCAGGTCTCCATGGATCGGCGTGGGGTCGGAGGAGTCGAGGGAGGCGAACGTCTCTTGGAGGGAGTCCACCAGCGGCTCGACGAGGGGCGTGGTCACCGGCCAGCGGTCCCGCAGCCGACCGCACCGGGCCAGCGTGTCGTCGAGGATCATCTGAGCGGTGGTGGGTTGCTCGGGAACGACGGCCAGGCGGTGCAGGTCCGCCGCCACCCGGGCTGCCTGTCGTAACAGCTCGGGCTTCCGCTCATCCACGATCTCGGACAGGAACAGGCCATCCACCCAGGGGAACACCAGCGTCCGCTCGAGCTCGATGTAGCGAGTCGGCAGACACAGCACATCCTGATCGGGCGGGCTGTGCTCCGCCAGCGCGCGGCAATGCGCCCACACCTGCTCGCCAAAGTCATCCGAGTACACCTTCAGCGCGTAGACGCGCTGTTCGCCGGCGCTCGAGCACACCCGGACCTGCACGACGAAGCGATCCGGATGAACGCTTTGCACGGCGCAGTCGACGTGGGCCGGCTCGAAACCGCCCGGGAGGCCGGGCCTGAGCAGCTCGAGCGCCGCTTCCGGCTGCCGGAGCCGCGCGAGCTGCGCGTGGAGCGCCTGGCGCTGCTCCTGGGGAGGCTTGAATCGGAGGCGCATGCCCGTGAGCCCGGCCGGTCAGTCGGCCGCGAGCCAGCGCGACAGATACGCGGTCAGTTGAGCGACCCCGTCGAACGACGGGAAGACCTCGCGTACGAGACGCGCGTGGGCTTGCCGATCACACGAGAGCGCCCACTCCAGCGCTTCGCTGAGGGGGTGCCCGTTGTTCATCTCCCTGGGGTGAACCCACCGGGCCAGGCCATGCGCCGCCAGCGTCTCGGCGCGGATCCGCTGCTCGACCTTGTGCGTCGCCCGCGGCACGATCACCAGGGGACGCGCCGCGACCAGCGCCTCGCACACGCTGTTGTACCCTCCCATGCTCACGATGGCGTCGGCGGCGGTCATGAGCTGGAAGTTGTCGGCATACGACACCACGCGGCAGGTAGCAGTCGCGCGGGCCTGCAGTGCGGCCTGCTCCTCGGGCGGCATGAACGGCCCGGTCACGAGCAGCGCGTGCAGATCCGGATGCCGCTCTTGCAGACGCGCGACGGCGGCCTGTGCGGCCTCCAGCACCGGAAAGCCGTCGGAGCCGCTGCCCACGGTGGCCAGGACGAACGGCACGTTCTCGGGGACCCCGTGCCGCCCACGCACCTCGCACGGATCGACCGTGGGCGGATCGCGGACGATGTAGCCGCAATAATGCAGCTTGCGCCGGACGTGCTCCGGGATGGCGTAGGCTTCCGCCACGTCGAGCAGCCTGGGCGAGCCGTACACCGCGATGCCGTCGTACAGGTGTTCGAGCGCCTCGTAGACGCCGTATTGTCGCCATTCCGCGCGTATGCGCTCGACGTCGTCCATGATGTCGCGGAGGCCGAAGACGAAGCGCGTGTCCGGGCACTGCTCCTTCAGGGCCCACAGCCCCCGGGCAAATTCTCCGGAAGCGCCCAGCGGCTCGTGATCCACCAGGACGAGATCGGGGGCCAACCCCAGCGCGGCGTCCAGCAGGATCTGACCGCGCAGCTGCCGGAAGTGCGCCTTGCTCGCTTCGTCGTCCTCGGGCGTCCGCTCGACCGTCTTCGGCGTCTGGCGCGACGGCAGCTTGATGTAGTCGCAGCGCTCGGGGAGCGTCGAGTGGTGGGCGAAATTGGACCGGGTGGCGATGAAGGCGACGGCGTCCGGCTGGGCGGCCAGGACGTGCCGGGCGATGTTCAGGGTCCGCGTGATGTGCCCCAAACCGCGCGCGTCCTGCGCGTACAAGAGCAGAGTCCGGAACTGCATGGATCGGTAGCCCGTCATCCGAGCCTCAGAGCCCGGCGAGGCGCAGGGCGCCCGCATGCATGAGCACCGGCAGATGGTGCTCCCCGATCCGATCGACGGGAATGACCTCGACGCCGAGGATCAGCTCGTGGTCATCCGGCTCCGGATCGGCCTTGCGGTACGCGTCACGGGCCACGATAACCCAATGCCCGCCCGTGGATCTGTCGGGGAGGTCGTACACGGGTCCATAGACCTCGGCGGTGCCGAAGGTGTAGCCGGTTTCCTCTTCCAGCTCGCGGCGGCCGGCATCCAGCGGCGACTCGTCGGGCTTGATCCCACCCCAGGGCAGGACCAGCAGGGTCCGTTCCGCAGCCTTTTTATATTGCCGGACGAAAACCACGCCGCCGTCCGCGATCGCGACCACCAAAGCGTACCGGCCGCGAACCCAGATGTAGTCCGTGCTCGACGTCCCGTCCCGGAACTCCGTGATCCACTCCTCCAGCTGGAACCGCTCCTCGTCGCCGGCATGGGGGCTGGAGAAGGTGACGTGGCTGGCGCTCACGCGCCGCACGACCGCCGGAACGGACGCGGCGGCGACGCGGGCCGTCTGACCGGGAAACTCGGTCACGCCCGGCGCCGGCGCCGGGGCCACGAGGCTCACATGCCGGAGGAGCGCCGCGGCCGGCTGGGGGCGCGCCGGCACGGACGTCGCCACCCGGGGGCGCGTGCGCGGCGGCGCCTCGCGGGGGGCGGGCGTGTCGAGCAGCGAAGCTACCGGACCGACCCGCGGGGACGACCCCGGATCGGTCGAACGGCTCCGGAGCTCCCCGAGCAGCCGGTGGATCTGATCCAACTCCTCGGGCGTGGCCCGCGTGGTGGACAGGGCCTGGAGCACCAGCTCGAGCGCCGAGCCCTGCGACCCGCGGTGCGCGGCGGCCGGGCCCGCAGGCCGCGGCTCCGGTGGCACCGGCGGCTCGCCCCGCGCCGCGCGCGCGGCGGCCGCGTAGATGTACTGCGCCAGGCGCAGCGGTGCGTCCGGCACACCCTTGAACGCGGGGAAGCCCGACATGTCGATCACGTACGCCTGGCCGCCGCTCTCCACGACGTCCACGCCAAACAGGTCGATGCCGAACGCCGCCCCGCAGCGGCGCGCGAGGTCCACGAGCTCGGGGGAGAGCGGGAACGGGCGCGCCTGCTGCTCCTCGGAGGTGCGGGCGGGGCGGAACCGGAGCGTGCCGAACAGGTCGCCGCCGATCGCGTAGATCTTCCGGGTTGGCCCCCCGCCGTCGGGCGCATGGTAGCGCTGGGCGAACACCGGCTCGTCGATCGGCCCCAGCGCCGCCAGCTCGGCCGCGTTCGTGACCACGTCGACGCGCTGCTTGCGGGCGCGGCGGTACGGCTTGATGATCAGCGGGCCGCGGTCCAGCGCGGGCAAGAGCTGGCTCGCATGGGAGGCGACGAAGGTCTCGGGCACGGGGACCCCCGCCGCCCGCAGCACCCGGAACGTCACGATCCGGTCACGCAGCATCGCCGAGACGGGATACGGATTGAGCAGCGCGGCGCCAGCGCTGTGGAGGTCCGCGGCCACGCTCATCGCAAGGTCGCTCTTCTCCCTCAGCACGTAGAGGTCGTAGTCCAGGCACATCCACGCGACGTCGATCAGGTCGTCGCCCAGATGCAGGAGGTTCCCCGTCGCGCCCAACCGCTTCAGCAGCCGGAGGACCTCCGGCATGTCGCTCCGGTCCGTGAACGATCGCCCCAGCAAGAAGCAGATGCGCACGACCCCTCCTGTCGGTTAGAACCGCAGCAGGTAGCTGAGCTTGACGAACACCTGTCTTCCGACCGACAGATCGGGAGACCGACTGCGCACGACCTCGGTCTCCAGTCCCCGCCGGATCGCCAGGTTCTCGTACTTATCGGTGTATCCCACGTATAGGGCCGTGCCCGGGTGCGCGAGGTAGGTGAGCAGCAGGTCCATCGCCCACTTCCGCTCGCGCGGATCGTCTTCTTTCACGAGCGCGGTGTTGAAGTCGTCCCACTTGTAGTCCACGATCGCGCGGAGGGAGAGCGCCCGGCTGAACTGGTAGCTGAGCTTTTCCCGGACCTGGCGCTCGGTGAAGTACTTCACCGATCCCGGGCGGGTCCGCAGCGTGCTCTCGACGTAGCTCTGCGACAATTTCATCCGCGGGGTCGGGCGGAGCGTCAGTCCCACTTCCGCCTCGACGGCCCGCCCGAGGGCGGGGTCGAGTCCTTTGGCAGGGTGGTGGTTCACCGCGGTCCCCCAGGCGTACGTGGCCTCGAGGCTGCCCCACTTGAGCCACTCCGTGCCGACGTCCATCTGGTTGGCGTGCGGGCGGAACTCCAGCCCATCGAACAGCTCGAACGCCTCGGCGCGGGTGAGCCGAAGCTTGGTATGGCCCTCGAGCTCCACCGTGAACTGTCCCTCGACTTCCCGGTCCAGGAGGCGGCTCGTCGCGTGGTCCCACAGGAACGACGTCGCGAGGCTCGGGCCGTACTTGGTCACGATGCCCTTGGGCCGGAAGGTGTATTCCCACGATTGCTTGGTCCGCCGGTAGCCGACCCGTTTCACGAACCCGAGCGGGGCGGCGAACTCGGGAGTGAACTCGTCGTACTTCCCGGCGTAATCGAAGTGCCGCCCCTCCCAGGACAGATCGGCCAGCACACCCCAGCCGGCGAGCCGCTGACCTTCGTGCGCACGATTCTCGCTGCGCATCACCTGGCCCACGAGCGACACGTGGTCGCCCGCCCGCCACCGCCCGTCGAGCGAGAACATGCGGTCGTACTTCCAGCTCTCCAGGAACTCGCGGTCGGTCGCGAGGAACCCCACGTGGGACTCCTTGCCAAGCTCACGCTGCACGCGGACGGCGCCGATCCAGGTGTCCTTGCCGAAGGCGGGATCGTCGTCCTCGAGCCCCGCGCGGTCGTTCATCGCGAGTCCCCCGAGCGCCCAGCGGCCCATTTTGCCGGTGGCCCGCAGCCCGACCCCGGGATCGACGATCCGCCGAGAGAAGAGCAGCTCGACCGGCGTCTGAAAGTAGCCCGCGTTCTCGAGGAAGAACGGCCGCTTTTCGGGAAACTGCACCTCGAAGCGCTGATTCACCGTCACCTGGGGGTCGTCGGTCTCGACCTGGCTGAAGTCAGGGTTCACGGTCGCGTCGAGCGTGAGCGCGTCGCGCACGACCATCTTTGCGTCCGTCCCGATGCGCTCGTCCCGCTGGTTCAAGTGACCCGGGATGTCCTCGTCGAACACCCGCGCCCGCGCCAGCATCGAGTACGGGTTCAGCTGCACGTTCCGTCCCGGTGAGATCTGGGCCAACCCGTCCAGCGTCCGGAACTGGGGAACGAATCCCTTCACCCGCTTGGTGATGTGGGGCCAGTACGCCTCCTCGTTGGTCCGCTGGATCACGCGCCCGAGCGCGACGCCCCAGATCTGGGCCGAGTCCATCGAGAAGCGCAGGCTTCGGAACGGAATCGCGATGCGTACGACGTAGCCGCTGTCGGTCACCTTTCCATCCGACGACCACACCGCGTCGAAGCTCTTGTCCTCGTCCTGCCCTTCGGTCCGGATGCCGTCCTCCTGCACGCCCAGCGGATTGGCCGCGAAGAAGTAAGCCCGCTTGCGGTCGCGGAAGGTGTCGAGATAGACGACCACCTGGTCGTCGTTGCTGATGGACTCCCGCCGGGCGATGTTGGCCCGTACCTTCGCGGGGTCGTCCGAGCAGACGAAGACCACGTACAGGTTCGCGTCGTCGTAGGAGAGGTACGCCGTCGTGGCCTGGCTGACCGGCGTTCCGTCGCCGGGCTCCCGCTGGCGGAACTCCGTGACGCGGAGCCCGGCGCCCGCGGCCCCGGCGGCCCCGGGTGACCCCGCGAGGAAGTCTGCGAGCGCGGGGGGGCGGTCCACGCGCGGAATCGTGAGTGTCGTCCCGGCGGGCAGAATGGTACGGGTCGTCCCCGTGGTCTGCGCCCACAGCGGTGCGCCCCAGCACAGCAGGGCCAGGATCGCCACCTGGGAGCATCGGATGAACGGCACGGGTCGCGACATGTCCGTCACCTCACCGCCTGTTTCGCCAGGTCGGCCGTCGTCGGAGAGTGCTGCTGCTCTTTGGTCTTGTCGTTTCACCGCACGGGCGCGCGGGTCCTTCGCTCTCAGCTCGCGTCGCCCTGGAGGAGTGGTGAACTGGACGGCCTTCGGCCGGGGGGGAACGCGCGCTCGCAGGGCGGTGACATCGAGGAGCAGGCGCGCCCGGCGGGCGCGACACCCGGGTCGGGGCGCCGGGCCTCTCCTGCCGGAGATACCGCAGGTGCGCGATGTATGCGATCTTCGGTCGTGGCACGTGGGGCCACCCGGGCGTTGAGGTGAGCCGCTTAGAGCGCCGTTTAGAGCAAGCCCCGTACCAAAGGCGGCGTGTGCGCGTGGTCACCGACCTGCTGGTCACACGGGCCGCCACGGGGGAGCGCCCCAGCTTGAAACGGCGGAGAAACGTTTAAGGAGTGAACGATGGCCTCAAAATGGAGCGACTGGCTGGCGCGCAGCGTGTGTTGCGCGGACGCAGCAGAACTGCTGACGGGCGGCGACTCATTTCATAAATGACGCGGCCGAGCGATGGCAAGCGCTCCAGGGCGGCACGGCGCGCCGGCTCGCTGCCCCCGCCGAGGCCCGACTGGGCTTATTTCTTCGACATCGACGGAACCCTCGTCGACATCGCCGACTCGCCGGCCGGCGCGCGCCTCCATCCCGACCTGTGGCAGCTCATCGGGGGGCTGTATCGGTCCGCCGGCGGGGCGGTGGCCTTCATCAGCGGTCGCTCGATCGCGGACATCGACACCCTGCTACCCGGCATTC
>DASPXO010000282.1:0-5379 GCA_035637235.1 Gemmatimonadales bacterium | reverse complement strand
GCGCCGACACCAGGTTGAACGCCTGGAAGACGAATCCGATCCTGGTCCGGCGCAACTTGGTCAGCGCCGTCTCCGACAGCCCGCCGAGCTCGGTGTCGCCGAGCCGCACCGCGCCGGACGTCGGCCGGTCCAGGCCTGCGGCGCAGTGCAGCAATGTGCTCTTGCCCGAACCGGATTGGCCCATGACCGCGGTGAACGTGCGCCGGGCGAACGCCGTGCTGATGCCGTCGATCGCGGTCACTGCCGAGCCGCCGTGCCCGTACGCCTTGCGCACGTCTCGTAGGGATACCGCAGCTCCGTCACGTTCGGCTGCTGCCTGCACCTCGCCCGCCTCCCATTTGCGTCGTCTCTGACGCTAGGTACGGGTGGGCGCGCCCGCGATGGAGCTAACTCCCCGCCGAGGGTGGACCTAGCACCAGTGCATCCCCGCTCGGCGCGCAGCAGAGCATCGGGGTCGGCAACAGCCGTGGATCGTCATACCTCCGACTGGCCGCTACGGCTCCGAGGCCCGATCAGCGCATGATCATGTCGCGTTCGACCACTCCGGCGGACCTGCGCGGGCAAACGCGACATGATCATGGACGATCGCGGCTTCGAGCGGCGCCGGAGTCACCAGCCCGCAGCGATCGAGTCGGGTGGCCCGGAGGAGTCGCACCTCCGGGCTCCCACAGAACGGAGCGTGACAGTCTCCCGTCACTCCGCTCTTCTCATCCCTGGTCGGCTAGACCTCGCACGTCCAGGCCCAGTGGCGGAACAGCGTGGGCTCTCGATCGATGAGTCCGCGCCACCACGCGTGGCTGGCTTTGAAGCTGTGCAACCGTCGGTATTTCTGCCTCGCCCAACGCATCAGGTAGGAGTTGATGCGCCTCAGGAGCCGATACAGCTTCGACCGGTAGAACCGGCCGTAGTAGGTCATCCAGCCCGCCACGATGGGGTTGATCCACTCGGCGAGCTCGGCAAGATCCTTCGCGTTGTGCCGATGGATCCGCCAGTGGCGGACCCGGCGTCCCATCTGCTTCAACGCAGGCGCGCTGACCGCGGGCAGGAAGCCGTTGAACATAGCTCCGCTGCGGCCCAACACCGCGCGCTGAGTGAAGGTGAACCCCAAGAACGTGAACGACGTGTGCCCGTAGCCGCCGCGCCGCTTGTCGTCCTTGCAGTACACGATCCTGGTCTTGTCGGGGTGCAGCTGCAGCCCGAGTTCGGCCAGTCGATGGGCGAGCGCGTCCCGGACTTGCTGGGCTTGGCGCTCAGTCACGCAATGCACTACCGCGTCATCGGCGTAACGCTCGAACTGCACGTCCGGGAACTCCCGGGTCAGGAACAGGTCGAACGCGTAGTGCATGAACAGGTTCGCCAGCACGGGTGAGACCGCTGACCCTTGTGGGGTCCCCCGATCCCGCGGCTGAAGAGTGCCATCCGGGAGCTGCAGCGGCGCGACGAGCCACCGCTTCACATACAGCAGCACCCACGGCTGGTCGGTATTGGCCGCGACCGCTGTGACCATCAGGTCGTGCGGCACCGAGTCGAAGAACTGGGCGACATCCAAGTCGAGGACCCAGTCCTTCCGGAAACACCGCTGTCGACAGCGCTCCACCGCCTGCAGCGCCGAACGCCTCGGCCGGTATCCGAACGAGTCGTCGTGAAAGATCGACTCGGTCCGGGGTTCCAGCGTCAGCGCGACCACGGTCTGCGCGACGCGATCCGCCACGGTCGGCACCCCTAATATTCGGGTGCCTCCGCCCTGCGGCTTCGATATGGCCACCGCTTTGACCGGGGGCGGGAAGTACGTCCCCGACGACATCCGGTCGGGTAGCCGGCGGGAATCTCATCCGCCGGCTCCCACAGATCCGTGCATGAACCTCTCGGCTCACACGGCTCTTCTCATCCAGCCATCCAGAACGTGGTCGTCCATCTCCAGTGGGTGAATAGCGTGGGGTCACGTTTCGTGACCCCTGCCCACCACGCCAGCGCTTTCTTGAACGACCGCAGCCGTCTGTATTTCTTGCGTGCCCACCGCAGAATGTAGGCATTGATACGGTGGAGAAGAGGCTCTAACGCCGACCGGTAGAACCGGCCATAATAATTGAGCCACCCGGGCACGACCCTATTGACCCATGCCGCGAGTTCGTCCAGTGACAGCGTGGTCCACCGATGCAGCCGCCAACTCCGTAGCGCACGACTCATCTTGCTCGTCGCGTCCTTGCTGACGGCAGGCAGAAATCCATTGAACAGATCTCCACCCGCACCCTGTGCTGTGCGTTTGCGGAACGTGTAGCCCAGGAACGTGAACGAGGTGTGCTCGTAGGAGTCCTCTCGCCCGTCCTGCTGGCAGTAGACGATCCGCGTCTTGTCGGGATGCAGTTGCAGCCCGAGCCCACCCAGCCTGGCAGCGATCCGCCGACCCACGTACCGAGTCTGCTTCTCACTGAAACAATGCACCACGATGTCATCGCAGTAACGCTCGAACGACAGACTCGGGAATTCCCGGGCCATCCACTCGTCGAACGCATAGTGCAGAAAGAGATTAGCGAGCAACGGTGAGATCGCCGAACCCTGCGGGGTTCCCCGATCCCGCTGTTCCAGGCGGCCATCCTCGTGCTGCACCGGTGCCTTGAGCCACCGTTTCACATACAGCACAACCCATTTCAGGTTGGTGTTCGCCTCCACCGCCTTGACGATGAAGTCATGCGGAACGTTGTCGAAGAATCCGGCGATATCACAGTCCAACACCCAAGGATGCGTGAAACACCGCTCCCGGCATGCCGCGACCGCGTCCAACGCGGACCGCCCCGGACGATACCCATACGAGCTGGGGTGGAACTTCGGTTCCACGACCTTCTCCAGCTCCATGGCCACCACCGTCTGGGCGACCCGGTCCGCGACCGTAGGCACCCCCAACATTCTGACCCCGCCGCCGTGCGGCTTCGGCACCTCGACAGCCTTGACCGGAGGAGGGAAGTACGACCCCGAGGAGAGCCTGTTCCACGTCACATAAAAATTTCTCCGTAGATCGGCTTCGTACTCCTCGATCGTGCGCCCATCCACCCCCGGCCCACCCCGGTTCGCTCTCACTTTCCTGAACGCTTCCACCACCGCCTGCTTCGGGACCGCAAACGGCTTGCCTGTCGACCTTGGCTGATTCACTGAACTCCTCCCGGCCTTCCGACCAGTTGATCCAGAAACCTTCCCGGACGAGCCGCCCCCTTGGCTCCACCCCCATTACAAGGGCTTCCCAGCTACTACGAGACGGTCCGCCAGCCAGCGCGGCGACGGTACTCAACCCCTCACGGTTTCCGCCGCTCGGAGCGCTCCCTCTCACCCGGTCGTGTCGCCCCGGGTCATGTCCGCACTCGCCTTCCCGCGTTCCCTACGAAAGCCGCAGACGAGGTTCACGCCGCCTCTACGCCGGACACCGCCTGGCCAATACATGGGCACCCGCCAGACTCATCCCGGATTCTGGAACCCAACCCGGTTTCGATGCCATCTTTAAGTTCTCGACGCGTCAACAACCTGTCGTCTCCCTCGTCCCTACCTGACGCATCCGGTGCGCCTTTTCCACAACGCTCACCACGACGGTCTTCAGCCAACGCAGCATGTGGCGGTTTGAAACCATCCCCCATAGGACGATTCCGGAGGGCCATACCTCCATCTCTCGTAGAGCATTGCATTGAACAAAATGACTACCTACCGATCACCTGCTCTCCGCATTCGCGGCACACATTCCAGATCTTGTACAGGTTGCCCCGCAGATCGGTCTCGAACTCCGCCAGCGATTTTCCGTCGACCCCGGCCGCACCCTTGTTCGCCTTGACCTTCTCGTATGCCTCCCACACCAACCGCTTGGAAATCACAAACGGTTTGCCTTGCCGCCCTGCCGCACTCACGCCGGTCCTCCCGGACACGGTCCGGTTGCCTCCGTAACGTCGGCACAGATGAGCCGGCCCCTTCGCTCCACCGCGATTACCGCGGCTTCATCGCTACTACGGACCGGTCCGCCAGCAGGCCTCGCGACGGTACTCAACGCCTCACGGTTTCCGCCGCCGGGCGCGCTCCCTCTCGCCAAACCGGACAACCCCTCGGCCGCCCGGTCCAACAATGTCGACGCCTGCCTTCCCAAGTTCCCTGCAGAAGCCGCAGACCGGGCTCGCGCCGCCTTCATGCCGGACACCACCTGGCCAATAGGCGGGCACCCGCCAGGCTCATCCCGGACCACAGCCGATCGGCCCGGTTTCGATGTCACTTCTACTTCTCGACACGTCAACAGCGGTTCGCTCACGCTCGCCTTCCCGGTCCCCACCTGACGCATCACGTGCGCCTTTTCCTCAACGCTCACCACGACGGTCTTCAGCCAACGCAGCTCGAGGCGGTTTGACGCCTCCCCCCGCAGGGCGACGCCGAAGGGCCAACCTTCATCTCCTGCACAGCACCGCATCCAATGAAGACCCTCCTACATCGGCCTCACCTTCCGCGTTCTTGGCACACCGGCTGCAGTACTAGGCGCCGCGCTCGAGGACTTCCTTCAGTCTCTGCTCGTTCTGCGGCAGTTGCCGGCGTGCCTGCCGGCGCACGGCCAGCGGGACGAGCAGCCGTCCGATCCCGCGGCCCTCGAACGCGAGTGTGATCGTCACGCGCGACCGCTGGCCCCGATCGAGTGGCTCGATCGTGGCCTTGGCGGTGGTGACGATGAGGCCACCGATACCGCGCACGGCCCACGCGTTGGGAGGGTGCAGCTCGGTGATCTGCTCGGTGCCGGCCAATTGGCGACGACCGACCTGTCGGGTCACCACGGCTCTGGAGCCGACGGCGAGCGATGCATGCGCCTCCCGGTGCGCCGACACCACGCTGCCCTGCCATTCGGGGAAGCGCGAGAAGTCGGTCGCATAGGAGAAGACCTCCTCGGGACGCCGGGATATCTCGATACTTTCTACGATCTCGGCCATCTGTGCTTCTTCCTCAGTGGGTGCGGGCGGGTCGGGGATCGGTCCATCCCTCCTCCAGCTCGGTCAGGTCCAGCTGGGCAAGGCGCTGCGGGTCGGCGAGGATGTCGATCTCGACGATCCTGCCGCCGGTGACGGTGAAGCCGAGCACCGACAGGGGCCGGCCACCCCGAGTCGCCACCAGACCGGCGGCCCCGTTCACCAGCGCCCGTCGGGGGAAGGCGTCCCGACGCCGCGCGAACCTGAGCGCCTGCGCGGCCACCGCCGGCGCGCCGCGGATCACCCTCGATCCGCCCGCCGGCAGGGCGCCGGCGTCGGCGCGGAGCACGACGTCGGGGTGGAGCACCCCCACCAGCGCTTCGAAGTCACCCTCGTTAGCGGCTGCCAGGAAGGCGTCGACGGCCTCCCGCTGGCGGGCCAGGTCGGCGTCGGGGACGGG
>DASPXO010000281.1:0-19556 GCA_035637235.1 Gemmatimonadales bacterium | reverse complement strand
GCGTGATCGACCTGGCGGCGCGCAAGGTGATCGACACGATCCCGGTGGGGCGGCGGCCCTGGGGCATCGCCCTGTCGCCCGACGGCCGCCGGCTCTACACGGCGGACGGGCGCTCCAACCAGGTCTCGGTGATCGACACGGGGGGGCGCAAGGTCGTGGCGACGATCCCGGTGGGCGACCGGCCGAACGACCTGCTCTACATCCCCTAACCGAGCGGCACGCGCGCCAGCCAGGAGCGCGGGCGGCGCGCGCGCATCCAGCCATCCACGCCCCACACGCGGCCCGCCCGCGTCGCGAAGATGACGACGAGGCTCACGATCAGCATGTAGTGGAATCCCTGCTGGGCGGAGCCCTGCCACTGCACGGCCAGACCGTAATTCACGACCAGGAACAGGCCGACCCCCGAGGCGAGGGCCGTGCAACAGCCGAACACCAGCGCCACGCCAACGGCGGCCTCACCCAACGCCGTGAGCTGCGCGAACAGGGGGGCGTGGGGAATCACGGCGTGCTGCATAAAATCGCGAAAGAACCCCACCGGATTCCCCTCCGCGTACTTCCCGACCAGGATCGGCATCACGTGAATCCAGCGGTCCGAGGCGGTGGGGACGGGGAGGAAACTCCACAGCAGGGTCACCGACAGCTTTGTGAACAGCGCCTTCGCGAACCACAGGCCCACCGCGATCCGCAGGACCGCGAGCCAGCGCTCGGGCGCGCGGAGGGGGGGACCGGTGTAGCCATCCATCGGATCGTCACCTCCCGGCGCCCGCTCGGCGGCGGGAGCCGGAACCGAGAGTCCCGCCGCCCTCCTCACGCGTGGCTCACCGGGTCACGGCGCGGAACGCGTTGATCCGGCCGTGGCTGTAGAAGAGGTCCGTGCCCGGGGCGCCGAGGTCGTCGCTCGACTGCTCCAGCCGGGTCCGCAGCTGGCCGCCGTTCAGCCCGTTCCCGAACCGGCTCGAGACTAACGCCGCGACACCCGAGGCGTGCGGCGCCGCACCGCTCGTCCCCAAGGCGAAAATGTAGAAGTCCTCAGCCGTGCTGCGGCACACGGCGAGCCCCGGCTGCAGCGTCTGCTTGCTGCACGCGCCCACCAGGAGATCGAGCAGCACGCCGCCGGGAGGCACGAAGTCGCCACCGGGCGCCGCGACGGCCGCGCCAGAGCGGCCGTAGTTCGAGTACCCGGCCAGCCGGTCGAAGTTCTGCTGGCCGATCGGCCCGGTGGCGCTCACCGGCGTGGTGGAGCCGCTCTGCGCCGGAACGAAGATCGAGTCGCGATCATTGTCGAGGTTCGCGCCGTCGTTGCCCGCCGCCGCCACCACGAGGACGCCCTGCGACGCCGCGTAGTTGTCCACTTTCGCGAGCAGCGCGTTCAACCGGCCGAGCCCCGTGTGGCCGCGCGGGAAGTAGCCGCCGAGACTCATATTGATCACGTTGACCCGGAGGTTCGCCGCATACAGCACGCCCGCGATGATGTCGGCGAAGCTGCCGCTGCCGTCCTTGTCCAACACCTTCACAGCGATCAGGGTCGCGTGCGGCGCGACGCTCGCGAGCACACGCGCGTTGGTGCAGATCTGCGAGGCGACCCAGGTGCCGTGAAAGTAGTCATCGCCCCACGCCGGAAAGCCGCCGGTCGTGTTCTGGTTCGGAGTGAACGCGGTGCTCGACGCCCGGTCCACGCACCCGGTCAGCTCGGGATGCGTGTCGTCGATGCCCGTGTCGAGGATCGCCACGCGCGCGCCCTGACCCTGGATGCCGGTGGGCCAGGCCTGGTCCGCGTGGATCGCCCGCATGTTCCACTGCCACGCCTGGAAGCGGATCGCCTGAGAAGGGTCTCTGTGCGTCTGGGGCCGGGCGCCTGTGCGGTCGAGCGCCCCCTGGGTGCGCGCCGCCGCCGCCGAGGGTACGAACCGGGCCACGACATCGCGCGTCACACTGATGACTCCGGGGGCGCTGCCGAGCCTCGCCGCTCGCTGATCGTCGATCCCGCTCACCTTGGCGACGTTGATCTCCGGGTGGATCCGGTCCACCGTGCCGCCGACTGCGGCCACGGCGGCGGAGAGCTGTTTGGCCGTGCCCGCGTACTCGACCACGAAATGAGCGGCGTCCGTCCACGGAGAGCCCGACGAGGTAGAGCCTGACGAGCCGGAGCGCCTGCCGAAACTGGGGCCGCCCGGGCCCGTCGTCTGCTGCCCGTCCGGGACACACGCGGCGGCGAGCAGGATGACGACGGCGAGGGGGGTGGCCGGTCTGAAGGGTGACATGGGACGCTCCGCACGAGAGGGGGGTCACAAAGATGCACTCCCCCCGGTGGCTCGGCAACCACGTTCTGGCCGCCGCATCCAACCGCTCCGCGCGCATCGATCTTCGTTTGCACGAGCGCGACGGGTGCTGCACATCGCATGTTGCTGCAAGCGCGATGTCGCGCAAGACGACATTGCGATTCCCACGGACAGATCATAGACTGAGGACGCCTCTACATTCGCCGAGAGGCCGACCTGTCCGTCCCTCGTCCCAGGCGCCAGCGGGGCGCCATGAGTCACCCGTTGATGCTCCTCGCTGCTTCGGCAGCGCTCGCGTGCCGGCCCGCCGCGGAGCAGCACCGTACGGACCCTACCGTGTCCGCATCAGGCCAGGGAGTTCAGCTCGACACGGCGCGGGCGGGGATCCCAGCGCGGACGCCGCCGAGTGCGGAGCGGGATCGCAGCAGCCTCGAGATCGGCGTGGACGACGCTGAGCTTTTGGTGGTAGACCCGGCCTCCCGAGAAACCGGCAAGCGGCTTTCGACAGGTGAGAAGATCGTGCAAATCCCCCAGTCCCGGCACTTCGTGGACGCTATTGACGATGACGTCACGGGAGAGGTGGCAACCTCGAAAACGTCGAGTGTCGGCATCTCTCAGCCCCCGGAGGGGACGTATCGGATCCAGCTCCGCGGGCTACCGGCAGGCGCTCAGGAGCTGAGCATCCACGCGTTTTCCTCGGACGGGAGGCCGCAGCCCGTACAGAGGATTCCGCTCAACCTAGGCGCAGGACAGGTCGCGACGTTCAACGTGAGGTTCTCGCGTTCCGGGCCGGTCGACTTTATGAGGATCACCAGTGGCACCGTGAGCGGCATCGATACGCAGGTTCGCGAGGTACTCCGCACCGAAGCCGAGTGGCGAACGTTCTGGACGGAGCTCAACGGCGTCATCGTGCCGCGGCCCGAGCGCCGGCAAGTGGACTTCACCCGCGACGTCGTGGTTGTCGTAGCTATGGGGAGGCGGCCAACCACCGGGTATGCGATCAACGTGGACGAAATACGCGTGACAGGCAGCGTGCTCACTGTGGCCCTGACCGAGGTCTCCCCTGGTCCAACTTGCCCCGTGCAATCGACTATGACCCGGCCCGTGGACGTAGTGCGAACGCCCCTGGCCGACGTCCCGCAGGCGCAGTTCACCGTCTCGCAGCAGACGACGACCTGTCCGTAATCATGGACCACCTCCAGGTTTGACTTCCTTGAGCCGTGAGCTACTGCCCGGTGCGGTGTTCACATCGAGCCGGAACTCACGGCGTGAGCCCTTCTCCAGGCTCAGCGGCACGAGGATCAGCGGCTGCGCGCTGCCATCGACTGAATAGACATCCACCCGCAATTCGGAAGGCCGGCCCATGCCTACCACCAGGACGCGATACGTGCCCTCGGGATTGGGGATGCCTACGTTGACGGTGAACGACGTGTCGGCTGCTCCGGTCACGTCGTCGTCGATCGCATCCACGAAGACGGACGACCCGGGGATCTCCGTGATTTCCGCGCCGCTCGCCGCATGCAGTCCAGTTTGCGCGCCGTTTGGGTCCACGATCAGCAGCCGCGCGTTACCGACCATAACGGTGAGGAAGCTCCGGTCCTGGGGTGAACTCGGCCAGCTCACAGTGCGACCAGGTCGCACCGTGTCTTGGTGGACGTCGGGTGCGGGAGAGGAGCGAGCCGCACGGGCGCCGGAGGACTCCCCTCCAGATCGAGACGAAACACCGGCGCAGAGGAACGGCAGGGCGACAGTCAGGATGCGTGCCTGGGACCATCCATGCATCGTGCAACCCCTCACTTCCCCACGCAGAAGCTCGCGAACACGCGGTCCAGCACGTCGTCGGGGGTCACGGCGCCGATCAGGTCGTCGAGCGCGTCCACGGCGGCGCGCAGGTGCGTCGCGGTCGCGGCCGCGTCCACCCGCTCCGCGCGCGCCGCGTGAAACGCCTCCACCTCGGCGAGCGCCCGCTCGAGCGCCACGCGGTGTCGCGCCCTCGTCACGACCGGCTCGATGTCGCCCAGCTCGAGCAGGCGGCCGAACGCCACCTCCGCGAGGCGGCGCCGCAGGGCGTCGAGGCCCTCGCCTGTCACCGCGGATACCCCCAGGCGGTCAGGCGGTCGGGCGGTCGGGCGGTCAGCAAGATCGATCTTGGTTTGCACGAGCACGACGGGCGCTGCGCATCGGGCCAGGAACGTTGCGCGCTCCCCAGCGTGCCTCTCCCTGCTCCCTGCTTCCTCTTCGCAAAACAGAATCAAGTCCGCCGCCGCGAGATACGTCCGGCTCACCTCGATCCCGACCTTCTCGACCCGGTCGTCGCTCTCGCGGAGCCCCGCCGTGTCCACCAGCCGGAACGGGAAGCCTGCGATCACCGCGTAGGCCTCGATCGCGTCGCGGGTCGTCCCCGGGACCTCGGTGACGATCGCCCGCTCCCGGCCCAGCAGCGCGTTGAACAGGGACGACTTCCCCGCGTTCGGGGGCCCGGCGATGACGAGCAGGGCGCCCTCGCGCAGCCGCTCGCCCTGGGGCGCCGTGGCCACGAGGCCGGCGATCCGGTCGCGCACCGTGCGCCACGCCGCCTCCACCCGCTCCGGGCGCACCGGGCCCTCGTCCTCCTCCGGGAAGTCGATGTCGTAGGCGATCAACGCCTCGAGCTCGAGGAGATCGGCGCGCAGCGCCTCGAGCCGCCCCGACAGGCCGCGGTCGAGCTGGTGGAGGGCGCGCTTGCGCTGCGCGGGGGACCCGGCGTCGATCAGGTCGGCGGTCGCCTCGGCCTGGAGCAGATCGAGTTTCCCGCTCAGGAGGGCGCGCCGGGTGAACTCGCCCGGCGCCGCGGGCCGCGCCCCGGCCGCGACGAAAGCCGCCACCGCCTCGGCGGGCACGAGCAGCCCGCCGTGCGTCGAGATCTCCACCAGGTCCTGCCCGGTGAACGAGCGCGGGGCGGGGAAGCAGCCGGCGAGCACGTCGTCGATGGCGTCCCCCGTGGCGGGGTGCACCAGCCGCGCGCACAGCGCGGCGCGGGGACGATCGACGCGGAACGGCCGGAGGCAGCGTGCGGCGACGGCGAATGCGCCCGTCCCCGACAGCCGGATCACCGCGAGCGCGGAGCGACCGGGCGGCGTCGCCAGCGCCACGACCGGATCAGACAGCACGCCCTTGCTCGCGCAGCCGCCGCCGGGCGATCAGGTATTGCTGCGGGATGCTGAAAATGTTGCTCACCGCGTAGTACAGGTTGAGCCCCGAGGCGAACCGCAGAAACAAGAGCGTCATGAACACCGGCATGAAGTACAGCAGCGTCTTCGCCTGGGGGTTGGGCGGCACGCCGAGCTGCCCGACCTTGGACAGCACGAACATCGAGAGTCCCATCAGCAGCGGGATGATGTAGTACGGGTCGGCGCGCGAGAGGTCGGGGAGCCACAGGAACGGGACCCCCCGGAACTCGATCGTGTTGGCAAACACAAAGAACAGCGCGAACAGCACCGGCATCGGCAGCAGCATCGGCAGGCAGCCGCCGAACGGGTTCACCTTGTGCTCCTTGTAGATCCTCAGCATCTGCTGCTGCAGCTGCTGCGGATCGTTCTTGTAGCGCTCCTGCGTCTCTTTGATGAGCGGGGCGACCGCCTGCATCCGGATGCCCGACTCCATCGCCTTCTGGTTCAGCGGCCACAGCAGCACGCGCACCAGCACGCCGAAGATGACGAGCACCCAGCCGTACGCGAGGTTGAGGCGATCGTGCATCCAGATGAGGATGTTGACCACGAGCACCGACACCGGCTGGATGATGCCCTGCAGGACGCCGCCGTACGGGTTCGCGTCGGCGAGGTCGTGGTCCAACCTCGCGAGGCGGCGGTACTCGAGCGGCCCTGCGTAGAGCTGGTAGCGGAAGTCCCCCGATGGCGGCACGGGGAGCGTCAGCGTGAGGGCCGTCCGCGTCGCCACGGGAGAGCGGCCGCTGAAGAAGGACGACGTCGTCACCGTCGTCGGACCGCCCACCGCGATGCCGCCGCCGAAGCGCGGCTGGTTCTCCTCGAACGCGAGGGCGGCCACGAGGAAGTACTTCGACTTGACGCCCGCCCACTCGAACGGTCCGTCGAGCAGCTTCACCCTGCCCGGCTTGAGCGACGCGAACGCGGTGCTCTGGGTCTTCGCCGCCTTCGTGACGGCCGCGAAATGGCGGAAGTCGTCCATCGTGTCCGCTTCCACCGAGCGCAACCCGTCGCCCAGTCCCGCGAGCAGCACGGCGCCCGCGGCCCCGAGCCCGTCGACCCGGCCGCGCACCTGGAAGCGGTACTCGTCCGAGAAGAAGACGTACTGGAGCGTGACCCGCGCGCCGCCGCGCTCGGCGGTGAACGTGAGCGGCACGCTGTCCCCCGCGACCTGGAGCGCCGGAGCCGCAGGGGTGAAGCGCCAGTCGGCGAGCGAGATCGTGTCGGCGCCGACGATGAGACAGTGGGCGAGGAGGGGGCGACCGTCCGGGATGAGCTGCACGGGCCGGCCGGAGTCGCCCGCCGCGAACGAGCGGTAGCCCGTGAGCTCCGCGCGAACGAGCTGCGCCCCCACCGGGCTGAAGCCGAAGCGGTAGGCACGCGACGTGACCCACACGGTCTCTGGAACGGCGGCGGTCGGGCGGACGGGCGGACAGGCGGACCGGACCGCCGCGGGCGCGGCGGCGGGGGTGGGTGCCGCGGGCGTGGTGTCTCGGGCGCGCCCCGTGTCCGTGGCGGCCGGAGCGCCCGGCCGCACGGCCGGTTTCTTCGGCGGAGCGAGGAGGCTCGGCAGTCCGAGCACGGCCAGCATCAGCAAGAGCGCCAGAACGACGCGTCGTTCCACGGCCGGTCCCTACTTCACTTGGCGCCTGGGCGCCTGGGCGTCTCGGTTCATGGCACCGGATCGTAGCCGCCCGGGTGCAGCGGGTGACAGCGCAGGAAGCGTTTCACGCCGAGCCAGCTTCCCTTCAGGGCACCGTAGCGCTCCACGGCCTCATAGGTGTACCGGGAGCAGGACGGCGTAAAGCGACACCCCGTGACCATCAGATGCGACACCGTCATCTGGTACCCACGAATCAAGCCCATGACGGCGTGGCGCGGCCAAGCGTGCGCGCTCACGGGATGCGCCTCACGAGCTCGGTCAATTCGGCGCGCAGCAGAGGAAACGGGGCGGCATACGCGGCGCGCGTGGCGCGCACCACGAGATCGACGGACGGCAGCGCCGCGAGCGCGTCACGCCTGAGAATCTCTCTCAGGCGGCGACGCAACCGGTTGCGGCCCACCGCCGTGTGGTGGAAGCGGGGCACGACGATCCCAACCCGCGGGTGACCGGCGGGATTGGGGCGCCAGGCGACGTCGAGGTGCGGAGCGCGCAAGCGGCGACCCTGCTCCCAGCAGGCTGTGAGCTCCGCGCCGCGCGCGAGGCGCACGCGGCGCGGAAACCGCTCGCCCGTTAGCGACTCCGGTGCTTGGATGGCAGCCGGACGGTCAGGCGCTTGCGCCCCTTGGTTCGCCGGCGGGACAGGACGGCGCGGCCCCACACCGTTTTCATCCGCGCCCGAAAGCCGTGCTTGTTGATGCGCCGCCGATTGCGTGGCCGATACGTGGGGCCCATAATTCCTCTCAGAAGCCGGGAAACGTACACCGGCCGCGACAAACCGGTCAAGGTTGACTTTTCCACATGCCACCTGTACTTTCGGGCCGCCCTTGCTGGACGTCCCACCGATCGTTGGTCGCGGATGGAGCACTCTACTAAGGAAGCCTGGAAGCGTCTGCTCGACGAGGCGCGGCGCGAACTGCCCGACGCGGCGGTTCGCACGTGGCTGGAGCCGGCCGTGCCGATCGCGCTCGACGACAACCGGCTGATCGTCGGTGCGCCGGACCAATTCGCGGCCGAGTGGAACGAGTCGAAGCACTCGGGCGTCTTGGCGCGGGCAGCCGAGCGCGTCTTCGGCCGTCCCACCGCGGTCGTCTTCCGCGTGCAGGAAGACCGCCAGCAGCGTCCGCAGATGGACTTCTTCGTCGCGCCGCGCGAGCCGGCGGGCGGGCCGGGCGACAAGACGGCGGTGCCCACCACGCCGCTGAACGAGCGGTACACGTTCCAGACGTTTGTCATCGGGAAGTCGAACGAGCTCGCGGCCGCCGCGGCGCACGCGGTCGCGGAGGCCCCCGGCAAGACCTACAACCCGCTCTTTATCTACGGCGCGACCGGCCTCGGCAAGACCCACCTGATGCAGGCCATCGCGCACGCGGTGCTCGACAAGTACCCCACGACGCGGGTCCACTACTTCGGCGCCGAGCAGTTCATCAACGAAGTGATCGAGTCGATCCACGCGCGGACCATGTCGGAATTCCGGCGCCGCTATCGGAACGACGTGGACCTCTTCCTCGTCGACGACGTGCACTTCCTGGAAGGCAAGGAGATGACGCAGGAGGAGTTCTTCCACACGTTCAACGCGCTGTTCGAGGCGCACAAGCAGATCGCGCTGACGTCCGATCGCCCGCCGAAGGAGATCCCCGGGCTCGAGGACCGGCTGATCTCGCGCTTCGAGTGGGGACTCGTAGCGGACATCGGGCACCCGGACCTGGAGCACCGGATCGCGATCCTGCGGAAGAAGGCCGAGCAGGACCACCTCGAGCTCACCATCCCGGACGACGTGCTCCGCTTCATCGCGGAGCACGTCCGCACCAGCGTGCGCGAGCTCGAGGGCTGCATCATCAAGCTGCTGCTCTTCGCCTCGCTCAAGAACCGCGAGGTGACGATCGAGCTGGCCCGCGAGGCGCTCTCGGACAAGATCCGCCAGGGGGAGGGGGAGTCGAGCTTCGGCTCGCAGCCCACGCCGAGCATCGACCGGGTGCAGGAGATCGTGGCGCGCCGCTGGGGCGTGACGCCCGAGGGGCTGCGCTCCAAGGCCCGCACCAAGACCCTGACGATCCCCCGTCAGATCGCGATGTACCTCGCCCGCGACATGCTGGGGATGCAGCTCGTCGAGATCGGGCAGGCGTTCGGGGGACGGGACCACTCTACCGTGATACATTCCGTGGACAAGGTGGAGCGCCAGATGGTCCGGGACCGGACGTTCAAGGAGCGCGTCGAAATGGCGCGCCACGAGTTGTCCGCACTCTAGCCAACATGTGGGAAGGGCGGGTGTGGGCGGCTGTGGGAAGGGGCGGGGCTCGTGGGGAAGGCGCCGGGTGCCAACAGTCCCAACACTCGGGTCAGACGCCCGCGGGGCCGCTGCCCTGCGGGAACTCCACGGGTTAGGCGCCATCACCAACATTTCCCCGCTCTCTACTACTATTACTAGTAGTTCTATCTAGTATGGCAGTAGAGATTCTTACCCCAGCAATCGGGCGAGGCGACCAGGGCGGATGAAGTTCACGATCACTCGGGAGCAGCTCCAGGAAGGCTTGGGCAGGGTGGCGGCGGCGATTCCCGCCAAAACGACGCTGCCCGTGCTGGCGAACGTTCTCGTCGAGGCCACGAAGCAGGGGATCCGGCTCTCCGGCACGGATCTCGACATCGCCGTGAGCACGATGGCCGCGGCGGACGTGGATGCCGAGGGCGCCGTCACGCTGCCGGCGAGGAAGCTTGTGGACATCGCCCGCGAGCTGCCGTCCGGCCCCGTGCGGTTCACGGCCGCGGGCGAGTCGCGCGTGGGCATCGAGTGCGGCCGCTCGAAGTTCAAGCTGCTGGGCTTGCCGCGGGAGGAGTTCCCGTCGTTCCCCGCCGTGAAGTTCGACGGCGCCTGGAAGGCGACGGCCGGGGTGGTCCACAAGCTCGTCGGACACGTGGCCTTCGCGGCCTCGACCGAGGAGAGCCGGCCGATCCTGAACGGCGTGCTGTGGGAGCTCCGCCCCGACCGGATGCGCATGGTGGCGACCAACGGTCACCGCCTGGCCAAGATGGACGTTCCCGCCGAGGGCGGCTCGACCGCGGACTTGATCGTGCCGCCGAAGGCGCTGGAGCAGATCCGCCGCCTGTTCGCTCCCGACGCGGACATCGCGATCGCGCGCAGCGATAACCACATCGGGTTCCGAGCCGGCGACACGCTGGTGTTCTCCCGGCTCATCGAGGGGCCGTACCCGAACTACGAGCAGGTGATCCCGCGGGACAACGACAAGGTCGCGACCGCGGATAGGGCCGCGATGGCGGCGGCGCTGCGCCGGACCAGCGTCGTGGCGAGCGACCAGACGCACCGGATCCGGCTCGCGTTCGCGGGCGGCGCGGTCAAGTTCTCGGTCCAGACTCCCGACCTGGGCGAGGCGCAGGACGAGCTGGCGGTGACCTACGAGGGCGAGCCGCTCGAGATCGGGTTCAACGCCCTGTACCTGCTCGAGATCCTCAAGTACATGCCGACCGACGAGGTGCGCCTCACCTTGAAGGCGCCCGAGCGGGCGGCGACCGTGGAGCCCGTCGGCTGGGGCGATCCGGCGAGCTACCTGGCGCTGGTGATGCCGCTGCGGCTGGTAGACTAATTTACCAGGGGCACAGAGGCACCGAGGCACAGCGCGCGGCTCAGGGGAGACTGTCGCGGGTGCTGTCGACCGGCAGCGGAACCTCGATGTGCAGCGACTCGACCGGCGCGACGATCACCAGCGATTCTGCTTCCTGTTCCGGCGGGATGTACACATCGACCCCATGGTATCGCGCCAGGATCAGATTCTTCCGCGCGACCATCCGGTCCGGCCGGAAGGTGGGGTTGGAGCTGCGGGGGTGCGGCAGCGTGGCCGCGAGGGCCGCCGCCTGCCCCTGGTCGAGTTGCGCCGCCGGCACCCCGAAGTAGGCGCGGCTCGCGGCTTCGGCGCCCCAGACGCCCGGGCCCCACTCGACCACGTTGAGGTAGAGCTCGAGGATGCGGTCCTTGGGCAGGGCGAGCTCGAGCCGCAGGGCAGTCACCGCCTCCTTGAGCTTCCGCAGCGGGTTGCGTGACGGCGACAGATAGAGATTCTTCGCGAGCTGCTGGGTGATCGTGCTGGCGCCGCGCAGCCGGTCGCGCCGGCGCCACGCGGCGGCGGCCGTGCCCCAGAACCCCCTGCTCCCGTCCGCTCCGAGCGCGTCCGCGATCTCGGCGAGGTCAATGCCGTGGTGCGAGCGAAAGCGCGAGTCCTCGCCGATGATCACCATCCGCTGGAGCACGGGAGAAATGTCTCTGAGGGCGGACGGGCGGACGGGTGGACAGGCGGACTGTGAGTTTCCGTCCGGCCGTCCGGCCGTCCGCCAGTCCGCCCGTTCTCGCATCATCGCCGTGCACCGCGGCCAGTGATCGCGCCACCACACGGGTGGGGGCCACACGCCGAACAGCCACGCGAGCGCGAGCGCCGCCGTCCCTAGCGCCGCGCGCCACGCCTTTCTAGGTTTGGCGTCCGCCATGTCCCTCGACATCGCCACCCTCCGTCGCCGGCTTCAGGAAGCTCTGGGAGACGAATTTACCGTCGGCGACCTGTTGGGCGAGGGCGGCTTCGCAGCGGTGTTTCGCGTCCGGGACAAGCAGCTCCACCGCGACGTCGCGGTGAAAGTGCTCGACCTCGGCCTCACGCCCTCGCCGTCGCTGGCCGCGCGCTTCGTGCGCGAGGCCCGCACCATCGCGCAGCTCGAGCATCCCCACATCGTGCCGATCTACAAGGTCGGCGGCCACAAGAGAGAGGTCCTGTACATCGTCATGCGTTGCGTCGACGGCCCGTCGCTGCGCCAACTCCTCGAGAAACGCCAGCGGCTCTCCATGAGCGACGCCGGCAGGATCGCGCGCCAGGTCGCGGACGCTTTGGGCTACGCGCACCACCATGGGATCGTGCACCGGGACGTGAAGCCCGACAACGTCCTCATCGACGCGAGCGGGCATGTGCTCGTGAGCGACTTCGGGATTGCCAAAGCGGCGCAGCAGGCGTCCACGCAGCTCACGACGGAGGGTATGGTGGTGGGGACACCGCAGTACATGAGCCCCGAGCAGGCCACCGGCGAGCCGACCGACAGCCGGTCGGACGTGTATGCCCTCGGGATCGTGCTCTATCAGATGCTCGCGGGCGCCCCCCCGTTCGACGGGGAGTCGGCGCAGGCGATCCTGATGAAGCAGGCGACCGCCACCCCGACGCCGATCCGGGAAATCCGAACCGACGTCTCCACGGAGCTCGCCGCGGTGGTCCACCGCATGCTGGCCAAGGATCCGGCCGAGCGCTATCAGACGGCGGAGGAGGCGAGCCACGCTCTGGTTCACGCGCTCCCCACGGCAGCCCGCGACCGTGTGCGGGTCCGACCCGGCGCGCCGGCGACGGCGGTCAGGTCGCTGGTGGGGCTCGGGATCGGGGGGTGCCTCGCCTCGGTCGCGTTCGCGGCGGGCGCGCTGGTGGTGAACTGGACCGCGTTCAGCCGACAGCCGCGGCTTGCGGGGACCGCGCCGCTCCCCGACAGCCTCCGGGCGGCGCTGGTGCAGCGGCACGCCCTCGCGGCGGGTGACGCGCCGGTGTTCGCGTTCATCCCCGACGGCCCAGAGGACTCCGTGCTCTTCGTGATCGCCAGACAGCGCGTGGCCGTCGTGACGCCGCGCCGCGTGCGCGGCTATGCGCGCGACAGCGTCGCCTACACGGTCCACGCCGTGTGGAGGAGCGGACTCCGGTTCCAGTTCATCCTGGTGCCGGCGGGCGGCCGCCGGGACACGGCGTTCGCGCGGCTCTCGCCGCGCGGGTTCTGGGAGCTCTGGCGCTACGTGAACCGGCTCCTGCCCGCCGCCTCCGGAGGGCTCGGGTTCCGCATCGAGGCGGAGCCGGGCGGCCCCCGCTACCGGGTCAGGCGCCGGGTCGAGAGGCCGTAGAGGCTGCCGGAGTCGATTCGTCCGGCGGCGCCGGGCACGGTGACGACGGTCCCGACGAGGTTGTCGCGACCGACCGACAGACCGAACGCGAACCCGGTGTGCCGAAACCAGCCGTCCGCGTCGAGGCGGGCGAGCAATCCGACGGGCAGCGTGGTCCCGTCCCGCAACCGCGCCCCCAGCCCGATGGAGTATTCGGGCCGGTCGGCGGACGTGAGGCGACCGTGCGCCGAAACGGCGGCCCGGGCGCGGAACAACCGCAGCGTGGCGCCCGGCACGAGCGTCACAGGGAGGCGCGCACCCCGCACGACGGGGTGCCCGATGTTCGCGATCACTCCACCCACCGAGACGTCCCGCAGCAAATCGTACACCCCGCCCAGGTCCCAGCCGGTTTCGGACGTCCCGCCGCGGTACAGCGTCACGGAGCCGCCTCCGGCCAGCCGCCCGAGGCCGCTCGCCATCCCGACGCGGTAGGTGTGGCCGCGCGGGCCGCCCGAGAACAGGTCCCGCTGGTAGCCGAACGAGAAGCCGCGTGACGCGAAACCGAATGTGAGTTGCCGCACTCGCCCGGCGGCGCCGGGATCCACCACCGTCAAGTCGAAGTGGACCGAAGCCTCCGAGATCCGCCCGAGGCCGGCGGGGTTGACCCAAAGGGCGCGGGCATCCGTGACGTCGGTTGGGTGGAGGTAGAAGCTGGTGCGATTCGGCGCGACCTGCGCACGCATGAGCCGGGCGGCGCCCGACCCAACCGCGAGGACCAGCAGTGCGGCCGGTCCGGCCCGCACTACGGCTGGACCGCCACGGTCGTGTGTGTCACCTGAATCACGGGGATCGCGACGCCCTGCACCGGGAGCCGCACCGTCAGGGTCGTGGAATCCCGTGATTCGCCGCCCATGTAGCGGCCGTCGGCTGCGATGAACGAGACCGCCGTCGCGCTCCCCGAGCCGGACAGCTCGAACGGCTGGCCCGCGTTCGTTCCGGCGCCGGCCACCTGGTAGGTCGAGCTTGCCTCAAGCCGCAGGCTGCGCGTCCCGGCGTACTCCGACCAGGCGCCCGCAGTGGCCCGCACGATGGCGCGCCGCGAGACCTCGGCCCCGGCGCCCTTCTGGGTCGTTTCCAACGTGTCGGTCCAGGCGGCGCCCAGCGTCAGCCCCTCGGCGGGAACGCGCGGCAGGAAGTCGCGGAAGCTGGCGAGCAGCTGGACGACCGACTGCGCCAGCGCGCTGTCCGAGGCCACGGCGTTGACGAACTCGCCCCGCGCCGTGAGCCGGCCGCTGAAGACCAAGCGCCGCGCCCGGCTCACAGTGGCCGCCACCGGCTGCGGTGTGCCGGAATCGGGGACGACCGAGTCGACCGTGAACGTGGCGGGATAGCCCACGCTGTCCGCCGGTCCGGCGATCGCCGCCGACACGTAGATCCGGGCGCCCAGGTCCTGACCCTGCTCCTGGCCGCCGAGCGCCTGCTGGATGTGCAGTCGGCGGTGGATCACGTAGCGCAGCGCGCTCGGTCCGTAGCGGATCACGTCCGCGCGGAGCGCCGCCGGCGTCGCCGCGCCCGCGGCCGCGGGAGCCTCAGCGACCGCTGAGGCAGGGGCGGGCGTGGCGCCGGGCGCGGGGCTGGGCGCTGTCCCGCCGCGTGCGGACGCGCAGGCGGCGGTCAGCGCCGCGGCTATCACGAGCAGCCGACGAGCCATGTCGCGTTCCTCATTCCTCCGGGGGCGTGGAAGCGCGCTCGGCTTTGGTGCGGCCGAAGACCGCGACGATCTCGTCGCCCTCGCTCGAGACGCGCAACAGCCTCCAGCCTTGTCGCTGCATGTCGGCGCGCCAGCTGAACAGCGTCTCCCACTGCTCCACGGTCGTGCGGAAGACCCGCAGCTCCGCCGCCTGTTCCCACTGCGGGGGATACGGCTCGGCTGGTGGGGTCATGGAAGGGCGGGCGGTAGGGCCATAAGCCGAGTTCTGTTTACCCGTCTGTGCCGGGCAGATGGTCATCTCTCTGGGATGGCTGTCGCCAGCCACCTCGCGCGGCCTACCCGCAGCTCAGACGACCCGGGCCGGGTCTCGCTGCTTACTTGGCCTTGCTCCGACTGGGGGTTACCGTGCCACGCCTGTTGCCAGACGCGCGGTGGGCTCTTACCCCACCTTTTCACCCTTGCCCTTTGGATACAGGGCGGTCTGTTTTCTGTGGCCCTGTCCGTCGCCTTACGGCGCCCAGGCGTTACCTGGCAGTCTGCCCTACGGAGCTCGGACTTTCCTCAGCGCGCCCTTCACACCGGCGCACCGCGACCATCGCACCCTACCGCCACCTGGTCCCAAAGGTACCGGCCCCCCAAGGGTCCGGGCAAGTCTAATGCGCGAGTCGCCGGACGAGGCGGGCCACGCTGTCCACCGGGAGCCGCGTTCCGGCGCCTCCCCCTCCCCCTCCCCCCGCGCCGGCCCCGGGCCCGCCGTCGTCCCCGAGCCAAAAGCCGTCATTCTCCTCGAACACGAGGCGCTTGAGCGCCGCGATGTCGCGCGTGCGAAGCAGCGCCGGTGGGAGTTCCACCGCGTGCACGGCGTCGATCCCGCGCCCGCGCAACAGGGCCAGCGGCTCGCGCGTCTTCACCTCCGGCGTAAACAGCAGCAATGGCCGGTTGGGGAGTCCGAAGCCGCGCAGCAGCCCGTGGGAGAACCAGTCGGCGGGTGCCTGCGGCAGCCGGAAGGCGAAGGACAGATCGCGGCGCTGCCGCAGCACGCGGTCGCGCAGCGCGGCGGCGCGTTCGGCAACCAGATCCTCGAGCGCTCGGTAGTAGAGCGGGAGCAGTCCCGCCTCCCGCAGCGTCCGATAGCGCTCGCCGTAGGGGAGCGCATCGAACTCGCCGCGCCGGGCGATGCGTGTGAGCGCCTGACGCCACGCCGCGTCGCAGAACTCCTGGCCCATCGTATACTCATAGCCCCGCCCGTCAGGGCCGGGGCCCCGTTCGCCCCCGAGATCGAGCCCCACCGCGATCACCAGCGTGCGCTCGTCCCCCGCCAAGCGCCCCAGCGTCGTGTAGGCAGAGCCCAGGCCGGCGGTCCACAGCGCCGAATCGAGGACGCACGGCGCGGGGAGCCCCTCGCCGCGGGTCCCGCGCGAGGAGTCGGCGGGCGGCAGACGCGCGTCGGCGAGGTCGAAGGCGGGAATCCAGCCCACGCTCGTGGGCCCCAGCCCCTTGACGGCATCGCTCCAGGCGCGCCGCACCGCATCGCGCTGGTCCCAACGCGCTCGGCTCGAGTCGGCCCATTGGGGCGCGGCATCGCCGGCGAGCACGTTCAACCCGCCGATGTCGAGGAACGTGACGAGCGAATCGAGGACGGCGCGCGACCGCGGCGCCCGGCGCCCGTCCCGCGTCGCGAACAGCGGCAGCCACAGGACGCGCATTCCCTGTCGCCTGAGCCAACCCGGCACGTTGGTCCCGCGCACCAGCTTCTCGTCCGGCGCGAGCGGCAGCTCGACCGTGCCCGCTCCCGCGGGAGGCGCGAGTCGGGGCGGCCGGAGCTCCACCGGGAGCGGCGCCTGCTGGAGCCCGAGCGGCACGCCGTGCGCGGCGGGGGGCACGTGCGCCCAGCCGGCGGGGCGGCGGCTCCAGCGCGCCAGGGCCGTCAGGAAGTCGTGCGTGCGCATGAGGTCGTCCGCCGGCGGGAGCGGCATCTGGGACGGCCGGTACTGGGCCCCAAGGGCGCCCAGCGCGTGGCGGCTGATCACAACGACGAGCCCGTCGCCCAGCCGCACCGCGGCCGCGATACACGCGTCCGAGCGTGCGGCGGCGCCCTGCGGCGTGCGCACGAAGGCATGCGAGCTCGTGATCGCGAGCACTTGGGCCCGATGGCGTGTCACCACCGCGTGGTTGCGGTCGAGCGGGAACGGGTCGTAGACGGATCCGAGCGGCTCGGCGCCGACGGGGCGCGCCACCGCCCAAGGCGGGGGGCGGCCGGTCGTCCAGGCCTGCGCGGTGATGTCCTCGAGCACGTGGTCGCCGACGACGATGCCGGCCCCCCTGGAGGCGAGCCACTGGTTGGCGGTCCACCGGTCGAGGTCACCCTCGCCGTCGCCGTCGTATCCCAGCACCGCGAAGCCGCCCCGCCGCACCCACTCGTTGAGGAGCGCCAGATCCCCCGCGCCGAGCGCGTCCGAAGGGGCCTGGGGCTCACGCCCGAGCAGGAACACGAGGGTGCGGTAGCGCGCGAGGTCCGCCCATGTCAGGTGCGGGTAGAAGCGCCGGTACTCGACCGTGTAGCCCGCGTCGCGCCACGGCTGAGCGGTGCTGTTGAGCACGACCGGATCGGCCAGCGCGAGGTCGAGCAGCAACAGGCGGCGCGCCTCAGGCTGGCAGGCGGAGAGGAGAAGTATGGCGGTCAGGCGGACGGGCGGACCGGCGGATCGAAAGGCCGCCACCAGTATCCCGGCGCGTCCGCCCGCTCTCACGTCGCCTCTCGAGCGAACGGCAGCAGGGCCGCCCGCATCTCCACCGCCGTCTGCCAGCGCTCCTCACGCGGCTTGGCGAGCGCGCGAGTGACCACGGCTCCGAGCCCCTTCGGCAGGTCGCGTCGCAGGCTCCGGAGGTCGGGCGGCGTCTGGTGCTGGTGCATGTCGAGCACCGCCGCGGCGCTCACAGAGGAGAAGGGCGGCCGGCCCGCGAGCGATTCGAACAGCACCACGCCGAGCGAGTACACGTCGGTGCGGCCGTCCACGTCCGGGTGCCCCGCCGCCTGCTCCGGGCTCATGTACTCCTCGGTGCCGACGACGAACCCGCTCCGGGTGACGCGATCGTCCCCGGAGCTCGCGATCGCGCGCGCGATCCCCAGATCCACGAGCACCGCGCCGTCCGGGGACAGGACGATATTGTCCGGCTTGATGTCCCGGTGGGCGATCCCGTGCGCGTGGGCGTGCGCCAGGGCGTCCAGCACTTGAGCGGCGATCTCCACCGCGCGTGCGGTCGGGAGGCGCCCCTCGCGGCGCAGCGCCTGTCGCAGGGTCTCCCCGGAGATGTAGGGCATCACGAACCACAGGAGGTAGTCCGTCTCGCCCGAATCCACGAGGCGCGCGATGTGGGGGTCGTTGAGCTGGGAGGCGTAGCGGATCTCGCGGAGGAAGCGGTCGGCGGCGACCGAGACCGCGAGCTCCGGGTGCAGCACCTTGATGGCGACCCTGTGACCGCCCCCGTCGTAGGCGCCGAAGATGGCCGCATGGCCGCCGCGGCTCACCGCCGTGATGTCGGTGTAGCGGTCGCCCAGGGCTTGCCGGACGCGCTCGGTCAGATCGCGGCCGGCCATCCCGCCAGTCCGATGCCGCTCATTGCACCCCCCGCTCCTTCGTGATCAGCAGGTTGTTCGAGTGGTTGTAGCCGAACCCGCCGGCCGGGTCGTCCAACCCCGGCTCATTGGAGAACATCATCCCTTCGGCCAGCACGGTGGCGTCGCCGAGCGAGAGGTAGGGCTGCTGATGCCCGTCCATGCCCGCGCCGTGCGCGGGACGGCTGCTGCGCGTCCGTGGGGGATCGCGCCGATGGCGTTCCGGGTCGGGGAGGGCCCCGGCAGCGGCGAGGAGCGACGAGTGGACAAAGTCACGACCGGAGAGCATGAGCTGAGCGCACCTGGTCGGAGTCGGCGTAACAATAGACCTCGGGCGGGGCGGCGGCCATATCGCGGGAAGCATCGCCCCGAAGCCCCTCCCCGATTGCCTTAGCTTAGGTGTGATGGATCTCTACCTCGTGCAGCACGGGGAGGCGAAGCCGGAATCGGAAGACCCGGCGCGGCCGCTCACGGACCGGGGGCGCCGGGAGGTGGAGCGGGTGGCGCGCGCGGCGGCGCGGGCCGGCCTCCGGGTGGCCCGGATCCTTCACTCGGGGAAGCTCCGGGCCCGGGAGACGGCGGAGATCCTCGCCGCCGGGCTCAGCCCGCCCGACGGGATGACCGAGCTGGCGGGCCTCGCCCCAATGGATGACCCGGCGATCGCCCGGCGCGCGGTGGGCGAGCTGACGGAGCCCGCGCTGCTCGTCGGCCACCTGCCGCAGCTCGGTCGGTTCGCGTCGCTCCTGGTCGTGGGTGATGCCGAGCGCGAGATCGTGGCGTTTCGGACGGCCGGGATCGTGTGCCTCGGAAGCGACGACGACTGCTGGCGAGTGAAATGGATGCTGACGCCGGAGCTGGTTCCGTGACACACTTCTACCGTCCTTCACCGCCCTTTTCCGCCCTCTACCGCCCATGACCGCCCGCATCGAGGCCATCCAGGGCGACCTCACCAAGCAGGCCGTGGACGCCATCGTCAACGCGGCGAACACGACGCTGCTCGGCGGCGGTGGCGTAGACGGCGCCATCCACCGCGCCGCGGGACCGGAACTGCTCGCGGAGTGTCGCTCCATCGGCGGCTCCCCCACCGGGGAGGCGCGCATCACCAAGGGCTACGGGTTGCCGGCGAAGTACGTGATTCACACGGTCGGCCCGGTGTGGAGTGGCGGTCAACGTGGCGAG
>DASPXO010000280.1:0-4509 GCA_035637235.1 Gemmatimonadales bacterium | reverse complement strand
GGCTAGCCGCCGCCCTCCACCCGACCCCGTTTACCGACGCCACGACGCCACGTTCCAAGTGAAACGCATCACGGCAGGCCTCGCGTGGTGGCTGCTGCTGCTCGGCGGCCCTTCCCGAATTGCCCGAAGTCAGGAGCTCCTGTCCCCCGCCGGCCGCCGCCTCGCCCGGGACATTTTCCGCGAGTTGATCGAGATCAACACGACCGATTCGGCCGGGAACACGCCGCGCGCCGCCCGGGCGATGGCCCAGCGATTGCTGGCGGCGGGCTTCCCGGCGGCCGATGTCCGGGTCTTGATCGGGCCTGACCCCGGCCATGGGAATCTGGTGGCGCGCTACCGCGGCACCGGCGCCGGCGGGCGGCCGATCCTCGTGATGGCGCACCTCGACGTCGTCCCCGCGCGGCGGGCGGACTGGTCGGTCGATCCGTTCACGTTCGTGGAAAAGGACGGCTGGTTCTACGGCCGCGGCACGACCGACAACAAAGCGGGCGCCGCGATGCTCGTCACCAACTTCATTCGCATGAAGCGGGACCGCTTCCAGCCCGACCGCGACATCATCCTCATGCTCGAAGGGGACGAGGAGACGGATGGGAGCTGCGTCCAGTGGCTCCTGCGGGCTCATCGCGACCTGATCGACGCGGCGTTCGCCCTGAACACCGATGCGGGTGGGGGTATTCTGCGCGACGGCCGGCGCCTGACCTTCGAGGTACAGGCGAGCGAGAAGGTGTACGCCACCTACGTCCTCGAGGCGACCGACCGCGGCGGCCACAGCTCCCTGCCGCGGCCGGGAGACAATCCGATCTACCACATCGCGGCGGCCCTCGTGCGCCTGTCCACGCATCGGTTTCCGGTGCGGCTGAACGAGGTGACGCGGACCTACTTCGAGCGCGCCGCGGGCGTCGAGACGGGGCAGCTCGCCGCCGACATGCGGGCGGTCCTCGAGGATCCGCCCGACAGCGCGGCCGTGGCGCGGCTCTCCACGTTGCCGTTCTACAATGCCAAGCTCCGCACCACCTGTGTCGCCACGATGCTGGCGGCGGGGCACGCCGAAAATGCGTTGCCGCAGGCGGCGCGGGCGACCGTGAACTGCCGCATCCTCCCCGACGAGCCGCCGGCCGACGTCGAGGCCACCCTGCGGCGCCTCGTGGCGGACGATCGTATCACGATTCGAACCGCGTATCCGCCCATCGCGAGCCCGCCTTCGGCGCTCACTCCCGAGATCTTGGAGCTGATCGAGCGCCTCGTCAGGGCGCAGTTTCCGGGAATCCCGGTCGTGCCCGTGATGGAGGCCGGGGCCACCGACGGGCTGTTCCTGCGGAACGCGGGGATCCCCACCTACGGCGTGTCGGCGGTCTTCGAGGACCCGGACGACGTCCGCGCCCACGGCAAGGACGAGCGCATCAGCGTGCAGGGCTTCTACGACGCGCTCGAATTCTGGGACCGGATGCTGCGGGCCTTCACGACGAGGCAGTAAACCACACGCTCATGCGCCGAAATCGTCTCCTTCTGCTTGTCGCGTTTGGGCTCGCGGTTGGCCTTCTCGTCGTGCTGCGACCGCGTACCCCCATGTCCACCCATCCTGAACAGCGTCCGGCACCGCCGGTCGAGGAGCCGCGCCAGCCGGCCCTTCAAGCCGACGCCGAAGGGTACTATGTCCCAGGCTATCGCTTCGCGGTGAATCGTTACCGATTCACCGGCTTCTCGCGGTTGGCGACTGAGCAACTTGATGCCCCGGTCCTGTCTGCTGTCGTGACGGTTCGTGCTGCGAGCGGAGATACCTTGTACAGCGCGCGAGACTCGTTCGTATGGCACCCCGGCGGTTAGGGCGGGCAGAGGGAGGAGCCACTGACGGGTTGTTCATGCGGGCCTGCAGGACGGCGCAGCCGCAGTAGATTGCACCGCAGGTCGCGGGGGCGGATCGGGCCTGGTGGTCCGACTGGTCTTCAAAACCAGCTGGGGCTCGACCGAGCTTCGGTAGGTTCGATTCCTACACGCTCCCGCCACAACAACCTCCCATCCCCTGACGAGTACATGCGTTGCAGCGTCGCAGCGCGCTGCTTCGCCCAGGCGCGCGAGCGCGAATCCAGCATCGGTCCTACACCGAGGGCCACGGCTGACCCCTCTGTCGAACGGCGTAGAGGCTCCGGCGTTCGGCAGATGGCGCCGCCCGGCCGAAAACGGCACTCTTGCTGCCACTATGAGCCTCCATCATCGCATGGCCGCCGGTCTGCTCATCGCGGCTGCCGCCTGCGCCCCCGACCGTGAATCGTCACCTTCTCCCACCGCGCCCTCGTTCGACGCGCCGCCGTGGGCGGGCGCGGAGGCGGGGGCGGCGCGCTACGTCGTGGTGTTCCAGGACAGCGTCGCCGCGGCCGACGTGCCCGGTCACGCCCACGCGCTGGCTCAGGCGCACGGCAGCGTCCCGGACTTCGTCTACGAGCGGGCGCTGCACGGCTTCGCGGCCGTGCTGTCGGAGCGGGCGGTCGCGGCGCTCGCAGCCGATCCGCGCGTGCGCTACATCGAGCTGGATCAGGTGGTGGAAGCCCTGGACCAGACCGTGCCCTGGGGGATCGAGCGCATCGGCGCCGGCGCCTCGTTCACCGTCGCCGGCGACGGGAGCGGCGCGGTGACGAACGTCAACGTGTACATCATCGACACCGGGATCGACCGGAATCATCCCGACCTGAACGTCGTGGAGCACGTCAGCTTCGCAGGCGGACCGAACAAGGACTGCAACGGGCACGGCACGCACGTGGCGGGCACGGTGGCCGCGAAGGACGACGCGCAGGGCGTGGTCGGGGTGGTGCCGGGTGCCCCGCTGCACGGCGTGAAGGTGCTGGGCTGCGGCGGCAGCGGGACCGTCAGCGGCGTGATCGCGGGCGTGGACTGGGTGACGCAGCACGCGATCAGGCCCGCCGTCGCGAACATGAGTCTGGGCGGCGGTGCGAGCCAGGCGCTGGACGACGCCGTGGGCGCGTCCGCTGCGAGCGGCGTGGTGTACGCGCTCGCCGCGGGGAACAGCGCCGCCGACGCCTGCAACTCTTCGCCGGCGCGCGCGGGCGCGGGCACGGACAACGGCATCATCACGCTCAGCGCCATCGACCAGGGCGACAACGAGGCGTACTTCTCGAACGTCGGGCCCTGCGTCGACATGGCGGCGCCCGGGGTGGACATTCTCTCGACGTACTATAAGAGCGGCTACGCGACCCTCACCGGCACCTCGATGGCCGCGCCGCACGCCGCCGGCACCGCGGCGCTGTACCTCTCGAAGTATCCTGCGGCGTCCCCGGCCACCGTGGAGGCCGCGATGAAGTCCACGAACGGTGGGCTGTCCCAGAACAGCAAGAGCGGCACCGGCTACCCAATCGTATACGTCGGGAACTAGACGACAACCAGCTGGGGCTCGACCGAGCCACGGTAGGTTCGATTCTTACACGCTCCAGCCACGGCGCGGCCGACGGCCGCGTCCGTCCATCCTGATGCTCACTGGGCGCCTTGGCATGACTCCTGCGTCCTCGAGAGACGAGGGTCTGTTCCCCAGGACGTGCTTTATGAAGCGCAGGCAACTGACGTGGGTTGAAGACACGGTGATCACACTCATCCTGTGGCTCTCGCTGCTGTGGGGAGAGTCGAGCCGCAATGGCAAAGGGAATGCGGTGTGGCTGCGCCGCCGCAAGGATGCCACGTAGGTCCAGCACTTCACTGCGGCAAGGCCTCCTGTTTCCGGCGGATCTCTCGCGGCAGGCGTGGCATCCCGCTTGCAATAGCTAGCAGACGGCTCCCGGGGAGTGGGCGGTGCACTCGGCGGTGTCTCACGGTGGTGGACATCGAGGAGCAGCGCTGGTTCACTTCTCGCGGAGCCACCAAAACGGGAGCTCGATCCCCCGACTCCCCAAGGCGGCCCACGTCCCGAGCAGGGGCGTCGGGCCGCTCTTGTTTCGGCATCTGGCCGCCGCGGGTGTGGCGTGAGTCACGTTGGCGAAGGGCGCAAGCCGATACCTTCGTAAGGCGACCGCCCCCTGCCGAACGAGCCGCAGCGCTCCCAGCGAAGGACGTCATGGCCGGAATGCAATGGTGCCGCCTCCAGGTGGACGTAGACTGCCGTTTACGGCGCGGCGCGTGGTACCGTGTGACCCGGCTGGCCTCGCTCGAAGCGATCCTCGATCTCAACGGGAAGGCCCTTTCCGTGCCCCACTACCTGGTCGAGGTCGTCTCGCGCCCGCCCCGGCGCTGGACCGTGGTGCCGCGGCCCAAGCACGCCCGGGGGATCCCCAAGGACTGGGGCCCGTACTACGCCGTGTGCCCGAGTTGCCGTGAGCGCGCGGCCCTGCGCAGCGGCCAGCCGCGCAAGATGGTCTGCCAGCGGTGCAAACAGGAGTTCGAGGTCGCCTGGGACGAGGAGTACCTCGCCGACTCTTGATCTGGCGGGCAGGAGGGCGGCCTCCCGCTCACCCGGCCGATTCCCGCGGGTGTATGTTCCCTCTGATGCACGCGATGAGACGGGCGGTC
>DASPXO010000279.1:0-3058 GCA_035637235.1 Gemmatimonadales bacterium | reverse complement strand
CGCACTTCGGCGTCGGGCGCGCGGCCCGCGAACGCCATCCAGGTCTGGTCGGCGAACACCGAGCCCGGCGACGGCCCCGCCCACAGGTCGAGCAGCAGCACCTGACCCGCCACGAGCCGCAGATCCGCGCCCGCGTGGGGCTCGTAGTGCGGCAACGCGGAATTGGGCCCGAACGCCGCGATCGGCGGGTGGTCGGTGACGAGCCCGGCGCGCCCGATCGCGTCGAGGACGCGGTGCTGCAGCCCGGCCTCGCGCACCTCGGCGCCGCGCGCCGTCTCGCTGCCCGCCCAGGCGAGCGCCTCGCGTGCGATCTCGGCCAGCGCCCGCGCCGCACGCCGGTGCCCGTCCGCCTCCGCCGCGCTCCAGCGCGCCGCGAACCGCGTGACGAGCGGCGCCGACGAGACGATGCGCGCCCCGAGCGACTCGAGCAGCTGCACCACGCCGTGCGGCACCCGGTCGAGGTACGGCACCGCGTCCGACTCGGAGACCTCCATCGCGAGCGTGCGGCCGCGGACCAGCGCCTCGAGCTGCCCGTGCAGCTCGCGCCACGAGCCGTACGGGCGGACGTCGCCGGGGAAATTCGCCAGCGGCTGCAGCTCGATGCGATGGGCGACGGCCACCGCCGGGCCGGACCGCGGGAGCAGCACGAACAGCCGCCGCGTGGCCAGGCCGGTCGGCCCGAGGATCCGCCCGGCGATGGGGTTCACCTTGCGGAAGTCGTACAGGAGCCATGCGTCGGCGCCGAGCGCGCCGAGCGCGTCCGCCAATCCCGGAAAGTCGAAGCCGTCGAGCAGCGGCATCAGTGGTGCCGGGGATCGGGCGGCGCCGCCCGCCACTCGCAGCGGTCGCCGCCCGTGGCGCGGCAGGCGACGTGGAGCATCACGCCCTCGAAGCCGACGAGCAGGCGCAGCAGCTCCGCGAAGCCGGTGCCGTACAGGGTGCAGGCGGCGCCATCGGGCGTCGCGTTCACCGCGATCGCGTCGCGCACGCGCGCGACGGGCACGTCGCGCTCGCGCCGCAGCTCGCCCTCGAACACGGCGCGGGCGGCGCGGCGCGCCGCGGCATAGCCGAACACGCGCGGCGCGGCCCGCGCCGCGAGGCGGGACACTCCGAGCAGCCGGCGTACGGCACGCCGCGCCGCCCGCCGCCCGGCGTCGGCGAACACCAGGTCCGCGTCCGGGCGGCGCCCGACCAGGCGCAGCAGCGCCTCCACGTGCGCCGCCTCGGCCCGGTCGTCGCGCCGCACCATGGTCTCGTACTGGGCGAGTTGCATCGCCACGGTGTGCGACAGGCCGAGGCGCTTCGCCAGGAGCTCCTCGGCGAACTCCGAGAGCCCGTCCTCGACCGGGGTGTCGAGGTTGCGGACGGCTTCGAGCACGGCCAGGGGCACGATACTGTGGACCACAGCGGGCGAAACCTATCACGCCGCCACCCCATTGCGAAACCCGAGACGGCGCGGGCAGGTTATGGCAAGATATGGCGCCCGCCCCCACCCCCACGCCGACTCCGGCCGCCGACGCCGACAAGCGCGCCAGCTTCGAGCGCGAGGCGCTGGTCCACCTCGACAGCCTGTACCGCGTCGCCCTGCGCCTCACCGGCAACCCCGCCGACGCCGACGATCTGGTCCAGGAGACGATCCTCAAGGCGTACCGCGCCTGGCACCAGTTCGAGCAGGGGACGAACGCGAAGGGGTGGCTCCTGACCATCCTGCGGCACGCCTTCATAAATGAATACCGCCGCCGCACCCGCCATCCGGAGACGGTCGATCTGGACGCGATCGAGCCCTACTCGGTGTTCGAAGACCTGCAGGAGGAGGATCCCCAGGGGGCGTTCTTCGACCGGATCGTGGACGACGAGGTGCTCCGGGCGATCGACGAGCTGCCGGAACAATTCCGCGAGACCGTGGTGTTGAGCGACGTGGAAGGGCTCTCCTACGAGGAGATCGCCCGCGTGCTGGACGTGCCGGTCGGCACGGTGAAGTCGCGGCTGTTCCGGGGCCGGCGCATGCTGCAAGGCAAGCTCTACGACTACGCGGTCGGGATGGGCTACATCAAAGGGAATCCTGCATGAACTGCCGGGAGTGCACCGAGCACCTGTACGAGTTTCTCGACCGCGAGGTGACACCCGAGCTGGAGCGCGACATCCGCCAACACCTCGCTGAATGCCCCCCCTGCGGCGAGCACTTCGACTTCGAACGGCTGTTCCTCGATTTCCTGCGGGCCCGCTGCCGGGCGCAGGGCGCGCCGCCCGAGCTGAAGCGTCGAATCCTGCGCGACCTGTTCGGCGAGTGAGCTGGCTCGCCCCGGGCGGCGTCGCCGCGGCGCTCGCCGTCGGGGCGGCGGTGGCCTGGGGGCTGGGATGGCGGGGACTCGCCCTGCTGTTCGCCTTCTTGCTCTCCGGCAGTCTCCTCACCCAGCTCGCCGAGCGGCGAGGGCCGCGGCGCACGGCGCGACAGGTGATCGCGAACGGCGGCGTCGCCGCCCTCGCCGCGCTGCTCGGCTGGTGGAGCGTGACGGCCGGCGCCGTCGCTGCGGCCGCCGCCGACACCTGGGCCACCGAGATCGGATCGTTTTCCCCGTCCCCACCGCGGCTGATCACGAGCGGCGTCCGCGTCCCGCGCGGCGCGTCGGGGGGTGTTACCATGCTGGGAACGGTGGGCGGGGTGGCAGGGGCCCTCCTGATTGCCTTGACCGCTCGGTGGGTTGGACCCCGGGCCGCCGGCCCGGGGTCAGCCGCACTGGTCGGCGCCGGCGTGTTGGGCATGCTCGCCGACTCGGTTCTGGGAGCGACGGTCCAGGGCAAGTACGAGTGCCCCGGCTGCAGCGCGCAGTTCGAGCGCGGGAATGCGGTGTGCCACGAGCCGGTACGCCTGATCAGGGGCTGGCGATGGCTGGACAACGACGGCGTGAACCTGGCGGCGACGCTCGCCGGCGCCGCGGCGGCCGCGCTCGGCTCGCGCGTCTCGGCATGACGCACACGGCCGCCACGAGCCGGTGATCTGGGACGCGGTCGTCGTCGGCGCCGGGCCGGCCGGCTCGACGACGGCGCTGCTGCTCGC